>CAYURX010000244.1:0-2510 GCA_964447245.1 uncultured Coprococcus sp. | reverse complement strand
TCAGGATCTGTTCTATCGGCTGAATGTTGTCGATTTCTATATTCCTCCGCTGCGTCAGCGCCGGGATGATATCATTCCTCTGGCTATGTATCTCCTCGAACGCTGCAACAGGAAATATAACAGGCAAAAGGTATTATCTCAGTCACTGGCCAAAATCCTGCGGTCTTTGGATTGGCCCGGAAATGTCCGTGAACTTGAAAACTGTATTGAAAATATGATCGTTCTGACACGAGAAGATCTGCTGACACCGGAAGATCTTCCGGAATATTATTGCAGTAATACCGTCAAAGATAACCAGATTATTGTTAATGGCGTGATGCCGCTTGAGGAAGCCAGACAATTTGTAGAAAAACAGCTTCTGTGCAATGCAGCTCAGCAGTACTCTTCCGCCAGCGAAATCGCCAAAGTTCTTGGTATTGACCGGACAACAGTTTCGAGAAAGCTTAAAAGAATACGTGCAGATGAGCAGGCGTGCACAAATGATGCATTATAGCACATCTCACATCACATCCTTAAAAAGGCCAAAAAATAAAGAAATACTTTTTTCTGTATGTGAATGATATGGCATGTCCTGTGAGCCAGGTGATGCTCGGCTATGTCGGAGAACCTGATTTTATCAAAGGCGGTTGTCTCTGCAAACCTCTGTATAACGGTAATGATGAAGCTGCTGCACGCACACAGGCATCTACACCGAAGCTGCCTGCAGCCGAAACACACTGTATTGTGATCTGCCCGTTAGATAAATGTGATTTTGAACCGGATCTTGTTCTCTGCTACGGCGGAGGCGAACGTGTCTTTGGGCTTACCGGGGATGATGAAGTGGCTTTTGCCATTCCAGCCTGCAAGATCAAAGATACAGCAGATGGTATCATTGCTGTACATAAAGGCGGCGTCGCACGGATCCCTACCCCATTCGCAGGTCTGACAAACACACCGGCATTTCCGAAATACTATGATGGTCTGGCTGAATACTGCGGCCTGAAATAAAGATTTAAATAAAAGAAAACATAAAAGCGAAAGGAGCATCTTATTATGGCAATTCCTCAATTTGTAACTGCTGCAGAAGCAATTTCCCATATTAAAGATAACGACAGCATTGGTTTTGTTGGATTCATGGGAGTTGGTCAGCCTGAAGAACACAGCTATACCCTTGAACAACGATTCCTTGAAACCGGCAGCCCTAAAAATCTGACGGCCATCTGGAATGCCAGCCAGAGTAATGGCAGTGACCAGGTCGGCTGTGACCGGCTGGCCCATCCGGGACTCGTCAAACGCGTCGTTGCCAGTCATACCGGCCTGCAAAAACATATGGTAGAGATAGCTGCAAATAACGAGGTGGAAGTCTTCAATTATCCATTGGGCGTTATGTTGCATTTATGTCGCGCGAAAGCCGGCAAAAAGCCATGCATCGTTACCCCTGTTGGCCTTGGCACTTTTGTTGATCCACGTATAGAAGGCGGCAAAATGAACCAGGCGGCCAGAGACAGCGGCGTGGATTATGTATCTGTTGTTGAAATTGACGGACAGGAATATCTTCAGTACAAGACGTTTAATTATGATGTCGTTTTACTCAGAGGTACGACGGCTGATGAACATGGAAATATTTCAATGGAAAAAGAAGCAATGATGCTTGAAGCGGCATCCATGGTCTTTGCGGCGAAGGCATCCGGCGGCATTGTCATTGCGCAGGTTGAACGGGTTGTCAAAGCCGGCACCCTCAATCCGCAGCAGATCAAACTGCCGGGCGTTGCTGTTGATTATATTGTGAAATGTTCAGACGTGGATAAATTTCACCGCCAGACCTATTCCTATGTCTATGAACCGGCCTTCTCCGGCGAGTGCAAAATACCACTGGACAGCATCGGTACCGCGCCGTTGGATCAGCGCAAAATTCTTGCCCGCCGTGCTATTTTTGAAGCGCACAAAGGCGCCTTGCTTAACCTGGGGATCAGCATTCCAGCATTAGTTGGTTCTGTGGCAGCCGAGGAGAAAGTATCCGATGAACTGATGATGACTGTTGAGCCGGGTATTTACGGCGGCGTTCCGGTTGCAGGACAGGATTTCGGCTGTACCTATAATGCGGAAGCGATTATTGACCAGGGATTCCAGTTCGATTTTTATGATGGCGGCGGTATAGACCTCTCCGTTCTTGGTATGGCTGAACTCGACAGCGAAGGCAATGTCAACACAACAAAATTCGGTCCGCGCATCACCGGCCCGGGCGGTTTTATCGACATTGCGCAAAACACGAAGACCGTTGTATTCACCGGTACACTGACGACCGGAGGTTTAAAAATCAAAACCGGCGACGGCAAGCTGGAAATTGTTCAGGAGGGTAAATTCAAAAAGTTGATCCCGACCGTTGAACAGATCTCTTTTTCCGGGCAGCAGGCCAAAAAGATGGGTCAGAAAGTCCTCTATGTCACTGAGCGCGCGGTATTTGAGATGCGGCCTGAAGGTCCTTGATTTGATCGGTTTTAAGCCAGTCATTGCCAAAGATCTTCATCTGA
>CAYURX010000243.1:625-2543 GCA_964447245.1 uncultured Coprococcus sp. | reverse complement strand
CTGCCTACCTGCACAGGTCCTAAATGGCCCCTTGCGTAAGCCTCAGAAGTGGAACCGATATCCCCGCGTTTGATATCACCGATGATGACCAGATCCTTTAAACGGCAGTATTCCACGGTTTTATAAAAAGCGGCCAGCCCCGGAAGGCCAAACTGCTCATACATGGCAATCTGCGGCTTGACAGCCGGAATCAGATCATAAACGGCATCCACAATGGCTTTATTGAACTGCCAGATAGCCTCGCCGGCTCCCTCAAGAGTCTCTCCGTATTCAGCAAAAGCTTTGTTCTTCACATGTTCCGGTACAAAAGCCAGATTCGGGTCAAGGCCCACAACGATCGGCGCGTTTAACTTTTTAATTTTACCCACAAGTTTATCAATCATCTCTCCATCCTCCATGTCATTCTGTTTTTTGTCATCATCATTCTATTTTACTTCATCGTCATTCTGTTTTACTTCATCTTCATTCTTTTTTTCATCTTATTGTTCATATTGATAGACAATATTGCCCCCACAAATCGTCATCATCACACGTCCCTTTGCATGATAACCGTGGAATGGCGTATTCTTACCCATGGACACAAACTGTTCTTTATCAATCACATACTCCATCTCCGGATCAATAATCGTCACATCCGCCATACGTCCTTCGGCCAGAGAGCCTCTGTCAATACCGATCACCTGCGCCGGCGTATAACTCATGCATTCAGCCATCTGATATGGAGTCAGCTTACCCTTATGCACCAGTTCCGTCATGGTCAGCGCAACGGCTGTCTCCGAACCAACGATACCAAAAGGCGCCTTCGCAATGCCCCTGGCCTTCTCATCCGCATGATGCGGCGCATGGTCCGTTGAAATCACGCCCATGATCCCGGAACTCAGGCCTTCGATCAGGGCATCTCTGTCGGCGGCTGAACGCACCGGCGGATTCATCTTGTAATTGGCGTCATCAGCCACAATATCATCTTCCGTCATTGTAAAATGATGCGGACACACCTCCGCGCTCACATCAACACCATCGGCTCTGGCTTCAGCCACCATTTTCACACTGTCCTTCGTCGAGCAGTGACACAGATGCAGGCGGCACCCTGTGGCCTTCGCCAGCAAAATATCCCTTGCCGTAATCACATCTTCCACTTCATTGCCGATCCCGCACACACCAAGCTTCTCAGCGGCAGGACCGGCATTCAGCGCACCCTGTCCGACCAGATTGCGGTCCTCACAATGAGCCAGCACCGGAATCCCTGCCGCCTTAGCTTCAAGCATGGCCTTCCGGTACAATTCGGCATCCATCACACTTTTACCATCCTCGCTGATGGCAATGGCGCCTGCTTTGGCCATTCCTCTGATATCTGTCATTTCCCGGCCGATCTGTCCCACAGTCACCGCACCAACGGGCAGCACATGGATCACAGCCTCTTTCTTTGCCTTCTCTATAATCATGCGGATCATCTCAGGCGAATCTGTCACAGGCTTCGTATTCGGCATCGGACAAATGGTCGTAAACCCGCCATGGGCCGCAGCCAAAGCGCCTGTTCTAATCGTTTCCTTATATTCGAATCCCGGCTCTCTCAGATGCACGTGAAGATCGATCAATCCCGGCATGACCCAGCACCCCGGCACACGGATCACCTGTCCGGCATCCGCTTCGTCAATATGATCCGCAACCTTCACAATGTAACCGTCTTCAATTAAAACATCGTAATTGCCATCTTTTCCGGTAGATGGATCAATGACACGTCCCTCTGTTATCAGTGTTCTCATCGCTCATATCCTTCCTGCATTGTACCATCTCGACTGACGTCTCGATGGGGTTTCTCGTCAAATGCCTGCCCGTGCAAGCACGGCAGTCACTTTCCTCGTTATTGTACCATCTCGACTGACGTCTCGATGGGGTTTCTCGTCAAATGCCTGCCCGT
>CAYURX010000243.1:0-525 GCA_964447245.1 uncultured Coprococcus sp. | reverse complement strand
GCAAGCACGGCAGTCACTTTCCTCGTTATTGTACCATATCCTCAAATTGGCCGCAAGCCTATCTCTTTGCCGCCCGCAATGATTATTCTCCGTCTCTCCTGAAACTTTTTCCTTCCAGTCAAAACAAACTTTAAATCATACATCAATTGTCTGAATTTTGCATGTATTTTTTTTAATAATGATAATTTTTGTAAAATTTTTATTAAAAACACTTTTTATAAGCCTTCTTTTTGTGAAATACTTTCGCCTGATTCTTGTTGACAACACGATTTTCAAGAGTATAATGTAAACATAAAGTTTTTCCACAGCAATGTGGTAATCAATTAAATATGTTTTGTGATTGAGAATATCGAAGGAGATATGGATGAAAGACCGGTTATTTCATCTGTATCTCCTTCTTTTGTTTCTCAGTATTCTAAAATGCAAGGCAGAAACAGGAGGAAATTATTATGGAATCTAATGCAGTTTTGGAAGCAGTAAATAGTATTATTTTTGGAAGTCACGGTGTATGGTTTCTGATCGGCG
>CAYURX010000242.1:0-2559 GCA_964447245.1 uncultured Coprococcus sp. | reverse complement strand
AACCCTTGAAAAATCAAGGTTTTTTCCTGGTTGTCCCTATTATACAGTTATCACTTCATCCCCCTCACCGATACCAAGAATACGGAGATTTAATTCTTCTGCTGCTGTGGCAGAATTCAGACATACCACTTTATTTGTATGACAATATTCTGCCAGTTGCTTCTCCAGTTGCTTTGTTCTCGGTCCGGTTGTAATCCATCCTGAACGTAGCGCCTCTGCAACTTCTGCAATCTCCAATTCAGAAATATCAGGCGGACTAAATGAAATGACTCTCTTTTCCATGTTTCTTATTCCTCTTTTCCTCTATAGCAAATCCTTCATTCATTCACACAACTTCTTTTGCCAGAGAACCACTTTCCTCTAACCTCTGCCCTTTCATCTTCATCCCATCTCCTCCAACCGGATGATAGGTTGGCACGATCTCCATCACCATTTCCCGGATATCTTCCTGATTTTCATAGCAAGCCACCATCAGCTTTTGAAGCTGTTTTAAAAATCTTTCTGTATCAAAAGGAATCGGGTTTCCGATATGTATCAGCTGATTTGACGTTTTTCTCATGCCCTCTTCTGCCATCAGCTTTTCTTCGTAAAGCTTCTCACCAGGACGTAAGCCGGTATATTCTATCTTGATATCCACATCCGGTCTGAATCCGGACAGTTTAATCAGGTTCCTGGCCAGGGTGTCGATCTTGACCGGATCACCCATATCCAGTACAAATATCTCTCCGCCTTTTGCATATGTACCGGCCTGAAGGACCAGACTCACTGCTTCAGGGATCGTCATGAAGTACCGGATGATGTCCGGATGGGTCACTGTCACCGGACCACCGCTGGCTATCTGCTTCTTGAACAACGGGATCACTGAACCGTTGCTGCCAAGCACATTACCAAAACGCACAGCCACAAACTCTGTTCCTACATGACCCTCTCCTGCACAGCCCGTTTCCATATGGTCTGTTCCCACGCACCGCAGCGCCCCCGGACCCTTCCGCATGCTGCCATCCTCATCATCGGCATGGGCATACAACATCGGGAGCATGGATTCTTTCCCTTCCTTGACCATCTTGTCAAACGTCTGGACGATCATTTCGCAGATACGCTTGCTGGCGCCCATGATATTGGTCGGATTGACCGCTTTATCTGTGGAAATTAATACAAACCGTCTGCAGCCATTGGCCATCGCCGCATAGGCTGTTTTATAAGTGCCGATGGCGTTATTCTTGATCGACTCGCAGGGGCTTGTCTCCATCAACGGGACATGCTTGTGGGCCGCCGCGTGGAAGACGATCTCCGGCTTATAGGTTTCAAATACACGATTGATCCTCCGGCTGTCGCGCACGGATCCAATCAGTACGGTTAAATTCAGGTTCGGATATTTCTTTCTCAGTTCCTGCTCGATATCATAGGCATTGTTCTCATACACATCGAAAATAATCAGATGTCTCGGCCCGTGCCCCGCGATCTGCCGGCACAGCTCACTGCCGATGGAACCGCCTCCGCCTGTTACCAGAATCGCCTTGCCGCTCAGATAATTGAAAATATCTTCCATATTCACCTTCACAGGCTCCCGGCCTAACAGATCCTCGATCGCCACATCCTTCATGGCGCCGACGGTCACTTCGCCATTCACAAGCTGATAGATACCTGGAAGGTTCTTCAACTCACATCCGGTTTCCTTGCAGATATCCAGCAGATCTCTCTTGGTCTCAGCGGACGCACTTGGGATCGCCAGGAAGATCTTATTTACCCTGTATTTCTCGACACAGGCCATGATGTTGTCTCTGCCTCCCACGACTGGGATGCCCTCTACAAAACGCCCCCATTTATTCGGATTATCATCGATGATGCAGCAGACTCTGTCCTTTGTTTCCTTGGCTTTCATCGTGTCTCTAAGAATCATCTGGCCCGCCTGTCCGGCGCCGATCAGCATGACCCGGTTAACACGGGATTCATCAATACTCTTGGCCCGTCTGCTTCTTTCCAGCAGGACAAACCGGTAGGAAAACCGGACACCAAGGACAGCCGCAAACTGGAGCACTGCCCCGACACAATAATAGGCAACCGGCATCCGCTCAAAAAGCACTGTAATGCCAATGGCATGAAAAACAAACGTGATCAGTGAAACCGCCGTTGTCCGGACCAGCTCACTGTAACTGGCAAACCGCCAGATACTTCTGTACAGTCTCGCCACCTTAAACACCAGAATGCAAAAAACTGTATAAATCGGTGCAAAATTCAAATAGGCGCACAGATAATCAATCGGTATGGCAGTGAAACGGCAGTCGAACCGGAGCCAGAGCGCCAGAAAATAGGCAGCATTAACGGCCAGAATGTCGTACATCATCAGCCAGAGGCCGATCACCTGCCAGTGCTCCATACGCAGCCGCCGTTTCCGATATTGATTTTTTAGATCATCGCCAGCATTGTTTTCCATTTCCCTGTCTGCTCCTTTGATTTTTTCTCCCATGTATTTCCCATACCCACCATCGCCGTTCAGGTATCCTCCTCTATTCCCTGCGGCATGGTTTTTTATCCCTCATACCTTACATTCCTCTGCTC
>CAYURX010000241.1:0-2595 GCA_964447245.1 uncultured Coprococcus sp. | reverse complement strand
CATGGAAGATTATATTCTTGAGATGCGGGGGATCGTAAAGGAGTTTCCAGGCGTGCGTGCACTTGATAACGTGAATTTCAAGGTAAAACGAGGGGAAATTCACTGTCTGGTAGGCGAAAACGGTGCAGGAAAGTCAACGCTTATGAAGGTTCTCTCAGGAGTCCATCATTATGGTACTTATTCCGGCGATATTGTTTATAACGGAGAAGTTCAGCAGTTCCGGCAGATCGCGGACAGTGAAAAAAAAGGCATTGCCATCATCTACCAGGAGCTGGCGCTGGTGCCGGAGCTGAGTGTATATGAAAACATATTTTTTGGTCATGAGATTACAAAGGGTCATGCGATAGACTGGAATGAGATGATCGTACAGGCTGGAAAAATGCTTGACAAGGTGGGGCTGCACATTGATTCCTCCATGAAGGTAAAACAGCTTGGCGTGGGAAATCAGCAGCTGGTGGAAATTGCAAAGGCCCTCAGCAAGGATGTTAAGCTTCTGATTCTGGATGAGCCGACGGCCTCTTTAAATGAGGATGACAGCCAGCGTCTTCTGAGTCTTATCAAGGAGCTGAAAAACAATGGCGTGACCTGTATCATGATCTCTCACAAGCTGAAGGAGATCATCGCCATTGCCGATACGATCACCGTTCTTCGCGACGGAACGACAATCTGTTCTGTGGATGCGGGGGAAGGAAAAATAACAGAGGCAGAGATCATTAAACACATGGTTGGACGTGAGATCAATAATATTTATCCAAAGCGTGAAAAAAATCAGCCCGGGAAGATCTGTCTGGAGGTAAAAAACTGGACGGTGAAGGATCCCATAAAAGACCGCAATATGCTGGATAACATCAGCATTACGGTGCGTGAAGGGGAGATCGTGGGCCTGCAGGGTCTGATGGGGGCAGGAAGAACAGAGTTTGCTCTGAGCATTTTCGGCAATCCTATGGGTTATCATTTAAAATCGGGCGAAATATATCTGGATGGAAAGAAGATGAACTTTTCCAGACCAAAGGATGCGATCGAGGCCGGATTGGCTTATGTATCCGAGGACCGGAAAGGAAACGGTCTTGTATTGATCCAGGATATTAAATATAATATTACGCTGGCAAATCTGAAGGAGCTGTCCGAAGCTCTGAAGATCAATGCCAACGAGGAAATAGTAGTTGCCAATGATTATAAAGAAAAATTGAATATCAAAGCGGATACGGTAGAAAAACGGGTTGGTGATCTGAGTGGAGGAAACCAGCAGAAGGTGTCAATTGCCAAGTGGCTGTTTGCGAAACCAAGGGTATTGATTCTGGATGAGCCTACAAGAGGTATTGACGTAGGCGCAAAATTTGAGATCTATACATTGATGAATAAGCTGGTGGAACAGGGCATGAGCATCATCATGATTTCTTCTGAGCTGTCGGAGGTACTTGGCATGAGCGACAGACTGTATGTTATGTCGGAAGGAAGAATATGCGGCGAATTGTCGGCGGAAGAAG
This sequence comes from uncultured Coprococcus sp., assembly GCA_964447245.1. GTDB lineage: Bacteria > Bacillota > Clostridia > Lachnospirales > Lachnospiraceae > Coprococcus_A. The sequence continues at coordinate 1,108 of CAYURX010000241.1, read as the reverse complement.
CAGATTCAGAAAAAGTAATGCAGTTGGCAGTACAGTCATAGGAGGTAAGAGATGAAAACGAAAAAGGGTATCGTTGGAGAGCTTGGACAGCTGTTAAAGGCGAATATCAGAGATTATATCATGTACATTGCACTGGTTGTAATTATGGTGTTTTTTACATTTAAGACCGGCGGCGGTTTTATCAGTGCCAGAAATATTACAAACCTGATCAATCAGTCGGGCTATGTTGCGGTCCTTGCAATTGGTATGACCATTATCCTGATCATCAAGCACATTGATCTGGCAGTTGGTTATGTGGCGGGCTTCTGCGGCGCCGTAGCCGCAATTTTAATGACCCAGTACGGAATAAACTGGCAGCTTACGGTTTTGATCGCACTGGTACTCGGCCTGATTATCGGATTATATCAGGGCGTTCTGGTTACAAGAGTGGGCGTTCCGGCGTTCGTTGTCACACTGGCAGGACAGTTTATTTTCAGAGGTCTTTTGAACCGTACTCTTCAGAAAACAGGTACGATCATCGTACCGAATGCAGGCTTTAACGCGTTATCAAACGGCGCAATACCGGATATTCCGGGGATTGGCGGAGGAGATATCCATGTGCTGACGGTTCTGATCGGGGTCGTATGTGTGGTATTCTTCCTTTACTCGCAGATAAAGGCCAGAAGAAATAAAGAAAAATATAATTTTGAAGTAGTATCCATGCCTGTTTTTGTGGGTATTCTGGCAGTGATATCCATTATCATCATGGCGATTATCGTGACACTGGCAAAATATAATGGTCTTCCCTGGACCGCGGTTATTGTAGGCGTGATTCTGATCGGTTATAATTACATGCTGAATAATACAAAGCTTGGACGGAGTATCTACGGAATCGGCGGAAATGAGCTGGCAGCGGAGTTGTCCGGTATCAACGTAAAGGGTGTAACGCTGTTCGCCTTTTGCTCCATGGGCGTGCTTTCCGCTCTGGCAGGTATTCTTTATACATCCCGTCTGCAGTCAGCTACCATGACGGCAGGTCTTGCCTTTGAGATGGATGCTATCGCTTCAGCATACATCGGAGGAACCGCAGTAAGCGGAGGCGTGGGTAAAGTTACGAACACAATCATCG
>CAYURX010000240.1:0-2655 GCA_964447245.1 uncultured Coprococcus sp. | reverse complement strand
AATTGTCATGCCGGAACTGACCGCCGGTATGACGGCATTTGATCAGGGCATCGGACAGTTGTATGAGGGCGCAGCCGCTTTAAATAGCGGTACGGAAGAATTAAGAGCGGCGGGCAGTGAATTAAACGATGGTCTGGCGGTACTGTCGGATGGGGTAAAGGCGCTGTGTGATGGCATGAAAACTTTTGATGAGGACGGCATTCAAAAAATTGCCGATCTGGCCGGAGATGATCTGGAGGCGGTTTTAACTCGTTTCAAAGCGCTGAGAGAGGCCGACGGCCGTTATGACAATTTTTCCGGTATACGGGAAGAACAAAAGGGCAGCGTCAGGTTTATTATTGAGACAGATGAGATTCAATAAATAATTTACACAAGAATTAGAAAAAATAAATTTAGGAATGCGTTTCCAGTTGACAATGAAGCCTTTACTCGACACTTTTTTCATGATAGAATGAAAGAAAAAGGGGGTACATAGGATGATGGGCCTTGAACATGTACTGGAAACGATACTCGAACATATTGTGAATATATTTATTCTGATTTTTGAATGTATGGGGGTTGGCATTATTATATGGTCCGGATTCTGCGGCTTTGCCAAATGGCTGCGGCATGCCGATGATACGAAGATCTACCTGGCCAGAGGACTGGCGCTTGGCCTGGAGTTTAAGATGGGAAGTGAGATCCTTCGTACAGTGATTGTGCAGGACTGGACAGAGATGGTCATTGTCGGCGGCATCATCGCCCTGCGTGCGGCCCTGGCCTTTTTGATCCACTGGGAGATCAAGGAGGAAGAAAAAACGATAGAAATGAGAGTTAAGGAATAAAAGATACGGATCGGTTGCCTGGTTGGATGAAGGGCAGCCGATCCGCTTTTAGTTCGTTTATTCGTTTATTTATCTTTATAATTGTGAACGTCGTCGAGAAGCTTGTTCTTCAGGTTGTAGAGCTTCATTGACAAATCAACGTGGACTTCCTGAGGATTGATGAGACGCTTGGATTCATCCCAGAGAGTCTCTTTTTCTTTGGTACAGTAATCTCGGATCTCCATAACGGAAGGTGATTGATAGACACATTCGCCGTTAATAAAGATTGGAACAAGGAGTTCGCGGATAGTATAAGTACCTGCTGCCAGATGCGTCCGTTTCCATGTCGCAAGCGGATCAAAGAGGGTCAGCGGCTGGTCTTCCGTGTAGACCTCGTCTTCGAGAGCAATTAAGTCGGCTTTGATCTTGCCATTGGTTTTATCATAAATACGCAGGATCTTCTTGTTGCCCGGATTGGTGACTTTTTCAATATTTTCTGATACCTTGATCTTCGGGATGGACGTGTCGTCTTCACGAATAACGGAGGCCAGTTTGTAAACGCCGCCGAATGACGGGCAGTCCTTGGAAGTGATCAGGTTCGTGCCGACACCCCATGAAGTGATGCGGGCGCCCTGGTTCATCAGGCTGTTGATCAGGTATTCGTCGAGGTCACTGGAAGCGGAGATGACTGCATCCGGGAAACCGGCTTCATCGAGCATAACACGGGCCTTCTTGGTTAAGTAGGCCAGGTCGCCGCTGTCAAGACGGATGCCGTACAGCTTGGAGTGAATGCCCTTATCGCGCATTTCCTGGAATACCTGGATGGCGTGTTTCACGCCGGAGTTCAGTGTATCATAGGTATCAACCAGCAGCAGACAGTTATCAGGATATAATTCCGCATAGGTCCTGAAAGCTTCCAGTTCGGTTTTGAAACTCATGATCCAGCTATGGGCGTGTGTACCCTTGACAGGAATGTCAAACATCTGACCGGCCAGAACATTGCTGGTGCCGATACATCCGGCGATCACGGCAGCTCTTGCGCCGTAGACACCGGCATCCGGTCCCTGCGCACGTCTCAGACCAAATTCCATGACTCCGCCGCCTGCTTCATGGACAACTCTGGCGGCTTTGGTTGCGATCAGGCTCTGGTGGTTGATAATATTTAAAAGTGCCGTTTCCACAAGCTGCGCTTCCATGATCGGGGCGATAACTTTGACAAGGGGTTCCTTCGGAAAAATGATCGTTCCTTCCGGAATGGCATAGATGTCGCCTGTGAACCGGAAATCTCCGAGATATTCAAGAAAATCATCCTGGAAAAAGCCGGTGCTGCGAAGGTAATCAATGTCAGTCTGATCAAAATGCAGATTCTTCACATAATCAATGGCCTGATCCAGACCGCATGCAATTGCATAGGCTCCGTCACATGGATTCTTCCGGTAAAAAAGATCAAATACAACTCTCTCGGTGGTGTGGGTTTTAAAATAGCCCTGCATCATGGTTAATTCGTATAAATCTGTCATTAATGTCAAGTTCATGTCATTCATAAGCAAATCTTCTTTCTTTTACCTGTTGGTTTGTTACTCCTACCTGTTGTTCCTTCTTCAAATTAAAAGTGTTAAAACATCTGTCTTGTCATATTAATATGAAGATTACATCAATTTTAACTCGAATAACTGAAAAAAGCAAATTGTTTTTTGAGTACATAAGGATTATTCGAACGATACATATTGAAATTGAATGAGGTATTTGCTATAATCTGTCGTAATTATGGAGGGATTGTTATGAGCTTTGAACTGAAGTCCTGATCTCTCTGCGGTCTTTTTTGTGTTCTGCTTCAAGGGTGTCAAGCTTT
>CAYURX010000239.1:0-2683 GCA_964447245.1 uncultured Coprococcus sp. | reverse complement strand
TGTATCATACGAATGCTCCTTTCCTTCCCGCACCTGCAGCTGCATTGTAAACAGCAGCAGGCATTTTTCTGTAGTATCAATGTCTGCCAGATAAGCGGCTATCCCATAATCACCTGCGCACTGTGCTCTGTCCCGGCCGGTCCATGGGCACGCCATTGGGCCTGAACCGGGTCACCCGATGATACTGAGGCGTCTTGTAAAACAAATAGCCCCCGGCCGTATGATTCATGACCGCGCACATCTCCTCAACACCAATATAATTTGTCCAGGAAACCGGCAAATCCACCCGGTCAATACAATACTCCCTATGTTCATTGTCAAACTGTCCGTATTTCATTTCTCTTCTCCGTTCCGCCAAGCCCAAACCGCAATTGATGCCTTGTCATTATTTTATAGGAAACGTCATAAATTTTTTCTTTATGACGTTTCCTGCGCCGATTTTTGCCGCGTATAAACGCAGAATCTTCCTTACAAAAATCGTGCGCATCCCCCGGAGGGTTTATAATAAACGGCAAATTTATTTGTCGTTAATTATAAAATAACGGACAGTTTTTTTCCACTGTCCGTTATGCCATATTTTGTTTTCTGTTGTTTGGCTCAAATAGCGTTCATTCACGGAAGATAATCTCACCGGTTTGGTCATCCATGCTCTCCACAATAGCCAGGGATTCCAGATGAATCCCTCTGGAACGGATAATTTCTCCCCCTGCCTGAAACCCTTTTTCGATAGCGATGCCGGCTCCCACCAGTTTAGCCCCGGAAGCCTCCACAAGCTCCGCAAGTCCCTCCAGCGCTTTTCCGTTTGCCAGGAAATCATCGATCAGCAGCACCTTATCGCCTTCACCCAGAAACTCCTTTGCAACGATAATATCATAGACACGACCATGGGTAAAAGACTCCACCTTTGAGGTATACACCTCACCGGCAATATTTTTTGTCTGGGTCTTCTTTGCAAATACCACCGGCACATTGAACTCCTCTGCCACTACACAGGCAATCCCTATGCCCGACGCCTCAATCGTCAGGATCTTGTTGATCTCCTCACCGGCAAACCGGCGTTTAAACTCCTTGCCCATCTCCCGAAACAGTGAAATATCCATCTGATGATTCAGGAAGCTGTCCACCTTCAGTACATTGCCATCTTTTACAATACCATCTTTGCGAATTCTGTCCTTCAACAACTGCATTGCCCCATCCTCCGTACCTTTGATTCAGTTATGTTTGTCTCATTGTACAGTCATTATCCCCTGATTGCAAGCACTTCTTTTGCCTGTGGCCTGCTGGCTGATTCTGTTTCTCCGGTTCTGTTTCCCCGACACGTTCATTTGCGCTTACCTATTATTGTACGTAGTTTTTCTGAAATAGCAAGCCGAAAATGTCCCGGGGTATTTCGGCTGAAATATCCCGGGCTATTCCGTCAGGTATTTGTTTGTCTTTATGCCTTATTCGCAAAGCGGCGCGCTAAGCCGGATTCACATGGACCATAATGTGTTTTACCTGCTGAAAGTTCCGTTCAATCCCTTCATGTACCCGTTCCGCAATGCCATGGGCCTCATGCAGGGACAAGGTTCCGTCCGCCGCAATATCCACATCCACATAAATCCTGCTGCCAAAGGTACGGGTACGCAACCGGTCTATATTTTGCACCCCCTCCTGGGCAATCACATATTCCCGAAGCTGCCGTTCCGTATCCGGATCGCAGGATGTATCCAGCATCTTGTCAATGGCGTCTTTAAATATATCATAAGCCGCCTTCAGGATGAAAAGACAGATCACTACACTGGCCGCCGGATCCATAACGGGAAATCCCAGCCGCGCCCCCAGAATACCGACAAACGCGCCAACGGAGGATAAGGAGTCCGAACGGTGATGCCAGGCATCCGCCATCAGAGCGGAGGAGTTGATTTTCTTCGCATGGTACCGGGTGTACCAGTACATCCATTCCTTGACTGCCACAGAAATCACCGCAGCGAGAAGCGCCAGTATTCCCGGAACCTCCAGATCCCCATAATTTCCGAAAAGTATTTTCCGAAGCCCGGCCGCACCGATCTTGTATCCGGTAATTGCCAGCACCATCGCCAGCAAAACAGCCGCCACACATTCCATCCGCTCATGGCCGTATGGATGCTCCCGATCCGCCTCCTTGCCGGAGAGCCTGATCCCAATCATCACGATCACTGTGCTGAACACATCCGAGGCTGAATGAATCGCATCGGAAACCATCGCCCCGGATGCGGCCATAATTCCTGCTGCCAGCTTCCCCAAAGAAAGCAGCAGATTCACAAGAATACTGACCCTCGACACCCGCATTGCAGTGTGTTCCATTTCGGTGATCTGTTTTTCTTTCATTCTGAGTTTACCCATGCAGATTCCTCCCTTTAATATATGTGGCCCTGCAATATCCTGTGCCCCGTTTTCCTGTACGCCGGGTATTTATTTTGTCATATAGGAAACGAAGTTTCCTGATATAATAGAAAAAGCACCTGCGGATTCGTAAGTAACTTACTGTCCCGCAGATGCTATATAATTCATCCACTGTCTATAAGACCCGGCCCCATGACTGTGTCATCGCCTGCTCAGTTTGTACTGTAGTAATATTGCAGTGCAAATTGTATATTGTAGTTCAGCCAGCCAGAAAATGAAAAGACAGGCCGTGCACACTTGTGTGCTGAGGACTGTATCT
>CAYURX010000238.1:0-2693 GCA_964447245.1 uncultured Coprococcus sp. | reverse complement strand
CTGGCCGCCCTGTACGAGGCGATGCCGGAGGACCAGCCGCGGTTCGCCTTCCTGGAACCATCACTGATCTGCACCGGCACCACTGCCTCCGATGATTCTTCCACCGGCGCGCCGCCGAAGACGGTATAGGAAAAATCATAGGAGAGTGTCACCAGACGAACCGCCAGAATGATCACCAATGCATAAATGATCACATTCACACATATGCCAAAAGTACCTACAAATAATTTCTTTATCATAATTTATCCCCATCCTGTATCTTATCCTGCGTACTGTTGACCCCGTCCGGCGCCAGCTTACAGAAAATTTAAATCAAGATTGGCTGCTTCCGCAACGGAGGCCAGAATCTTCTGCATCATCCTGCATAATCTCTGCTCTGAAAGCAGGAACTCATGAACAGCCGAATCACAGAGCATCTCATAATTATCTTCCCGAAGCTGTGCCAAAAGCCTGCTTTCATCATTTTCATCTTCTTTGGCCTGCAGGAAAAAACACTGCCTGCGGTAGTCATTCACTCTCTGCATCAGATCAGGATTACTGCTCAGCTTCTTTTTCAAACGCTGATACTGATTGTATTCATTACTTTTTCTAATTTCTCTGATCAGAACTTTTGTCTCATATTCAACGTTCGTCATAAAATCTCCTCCGAAAGCAAAGCTTTTACTTCTAAACCTCCATGATGATCGGAAGTATCATCGGATTCCGTTTCGTCTGTTTCCAGAGGAAATCGCCAAGGGAATCCCGAATGACATTCTTGATCTTGCTCCAGTCCGTCACATTGTGGCTCAGACAATTGTCAAGGGCTTCACTGACTACTTTTCTCGCATCCTCCATCAGCGACTCGGACTCCCGGACATAGACAAATCCTCTCGAAACAATATCCGGCCCGGCCAGCAATTGATTACTGTATTTTTCCAGGGTCAGCACAACGATCAGCAGACCGTTCTGGGACAGCATCTGTCGGTCTCTTAAAACGATATTCCCCACATCGCCCACACCAAGGCCATCCACCATGATGCAGCCGTGAGGCACCTCTCCGATGATCTCTGCTTTGTCCTGCCCCAGAGACAGTACATCGCCCGATGAAAGGATCAGAATATGATCCTTGTCCATTCCCATGGTAGCCGCCAGACCGGCGCCCGCCTTCAGATGCTTGTATTCACCATGGACAGGGATCGCGTACTTCGGTTTGGTCAGGGCATAGATCAGTTTGATCTCCTCCTGGCAGGCATGACCTGATACATGGGTATCCTGGAAAATAACCTCAGCGCCCTTTCTGTACAGTTCATTGATGACATTCGTCACCGCCTTCTCATTGCCCGGTATCGGTGAAGAACTGAAAACAATCGTGTCACCCGGTTTAATCGAAACTTTACGGTGGGTATTGGCCGCCATTCTTGAAAGGGCTGCCATGGTCTCACCCTGACTGCCCGTCGTGATCAGGACAAGCTTATCATCAGGATAGCTGCGCATCGTATCAATATCAATCAATGTATTTTCAGGAATCCTGATATAACCAAGCTCCGATGCAATTGTAATAATATTGACCATACTGCGGCCTTCAACGATAACCTTGCGTCCATGCTCATAGGCCGCGTTGATGATCTGCTGCACACGGTCCACATTGGAAGCAAAGGTTGCGATAATGATACGGCCGGACTGATGATCATCGAATATCCGGCTGATTTTTTTGCCGACCGTCCGCTCCGACTGGGTGAATCCCGGACGCTCCGCATTGGTGCTGTCACACATCAGGGCCAGCACACCCTTCTTGCCAAGTTCCGCAAAACGGATCAGGTCGATCATTTCACCAAACACCGGCGTATAATCAATTTTAAAATCGCCTGTATGCACAATAATTCCGGCCGGCGTATAGATAGCCAGAGCTGTCGCATCGGCAATACTGTGATTCGTCTTGATAAATTCTATTCTAAAACATCCAAGATTGATGGATTGTCCGTGCTTAATGACCTTACGCTTGGTCGTCTTGAGCATATTATGCTCTTTTAATTTATTTTCTATAATCCCCATGGTCAGCTTCGTCGCGTAAACAGGGGCATTGACCATCTGTAAAACATAAGCCAGTGCGCCAATATGATCTTCATGTCCATGGGTGATCACAAAACCTTTCACTTTTTCCGCGTTCTCTTTCAGATAAGTGACATCCGGGATCACCAGATCAATGCCAAGCATATCCTCATCCGGGAAAGACAAACCGCAGTCGACAACAACAATACTGTCTTCGTATTCAAAACAGGTAATATTCATACCTATATGTTCAAGTCCCCCTAAAGGGATGATTTTAATCTGTTCTTTTGATATTTCTTTTTTTGTTCTCAAAAAATTGCACCTCCGTTATTCACTGGATCCATGCAATATTTCAAATGAAACAAAACCTGCGCCTATTCTGGTTTTACGCCGTTCTCAGACAGGCAGTCACGGCAGTAACCATAAAGCTTCACCTCATGATCACTGACAATAAAGCCCGTCGTCTGCTCAATCTTCTTTTCAAGATTGTCCATCAGATCCTCCTGAAATGCAAACACCTTTCCGCAGCCAATACAGATCATGTGGTGGTGATGATGGTGATGCTCATGATCAGGATCACCGATCTCATATCGCACATAACCGTCGTCCAGGTTTAACTTGTCAATCAGGTTCATTTCCGATAATAATTGAATATTACGATAGAC
>CAYURX010000237.1:0-2700 GCA_964447245.1 uncultured Coprococcus sp. | reverse complement strand
AGAAAAGTTTCCAAGCATCTCAAAGAACGTGAGATGACGAGCTGTCTTTCCCACATTTTCAATATCGCCTGTACGAATACATTTCTGGCAGGTAGTAACACGTCTTTTCGGCGGTATCTCCTGTCCGGTAAAATATGGTTTTAATGGCGCCATACCGGCATTGATCAATAACAGACTCTTGTCATTGTGCGGTATCAGCGAAAAACTCTTCATTGCCAGATGATCCTTGCTCTCAAAGAATTCCAGATACATTCTGCGCAATTCATTTACTCCATATGCTTTTTTCACAACAATTCCTCCAAATTTGTTTTTCTATATATAAAGCAGCCATAAAGCGGTCTGCCCATTGTCCACAATCATTTCATCTTCAGAAATACCGCACTAATCCTTCTGCGGCAGTCTTTTTTGATTGATGAAATGTGTAATATTATAAATAAATCCCTTGTTATCCGGATTTGTTCTGAGTGTTCTCGGCAACGGAATACAGCCCCCCACAAACGCTGCCGCCAGCATCCAGCCAACATGCTCGATGGGGAAAAAGATCAATGACAAAACCAACGCCCCTATTGGCTGCTGCAATACGGTTGCCAGCATAGAGGTAGATACCACTACCACACACAATACCTGATTACAGTTTAGCAACACCGACATACCGTAACCAATACTTAAACCGCTGAAAATAAGCGGGAAGAAATGACCTCCCTTCCAGCCTGACTGGATACACACATTGGTCAAAAACAATTTGACCACACCGATCACGATCAGAAGTACCGGCGTCATCTTCAAATACTCATACTGCATGGCCTGCATATCATTTCCGCCGGAAAACATAGTCATCGGCAGAATACTTCCTATCACGCCAAGAACCAATCCGCCAAGTATCGCGTTTAAGATTTCAAAGCCTTTCGACGCCAAAAATCCAAATACCGTTGATGTGATCTTCTTAAAGATCATATACAAATATCCGGCGGCAATACCTGCCACGATCAAAATGACCAGAATCAGCTTATCAATGCCTCTTACTATGCCACCTGACAAATGCGGAATCGTAATACAGCGGCCAAAAACCGCATTTAAAGATTCAAATACAATCAATCCGCAAATACCCGCTGATATCCCTGCCGAAACCTGTTCCACACGCTTCCACTGATAGGATTTATCATACACCAGCTGGTCTGCCGGCAGTGTAAGGCCGGACGCCATTGTCTTAAATACCTCCCAGCGGGAAATATCCGGATTTTGACCGATGATACAAACCATCCTGTTTCTGGCAAGACCAAACTGATCCATAGCCCAAAAACATGCGCCCAGCAAAATACCTACCAATCCGGCTTCCGGTCCTACCGAACCGCCGAAAAACAGAGACAAAAAGGATGCCCCTACAATGATCGGTATCTTTTTATACGGATATGTACCCTCATTTTTCACACGTTTCACAGCATCTGCCATGGACTCCGGCCAAGGTCCCCATGCCTTGTGAAAAATTCCTACGATTACGCCTCCAATGAGGCACATTATAATTGTATAATGCTTAACAGAAATATAATTAGGAATCCATTCCCATATCACTGTGATCCCCACATTGGCGATCTTTAAAAACAGCCATACAAAAATTGCTATACAGCAGCCTGTCAGGGCCGCAAACATCAGCATCAGACTCCCATTACTGATATGCTTTCTCATAATTCAAAGTTATCCTCCAGCAGTCCATCGCCATCGGCTGCCGTTGTTGCCAGTCTGTCACAGCGCTCATTTTCCGGATGACCGTCATGACCTTTGACCCAGTGAAAAGTAACCCGGTGCGGCTCCATGGCTTTTAACAGTCTCTGCCAAAGCTCCACATTTTTTACCGGGTTTTTGTCCGCCTTTTTCCAGCCTCGTTTTAACCATCCATCGATCCAGTGCTGATTAAAGGCATCTGTTAAATATTTAGAATCCGAATACAAGTCTACCTGACAAGGTCGATTCAAAGCCTCCAGCCCCACAATAGCCGCCATCAGCTCCATCCTGTTATTCGTAGTCTTTTTATATCCGGCGCTTAACTCACGTTCATGAAGCGTTCCTCCGGAATCACGATACTGTAATACTGTTCCGTATCCTCCGGGGCCGTCGGGATTCCCCCTGGCCGCTCCATCCGTATAGATTGTTACATTCATATACAACTCTCCATCACTTCATGGTCCGGATGATTTCATTCGCTTTACGATATACATCCTCCGGTTCAAACCCAATATGGAACCTCTGGTTCTCATACAATATTTTACCATTTATCATTGTCATGGCAACATTTTGTTTACTTCCGCTATAAACAATATTTTTTACAAGATTGTTTTCCGGCTGCATATTGGGCTGCTTCAGATCCAGCATAATAAGATCTGCTTTTTTGCCCGGCGCTAATCTGTCACAATCATTAAGTCCCATGGCCTTGGCACCGCCGGTTGTTGCCATATAAAGGATCTTATCGGCACTGATGCACTCCGCATCCATCTCACGCACTTTTGCCAGAGCAGATGCCAAAAACATCTCCCTGAACATGTCCAGACAATTGTTGCTGGCTGCACCATCCGTGCCGATGGCTACATTGATCTTCTCATCTACCAGACGCTTCAAAGGAGCCACACCGCTTGCCAGCTTAAGATTAGAAGCCGGACAGGTTACCGCAGTAAGCTCTCTCTTTTTAAATATCTCAATATCCTGATC
>CAYURX010000236.1:0-2700 GCA_964447245.1 uncultured Coprococcus sp. | reverse complement strand
CCACAAACGGGTCCTTCGCCGGAAAATTCTTTGAACCGCACAAAACCGAATGCTCCATAATATGGGCAACGCCCGTGCTGTCCTTCGGCGGTGTTCTGAATCCGATATTAAACACTTTATTTTCATCGTCATTGGACAGAACAACCACTCTGGCCCCTGTCTTTTTATGTCTCAAAAGTCCTGCCGCAGACTTGATTTCTTCTATATATTCTGTCATGATGACCTCATAGGCCGCCGGAATATTCTGAAGTTCTTTTACCATATCTTCTATTTCCTCCTCAACTTATTATGTCTGTTTGCCATTTTCTGCTTCCGCAGCACTCAGGCTCAAGAAGCTTCGCTTCTTTCTAGTATATCATAATTTCAGGAAATGCATATACTTTCTTTTAGTATCCGTTTTTGTTTGCTGAATATTCATTTTTACCTGGCATCGCAATGGCAATGGTATTCATTATTTTTAATATCCTGTTTGCAATGACTCTCTTTTATCAAAAGAATATATAAAAACGGCTGTTGCACATTGCTTCATCTTCAATGTGTAACAGCCGTTTCAATTATACCACTATTATACTTCTACGCTGTAGTTTGGCGCTTCTTTTGTAATATGGATATCATGCGGATGGCTTTCCTTCAGTGCGGCAGCGGAAATCTTCACAAAACGTCCGTTTTCCTTCAATTCCTCAATTGTCCTTGCGCCACAGTAACCCATACCTGCGCGTAAACCGCCCAGTAACTGGAAAACTGTATCTTCCACATAACCTTTGTAAGCTACACGGCCTTCAACGCCTTCCGGCACCAGTTTCTTGGCATCAGACTGGAAATATCTGTCCTTACTGCCGTTTTCCATGGCGGCAATGGAACCCATGCCACGATATACCTTATATTTTCTTCCCTGATATAATTCAAAGCTGCCCGGGCTTTCATCACAGCCCGCAAACATGCTGCCCATCATGCAGACATTGGCACCGGCCGCGATCGCCTTCGTCACATCACCGGAATATTTGATACCGCCGTCAGCGATAATCGGTATGTTGTATTTTCTTGCAGCTTCATAGCAATCCATCACGGCTGTGATCTGTGGTACGCCGATACCGGCAACAACGCGGGTCGTACAGATGGACCCCGGTCCGATACCAACCTTCACAGCATCTACACCAGCCTTAATCAAAGCCTCTGTCGCCTCATAAGTTGCCACATTACCGGCGATCAGCTGAAGATCAGGATAAGCATCTTTCACCATATGAACCGTCTTCAGCACATTCGCTGAATGGCCATGAGCCGTATCAATAACGACCACATCGACCTTGGCATCCACAAGCGCTTTCACACGATCCAGAATATCAACGGTTACGCCGACAGCAGCGCCGCAGAGCAGACGTCCCTGTGCATCCTTCGCAGACAGCGGATATTTGATCTGCTTTTCAATATCTTTGATGGTAATCAATCCCTTCAGGTTGAAATCATCATCAACGATCGGCAGTTTTTCTTTTCTGGCTCTGCCGAGGATCTCTTTGGCCTCTGCCAGAGTCACACCTTCCTTCGCTGTTACCAGTCCTTCGGAAGTCATACATTCCTTGATCTTTTTCGTAAAATCTGTCTCAAACTTCAAATCACGATTCGTCAGAATACCAACGAGTCTTTTGCCCTCTGTGATCGGCACACCGGAAATTCTGAACTTGGCCATCAGTCTGTCCGCATCCGCAAGTGTATGCTCCGGAGATAAATAGAATGGATCTGTAATAACACCATTCTCAGAACGTTTGACCTTGTCCACTTCCTCAGCCTGGGCTTCAATGGACATATTCTTGTGAATAATACCAATACCGCCCTGTCTTGCCATGGCAATTGCCATCCGGTGTTCTGTAACCGTATCCATACCTGCGCTCATCAGCGGTACGTTCAGTCTGATCTTGTTCGTCAGCCATGTAGAAATATCCACCTGGTTCGGAATGACTTCAGAATAGGACGGTACCAGTAACACATCATCAAAAGTAATGCCTTCACCGATAATCTTGCTCATTCTTATTCCTCTCTTTCGTTATAAAAGTTGACAACTTATTATAATCAATAAGTTGCCAATCACTGCTGCGTCTTGAATTGTTAAAAAGTTTAGCAAAATATAAACGAAAAGTCAACCTCTGTTTTATTAATATTATTAAAAATACTTATTATTGTACGTCACAGTCGGTCAATTTCAGAATAAACACTGCAAAAATCTTTGTCACAAGGACTCAGACGGTCAAATATGCAAGTGATCCTGCACACCCGGTTCATCGCTCGCGGGAATAAAAATCTATGCACGCTTCACCTTTCTCGGTGCGCAGCTAAACATATGGTCAAGCAGTTTCTCATTCGGCGTAATAATGATCTTCACCTGTGAATTCTGCCAGCTCCCAACCATCACATAATTCTTCAAAGACGGATCATTGGCGCCAAAATCCATCGTCTTGTAATTGCCATGCTGATAGGCATCCAGCTCATGGGATCCCGCCGGCGCTACGATCTCAATTTCATTCATGGAAATTGTCATCTTCCGCTTTCTCTTATAATCACCGGTGATCTTATCCACATCCAGTTCTCCCGATGTAAATGTATATTCATATTCAACTTTCTGCATCTTCACCGCAAAGGCAACAATCGCCCATACAATAATCAGCAGAAAAATGAGCTGTTTTTAAGGGCGCTTTTTAAAAATTTTTT
>CAYURX010000235.1:0-2707 GCA_964447245.1 uncultured Coprococcus sp. | reverse complement strand
CTGTCAATTGACGGAGAACTTCCGTGCGGTTTTTGATAATCTGAAGGTACTGGCCGACGGTTTCAGATTTGTCTTCCCTTTCCAGCAGTTCGAGATCGGTCAGCATGCACAGACTATTCAACAGAAAAATCAGCAAAAACTGCGGGCTGGCCTGAGGAACACCAATGAATGGAACGCCTGCAATCAGCATAGCCAAAAACCAGGCCAGACACATCAGAAAGGTGGCGGTCAGGCTGATGATGAGTGAAGCCAGATAGATGGTCGGACGCCTGTGGCCGACGATTAGTTTATTGCGAATGGTGCCGTCGCTGTATTCTGTGCCAAGGAACAGGCTGCAGAATACGGAGTCGGGGAATGGAATGAAAATAGTAAAATTAAAAAGAGCAGCGTCAAGGGGTGTAGAATTATCATACTTCATGTTGGTATCATAAAGGCTGGTAATGATCATGAGGCCGACCAGGAAGATGAAGATCATGCAGGACAAAAGAACCTTATCCTTTTTGATACGGGCAAAATGTGCAAATAACAGTTTATTCATGGCGGGCACCTCCGATCAGATTCATATAATAGCTTTCCAGACTTTCATCGCGCTCCTGAATGGCGGTGATCTCACAATTTTCTTTGTATAAGGTGAGCGCCAATTGTGAAATGTTGATCCTGGCAAAATATCGGCCTCTGTTGCCGAGAGAATTTGATATTCAATTTGCATCGCATCAAGAACTCTGGCCAGTGATTTTGTATCCGTGACCTGTATGCGGATGCATTTTCTGCAGGAGGCTTCCAGATCTTTGGCAGTAATCTCACGGACCATCTGGCCGTGATCGATAAAACCATAATGGGTGGCCAGGCGGTGCAGTTCATCAAGGATATGACTTGAGATCAGTACGGTCATCTGCCGTTCCCTGTTTAATTTTAAAATGAGTTCGCGTATTTCAATGATACCCTCAGGGTCCAGCCCATTGACCGGTTCATCAAGAACAAGAAAATCCGGATCACCGGCCAGAGCAACGGCGATGCCGAGGCGCTGGCGCATACCCAACGAGAAATTACGGGCTTTTTTGCGGCCGGTGTCTGAAAGACCAACCAGGTGAAGCAGTTCGGGGATACCTTCAAAAGACGGCAGGCCAAGAATGCGATATTGCTCTTTGAGATTTTCTTCAGCGCTTAAATTCAGATAGATGGAAGGCGTTTCGACGACGGCTCCCATGCGCCTCCGGGATTTGACAATGGCCGGCTGCCGATTTTGAATACCATATAAAGTATAGGCGCCATCTGTCGGCTGCTGAAGTCCGCAGATCAGGCGGATCAGTGTTGTCTTACCGGCGCCGTTTTTGCCGACAAAACCGTAGATGGCGCCTTTTGGAACATGCATGGAAAATATATTGAGTGCTTTAAAGTGACCGTATTGCTTGCAGAGCGAATCGGTGGTAAGAACATAGTCCATATGAGAACCTTCTTAATTTTTGATAAGGATAGTCTAGCAGTTGACGGTTAAGATAATGGTAAAGAAAAAGGTTAAGAAACCGTCAAGATTGTCAGGCGTTTATACTTCATTCAGCCTGAATCCGATTCCCCACACGGCGGCTATGTAATCCCGGCCCCCGGCTTCCCGAAGCTTTCTGCGCAAATTGCTCATATGGACTTTCAGGGAACTTTCCATACAATCCGGTGTGTCTTCACTGATCCTGTCGAGAATGACGGATTTGGAGATGACCTGTCCGGGATTTTGCATCAGCAGCTTGAGGATCGCATATTCAGTCCTGGTCAGTTTGACAGGTGTTTGAGCCACATGAACTTCATGGGACTGAATATTTAATGTGAGGTCGCCATGGGAGAGCAGAGCGGTCGGACAATGAGCCGCCGCATGGCGGAACTGTACAGCGATACGTGCCAGCAGTTCGTCGATATGAAAAGGTTTTGTCATGTAGTCGACAGCACCGCCAAGCAGGAGATCCACTTTGTTTTGAACATCTGCTTTGGCGCTGAGAACGATCACGGGAATATCATGAATCTTTGGCAGCACTTCTTCGCCGGAGAGACCGGGAAGCATCAGATCCAGAAGAATCAGATCCGGGTGATGCCGGTTCAGCAGATACAGGGCTTCAGTACCGGAATAGGCGCACAAAATAGCATAGCCTTCCTTTTCCAAAACCTCCTGCAGCATATTGCCGATATAAAGATCATCATCTATAATTGCGATTGTTTTCAAAAATACAGCCTCTTTTCTTCAATGATTCATTGGCCCAAAGCAGGACTTTGGGGGTTACTGAAAATATACTGTTTTCGGCGGAGGATGTCAAGATGACAGGGAAATTTTAACAATTTGATACCCTCAGCAAATAAAAACAGGCATAAAATCCGCAAATTATCAGAGGAATTTTATGCCTGAGAAGTATCAATCAAGATCAATTATTTTCCGGCTTCTTTTGCTTTGACTTCCATCATCTTCATGGCACGGACCTTTAATGGCAGTCCGAATAATGTAATGAAGCCGTCGGCGTCATGGTGATCATACAGATCGCCGGTCGTGAAGGAAGCCAGGGATTCGCTGTACAGCGAATACGGTGAAGTTGTACCGGCCTTGGTGATATTGCCTTTGTACAGTTTGAACTTAACTTCACCGGTCACATATTCCTGGGTGGATTCGATGAAAGCCTGCACAGCCTCGCGCAGAGGTGTGAACCATTTTCCTTCATAGCAGATCTGG
>CAYURX010000234.1:0-2745 GCA_964447245.1 uncultured Coprococcus sp. | reverse complement strand
CTTCCGGATCTCTGGTTAATCTTCCCATCATAATAACTTTGTTCATACATTTCCTCCTTTTATATCCATAAGATTTACAATTTTAATATGCATAAACGATACATGCAAAATTTCCGGGCATCAAATAACCCCCGCTTTTTGCAGCAGGGGTTATCCATTATGCTGTAGCAGCCTTTTTTTCTACCTTCACAGCGCCCTTCTTCTCTTTCGGTATCTGGATATCCGGGATGCCGACTGCCTGCGCCTGGTCAGCGATCCACTTGCTGGCGTGCTTAAAGATTTCATCATAGCATGCATAATGCAGATCACCTGCCTGATCTTCTGATGTCATTCCCGTGATTTCATAATATCCTTCAAATTTTACCGAGATATCGACTGCACCATCAGGTGAACTCAGATGATGGGTAT
Organism: uncultured Coprococcus sp.; assembly: GCA_964447245.1. Lineage (GTDB taxonomy): Bacteria > Bacillota > Clostridia > Lachnospirales > Lachnospiraceae > Coprococcus_A. The sequence goes on along the minus strand of CAYURX010000234.1, from coordinate 2,337 downwards.
AAATTGCTTTGGCCGTATCATGGCCTGTATCAAAGCTGACCCTCAGATCAGAATCATTTTTCAGATGAATGCGTTCCTTCCTGATATCCGCCTGAACAGAGGCGTTTGTTAAGCGTACAAATTTTTCATTTACTTTAACCATTTTCCAATCTCCTTTTCGTAAACAGTGTTTTCTGATGCTGCCTGAATTTGGTTTTTTTCCGTTCAGCAGCAGGCACTATTAATATGGAAGATTTGCCGCCTGATACCGGTCCTTTGACGATTGATATCCTTTGGATTTTTTTGAATCAGATAATTACATTTTCTTTATGTCAATATAGAGAAAAACAGGAGGAAGTAATTATGAAGATCAAAGATTTAAATGCGAACGAACAGTCTGTCATCCGGTGCCTGATCGTCAATATCGAAGGCAAATCAACGAAAAATGGGGAGGCTTTCTGCACGTTGACCATGACCGATGGTGAGACACAGATCAATGGGAATCTCTTTCGAGTGAGGAAAGACCAGATATTCGACCGCTACAATGAACATGTGGCCGATGTTACGATTGGCTATGACGGTAAATTTTACAATGTGCTGAAACTGTCGTATGTAGAAGACGCGGATATTACTGAATTTGTCATCCGTGCTCCAATGGGCGGCGGCGAAATGTACGCGGAGATCATGGATACTTTGAAACAATGCGCGGAGGAATGCAGCGCTGCAAAAATAGCCATAAAATTATACGAAGACAATAAGCGGCATCTCCTGTACTGGTCAGCGGCTAAAAGCATCCATCACAATATCCGGGCCGGCCTTCTCTGGCACGTTTACCGCATGTTAAAATCCGCTGCGGCCATCGCAGACGTGTATTCGGGCCTCAATAAACCATTACTGCTCACAGGGGTCGCCATCCATGACATCGGTAAATTGGTTGAACTGGACGCCACACCACTTGGCAGCGCTACTTACAGTGTCGACGGTTCTCTTTTCGGCCATTTACTGATCGGTATTGAAATGGTCGAGGAAGCTGCTTCACAGATCCCAGACATTGATCCGGAAGAACTCAGGCAGTTAAAGCATATGATCGCATCGCATCATGGCAATCCAGAATGGGGAGCCATCACAAGGCCGTCTACCCCGGAGGCAATCGCACTCTTTTATGTGGACAATCTGGACGCGAAGATGTTCATGTGTGAACGGGAATTGAAAGATATTGAACCCGGTACTTGCACAAAGACCGTATTCGCTTTAGAGACAGCGCTTTACAAGCCGGTTGCCTGATCTTGATCGCCTAACTACAAAGGAAAGCCTGTACTTGACTGTATGGGCTTTTTTTCTTGTCCGTTTTGCCTGCGGCGCACAACCGGCCATTACAGCTTTTTTTGTCCCGGATAATGGGACCCGTGTTCGAAGTGGTCATTCTTTTTTTTATGAAAGAAGTCATCGTCCTCTGGCCGGTCCCATCGATGATTTTTGCAAAAATATCATCAGGCACAGCCGTCTTATACTATTGTCAGGAGGGATCGTATGCTATTGGAGAAATTGGGGATCAAAAAACAGGCTTTGGATCAATTGAAAAAACGCGGGATAACCACAGCGGAGGATATGCTGATGTTTTATCCCCGCAAGTATATTGACGAGACACAAATGATAAAAATGGCTGACGCGGAAAAATATAATGGAAGTACTGTCTCATTTTGTGGCAGAGCCAAAACGCCGAAAAAACTTAAAAATAAGCACACGATGTGCCGCTTCGATGACGGGACAGGGACCATTAACGTGATATGGTTTAACCAGCCATGGATGGCGAAAAAGATCGGGACAGGCGTGCTATATGTGTTTGGTGGTACAGTAAAATGGGATGATGCTTATCACTCCGCTTCTGTCATTGCGCCGGATTATTTTGAAAAGAGTACGGGCTGCCATCAGAAAGGAAAGATCATTCCAGTGTATCCCTCCATCAAAGGGATTTCCGATGACTATATACGACATGTGATCGCTTTATCTTTTGATTACGTTTATGCGTGTCCGGATCCTGTCGGCACAGCCAGCAGAAGGGCCCTTCAGATCCCTTATATGGCCAAAGCGCTTTTATATACCCATTTCCCGCAATCCCAGGAAGATATCCGTCTGGCCGAAAGACGGCATATCGTTGACCAGATGCTGCCGTTTGTAGCAATGATGGAAGAAAGAAAGGCAGCAGGCACAGAAGAAACAGCCATAAGGATCGGGTCGGCCAGCTGTTTGAATACCTTGATCAGTGCCCTCCCCTATCAATTAACAAAAGATCAGATGGATACTTTAAAGGCCGTTGTGGCGGATATGCGCGCAGGCCGGCGGGTTGATGCCCTGATC
>CAYURX010000233.1:0-2746 GCA_964447245.1 uncultured Coprococcus sp. | reverse complement strand
ATCCCGCTTGAAGCCGTATATCTGGATATTGATTATATGGAGAACTACAAGGACTTCACCGTTGATTCGGGAAAATTTCCGGAATTTCCAGGTTTTATACAGGAAATGAAAGCGCAGCATGTGCATCTTGTACCGATTATTGATGCCGGGGTAAAAATTGAAAAAGATTACCCTGTTTATGAAGAAGGCGTTAAAGGCGATTATTTCTGCAAGGATGAGGATGGCAGCGATTTTGTCGGGGCTGTCTGGCCCGGCAGAGCGCATTTCCCGGATATGCTCAATACAAAAGCACGTCAGTGGTTCGGCAGCCAATACAAAGGGTTGATCGAGTCGGGCATCGACGGCTTCTGGAATGATATGAATGAACCGGCCATCTTTTATTCCGAGAAACGCCTGAAACAAGCCATGGATGAAGTTATTGCCATGAGAGATGAGAATCTCGATATCAATTCCTTTTTCCATTTAAAGGACCTTGTTGTGGGCCTTTCAAACAGTGATGAAGATTACGCGTCCTTCTATCACAATATAGATGGCGTCAGAGTGAAGCATTCAGATGTGCATAATCTTTATGGTTTCAATATGACAAAAGCGGCCGGAGAGGCTTTTGAACAGATCGTGCCTGACCAGCGGATGCTGATGTTTTCCAGATCTTCGTATATTGGTATGCATCGTTACGGCGGTATCTGGACCGGCGACAATTGCGCATGGTGGGAACATCTGCTGCTGAGTATCCAGCAGATGCCGGCGCTCAATATGTGCGGCATTCTGTATACAGGTTCGGATATCGGTGGCTTTGGATGCAATACAACGGAAGATTTGCTGCTTCGATGGCTGGAATTCGGTATTTTTACACCTTTGATGAGAAATCATTCGGCGATCGGCACCCGCGAACAGGAGGTCTACAATTTTGCGCACCTTGAAGATTTTAGAAATATTATCCGCATCCGTTACAGCCTGATTCCGTATCTTTACAGTGAATACATGAAGGCAGCCCTGAAGGATGAACTGTATTTCCGCCCGCTGGCTTTTGATTATCCGCAGGATGCACAGGCCGCAGGCGTAGAAGATCAGTTAATGGTTGGTGACAGTCTGATGATCGCTCCGGTTTACAAGCAGAATGCGAAGGGGCGTTATGTCTACCTGCCGGAAGATATGCTGATGGTGCGTATGAATGCCATTGAAAACAGAAGTTATGAGAAAATGGAGAAAGGACATCACTATATCCATGTAGCCCTGAACGAACTGGTTATCTTCATCAGAAAAAATCATGTACTGCCGCTTGCAAAACTTGACGACAACGTGCTGACAACAGCGGATCTGGATGAGAGCAGCTATGAATGGCTGGGCTATGTCACAGACTGGGCCGAATATCAACTGTATACAGACGACGGCATCAGCAGACAGTATACACCGGAATCCCAGTGGAAGAAATACGTATTTTCCACCGAAGACTTTTCAAAAACCTATAGCCTGTAAAAGAGAAAAAGTACTTCTGGAATGGGGTTGTAAAAAACAATTGAACCGTTCAGTCACAGCCTATTGAACAGGAATTTTCTGCAGACAATCACAAGTAAAACCCTTGAAAAACGCCGGTACTTGGTTTTCTGGAATGAAATGAACAGAAAACCTTAGTATCCGCTGCGTTTTTCACGGAGTGAGAACGTGTTTTACGGTGATGGCTGCCAGAAAATTCCGCTCATTAAAACTGTGACTGAACGGTTTCTGTTTACACATGAGAGGTTGCAGACTGACGTTCGATCAGCTGCACATCCACAGTGATTTTATTTTGTTTCAGTGTGCCGGTGTTGAGCTTCTCCATCAGCAGATTGATGGCGGCCTGGGCCTTGGCTTCGATATTCTGGCTGATGGTCGTCAGTTTCGGTGAGCAGTAGCGGCAGAACGGCAGGTCATCAAATCCGATGACAGACAGTTGGGTCGGGAGTTTGAGGCCGCCAAGTCTGGCGCCTTCCATAATGCCGACGGCCGCGTAATCGGATGTGGCGACAATCGCACTGATGGCTGTGTCCATGGAAGCAATGGTCTGACCAACACGAATCCCATGGTCATAATCCGGGGGATGCTGGAAAATGAATTCCTCCCGGACAGGAATGTGACTTTCCTCAAGGGCTCTGCAATAGCCTCTGAATCTGGCCGTCAGCAGGTCGCTGTTCTTGTAATCAGCCATAAAGGCAATATTTCTGTGATCAAGATTGATGAGGTAACGGGTTGCCAGATAAGTTCCCTTTTCATCATCACAGCTAATATTGATCAGGTCTTCTCTTGTGTGGCAGCTATCCAGAAAGATAAGCGGTATATGGATATTATCTAAAATCTGATCCATAAAGCTGTCAAAATCCGGAAGCAGGATAATGGCGCCGTCAGCAGGCCAGTTTTTGAACAGTGCATCCAGTTCTTCAAAATCATAAACAGAGCGAATCATGGCATAATAGTCATGGATTCGAAGCTGATACTCCATAATACCCAATAGGGAGCTGATATAAGGCGAATAAAACATATCCGTTACGTTATGGCTTAACGGAATGATCAGAAAGATGATTTTTGATTTCCGTGATGCCAGACTTCGGGCTGTCATATTTGGCGAATAATTATATTTTTTGATAATTTCACCGACGCGCTGTACTGTTTTTTCAGATACACGTTCATATCGTCCATTCACAACGTTGGACACGGTCATCGTACTGACGCCGGCTTCCGTCCAGGAAGAAGTGGATATGGTGAGTTTGGC
>CAYURX010000232.1:0-2785 GCA_964447245.1 uncultured Coprococcus sp. | reverse complement strand
TCCGGCATCCTGCCCTGTGAAGCCCGGACTTTCCTCACCTGCGGTCTTTCGACACTTGCAGCCGCGATTATCCAACAGACTTACGAACTGTATCATACCACGTTTATTTTCAAAAGTAAACTCATTTTTACCCTACATTAAAGCAACTGCCGCCGATAAATTCCCGGATGATGGAATTATTCGGTATATTTTCGCTGCTGATGCCAAGAAAATAATCAAGGAATTTCAGCAGGCGCTTGGCTTCTTCATATTCCGGCTGATCCGGTCTGACAGAAAACAGAAGCGGTTCGGCGTACTGCTTGAGTACGGCCAGTTCATAAATCAGAGCCGAATTGAACATCACATCGCACCCTTCCTGATACGGGAAGATATTTTCTTCTTCTCCCCGGCGCACAGACTGCCACATACCGATAGTCCTGGCCGCGCTGGTGCCCCGTTTGGCGGCATCCCGAACAAGACGCCTGATCAGCCGGGCATCCGTTGTCGGGATCCGGTTATGTTCATCAATATTAAGCTGCGTCAGGGCACTGATATAGATTTTGAATTTACTCTCAGGCGGCAGGGAATAAGTCATGGCATCATTGAGGGCATGAATCCCCTCGATCACCAGCACATCATGACTGCCGATCTGAAGTTTCTGTCCATGCATTTCTCTCTTGCCTGTCACAAAATTGAATACCGGCAATTCCACCTCCTGCCCTTCAAGAAGGCCCTGGATATCCCGGTTGAATCCTTCAAGGTCAAGAGCGCCAAGACATTCAAAATTCGGTTTGCCATTCGCGTCAAGGGGTGTTTTGTCCCGGTCTACAAAATAATTGTCCACAGGAATCGGATGCGGTTTTAAGCCATGGGCCCGAAGCTGGATCGACAAACGATGGGAAAATGTTGTTTTTCCTGACGAAGATGGGCCTGCGATCAATATAATACGTTTTTCCTGGCTGACGATGGCCTCGGCGATCTCGGCGATCTTTTTCTCCTGCAAAGCCTCCTGCACAAGCACCAGATCAAAGAAATCACCGTCCGCAATGACCTGATTGATATCCGCCACTGTCCGCACTCCCAGCAATTCGCTCCATCTTGCAGACTGCTTTAAAACGTTGAATAATTTGGCCGGCGGTTCAAAAGCCTCCACCGTTTCCGGCGCTTCATGATCCGGAAACTGCAGAACAAAACCTTCATCATAGAGATACAGGTCAAAATACCGGACATAAGATGTATCCGGCGCCATATAGCCATAATGATAATCAATCGTGTCATCCAGCATATAAATATTGACGCTGGAACTTCTTCGGAACTGGAAAAGATGCATTTTGTCGTACATCCTGCACTCTCTGAAAATTTCCATCGCTTCCCTTTTTGGTACCGTCTTCTTCACGATTTCGATCTTTTCTTCCGCAATGGCATGCATCTGCGCCTTCACCCGCTTCAATAAGTCTTCAGTCAGCGGTTCACTGGCATCCAGTTCACAATAATAGCCTTTATCCAGCGAATACTGCACCGTTAAACGGCGGATCAGATCTTTTCCTATCACATCCTCAAAGGCTTTCTGCATCACCAGGCACACTGTCCGCTTATAAGTCTTATTGCCTGTCATATCTCCGGTCGTTATAAATTCAACTTCTCCGTCATACTCCATACATTTGGTCAGTTCCGTCAGTTTCCCGTCCACACGGGCCAAAATGATATCATGGTCATAGTCATCTCTGAAATCCCTGCTCACCGTATGCAGACTGACGCCCGGATAATAATCATAGCATTTCTCACCAATTGTCAAATGAACCTTCTGCGGCATCCTATCACCTTCCCCTAAATCACATGAAACGGCGAATCGTTTCTGTCAGCAACCACTTCGATTGCCTCAAAATGCTCCGACAGCCATTCCTTCATATAATCAACAAAAATATGTTCCAGACCGTGATGACCTGCGTCAACCACATATAAACCCTTTTCAACGCAATCCAATCCATAATGATGATCCACATCTCCGGTAATATAAACCTGTGCGCCTTTTTCAATCGCATCCTTATCCATGCCCTTCCCGGATCCGGGACACATGGCGACAGTTTGCACCATTGCATTCATATCACCGTAAAAACGTACCTGAGGCAGATGAAAAACTTCCTTTACATAAGCGGCCAGTTCCTTCAGCGTCATTGGTCTTTCAAGTTTTCCCACACAGCCGATCCCCTTTGGCACATCCCCGTCGGTACAGGTCACAACCAGCGGCTTGAGGCCGCCAAGCTTCAGATAAGAAGCCGCCAGGTCAGCCATCACCGCCACATCAAAATTCGTATGCATGGCATAATAATTGATACCGTTTTCAATCATCGTCAACAAACGGCTGCCGATAAAATCGTCGTCACGAACCGATTTGACGGCTGAAAACAGCAGCGGATGATGAGTCAGTATCATATCACAGCCAGCCTTCACAGCCGCTCCGATCCCCTTCGTATCCGCATCCAACGCAACATAGATTTTATGCACTTCCCGCTCGCAGCGGCCAACAAGCAGCCCTACATTATCCCAGCTCTCCGCGTATTCCGGCGGAGCCAGTTTCTCCAGGGCAGCGATCAGTTCTCTGCTATTCATATTCATTTTCTCCTTTTCCCACGTTATTTATGTAATGCAGCCTGATCGACCCTCATCAGCGCTTCCTGAAGCATATCCCAGGAAACCTCCAGTTCCTCAAGCCGCTGTCTGCTCTTTTTTGATGTCTGCCGTTTCAGATTGTTCATAATCCGCTGCATGATACCTGCTTCTTTTTGCAGGGAGTCCCGCAAAACCG
>CAYURX010000231.1:1539-2818 GCA_964447245.1 uncultured Coprococcus sp. | reverse complement strand
CCGTTGATATCGGCGTCGGCCTGCTGGCCATGCATTCCAGCCGGGAGGTCATGGGTAAAAATGACCAGGTAGCCCTCACCCGGTTTGCAAGGGCATTTTTCACAAAATAAGAGAAACTGATTCAATTTCCTTCAAATCACAGAGTGACAGCACCACAAATCTCTGGTAAAATAAATATAAGGAGAGCTTTTTGTTTTCCATCTTACAAAAGAAGACATTTTCAAACCGCAAAAGCCTACAATACTGAATTTGATGAAAAGATTGGACAAATGGCAAATCTGATTTACAGACAACTCAACAAAAAACACTAATTGCATAGAAACAGGCTGCTGCTTAACGAAACATTTCACTTCGTTAAGCAGCAGCCTGTTTCTATGATGTGTCCGGCGGCCTACACCGCACTACCAACTAATATATAGATCTATTGATGTTCTTCCAGCCACCGCATGGCCGATACCGTATAAATAGCCGCCATACGGTGCAGGGCTTCTTCATTAAATGTCACTCTGCAGTCATGGACACCATAATTATATCCTTCTTCTTCGTTGCCTGTACCAAACCAGTACAAAACAGACGGAACCCTGATGGACAGTGCCGAAAAATCTTCGGAGCCTGTCATCGGCTCGATCGGCTGGGCCGTTCCCTTCCCAAGCAAATCATCTATATAACGAATCGTATCCGTCAAGAGCGCATCATCATTATACATCGGCGGAATACCTTCCCCGTTAAAATCGATCTGACACTCCGCGCGAAATGTCCTGCAGACTCCCTCACAAATATCAATGAGTCTCTGTCTTGCAAATGTCTTAACCCCCATATCCAGTGTGCGAATTGATCCCTGCATCACTGCCGTATCCGGCATAATATTCGCAGCCGTTCCCGCATGGAAGGAACAGATCGTCAATATGATCAGCTCATTTGGATTGATTTCCCTGCTGTTGATCGTTTGCAGGGCCAACTGAATATGGCAGGCCACATTGATCGGGTCCACATTTTTGTGGGGTGAGGCACCATGTCCCCCGATCCCTTTCACAGTAATCGTAAAGAAATCGCTGGAACCGCAGGCTCTGTCTCTTGTATATCCGGCCTTCCCAAAACTGTCGTGCTGCACATGCATTGCCATAGCCGCATCCACATGCGGATTCTCAAGAATACCATTGGCAATCATATCATTGGCGCCATCCATGGTTTCTTCTGCCGGCTGAAACATCAGTTTCACCTGTCCACACAATTCATCTTCATGGTCTTTCAAAAGCTTTGCCGCTCCCAGAAGCGCCGA
>CAYURX010000231.1:0-1439 GCA_964447245.1 uncultured Coprococcus sp. | reverse complement strand
AATTACTTAAGGAGTATTATACTCTTGCCCTGTTCATTCTGCAAGCCATTATACATTTTACTCAAAAACGTCCGGCTCTTTATCTACAAATTCTGAATAAAGATACGACTTATTTAATATCCAATTTTTCTTTCGCAATTTTAATAATCATCTTGACATCATCAATCCTGTTATTCGCCATGCAGTCATGAAATCTGCGACATTTATGTCAAAAGCGGAACATGCTGCAATTCTTGAGGAGATCATTGCCGGCTTAAAAGCGGAACCTATCTGTGAATGGAGAGGCAAAAAGGTTCTCTTAACCGGTATTACGGCAGAACCTGATGCACTGCTCCAGATTCTTGCTGACAATCATATTGCTGTTGTGGGCGACGACGTGGCTCAGGAATCCCGTCAGTATTCCACAGCTATTCCAACCTGTGACTCTGCTATTGAAGCGCTTTCCCGCCAGTGGCAGAACAGAAAAGGCGATCCGCTTGCTCATGATCAGAAGCCTGGACGTTCTGAACTTCTTTCCGAACAAGAATTCAGACATTTGCTGACATTATATAAATATCATTACTTATATTCAAAAACGACTCCCTCTTAAATAAATGAAAGCTGCCGCTTAACGAAACTCTTCACTTCGTTAAGCGGCAGCCTGTTTTTAATATCAATGATTCAATTATTTCGCAAGTAATTTCAAAATTTCATTGCTTCTTGCAATAAATCTGGTCATGGCCTCTGCGCTAAGCGGGGCATGTCCAAGAAGGGCCAGATCATAGATCTGCTGACAGAACATATCCACATGCTCACCTTCCGGATTGTCAAGTACATACTGTACAAGTGCGTTGTTCGCATTGAGGACCAGTGTCTGTCCTTCTGTGCCCGGCATCTGAGACGGGTTCATACCGTACATCTTCATCATATCCTGCATACGGCGCATATCTTCTGATAAGGTGATCATGGCTGATGTCTCCGCGTTTTTCAGCTTTTCAACCTTGACTTCCAGTTCTTCGACGCCCAGCGCTTTCTTGAATACTTCAGCCAGTTTTGTCTGATTTTCCTCAAGCACCTTTGCCTCGTCTTCGCTTGCTTCTTCCTTGAAAATATCGGCCAGGTCCGTATCAATACGTCTGAACTTCACATCTTTCTTTACTTCTTCCAGACGGGAAACATATGGCTGGTCAATCGGATTCTTCAGAAGAACGGCATCCAATCCCTGTTCTTTGAACATATTAATGTACTGGGACTGCTGGATCTCGTCTGTGACATAAAATACCTGGTTCTCATGTTTCTCCTTTGCAGCCTCAAGATATTCGTCCAGAGAGATATACTTGCCTTCAAGATTCTTGTAGATCATATAATCCTTCATCTTCTCGTTGAACTTCTCATCCTTGATGCATCCGAACTTGATAAACGGATTGATATCATCCCAATATTTCTCATAGCTCTCTCTA
>CAYURX010000230.1:0-2974 GCA_964447245.1 uncultured Coprococcus sp. | reverse complement strand
ATCATAAATAGACATATGCGGATACAGAGCGTAGCTCTGGAATACCATCGCGATATCTCTGTCCTTAGGCTCTACATCGTTCATCAGCTTGCCGTCGATGTATAATTCACCTTTGCTGATTTCTTCCAGACCGGCTACCATACGAAGTGTTGTAGATTTACCACAGCCAGATGGACCTACGAAAATGATAAACTCTTTATCTTCGATCTCAAGGTTAAAATCTTTAACCGCATTGAAGCCATTTGGATAGATTTTGTAAATATGTCTCAGTGATAAACTTGCCATAAAAAAGTTTCCCCCTTGTAAGTATTAAGTGCTCTCTTGATGTACTTATACTACACCAGATCACGAAAAAGAGCCATAGAAGGAATAAACAAATAAATTTTCAGAACTTTGTGAACTTTTCTAATTTATGCTTCTTTTTCGCAGTTTGAACAACTTTGTATGAAATTTAACGCAATTTCATTGGCATAATGAATGCTTTTTCTTGAGATTATTCCATAAACTGCCGTCAATTTTTGATTTTCTGGCAAAACGACATTCACTCCGCTGATTTTTACATATTTTTGAACAGATTCACCATCTCGATGGCGCTTAATGCCACATCGTAACCCTTATTGCCTGCTTTTGTACCGGCTCTCTCAATGGCCTGCTCGATATTATCCGTTGTCAGAACGCCGAACATGACAGGGATACCGGAAGCCAGAGATACGCTGGCGATACCCTTTGATACTTCCGCGCACACATAATCATAATGTGAAGTTGATCCTTTGATAACGGCGCCAAGACAGATCACGGCGTCATATTTGCCTGATACCGCCATTTTCTGCGCAGCCAGAGGAATTTCAAACGCGCCCGGTACCCAGGCCACGTCCACATCGGCATCTTTCACGCCATGTCTTACGAGACCGTCCATAGCGCCGCCCAGAAGTCTGGATGTGATAAATTCATTGAAACGGCCGCATACAATACCAATTTTCATGTCCTGTGCAATCAGTTTGCCTTCTAATACATTCATTTTATTCTCTCCTTTTCATTCTTTAATTGTTTTTTAATTGTTTTTTTCGTCCGGTTTTACCGGATATGTTAAAAGATGCCCCATTTTTTCCTGCTTGGTCAGCAGATAAAACGCATCATTTTTACCAAGTTCCATCTGAATCGGCACACGCTCGATGATTTTCAGATCAAAGGCCGCAATGCCGTCTATTTTCTTCGGATTATTGGTCATCAGTCTCAGTTCATGGACACCGAGATCTTCAAGTATCTGGGAACCGATGGTATAATCTCTCATATCAGCCGGAAATCCCAGCATAATATTTGCCTGTATCGTGTCATATCCCTGATCCTGCAGCGCATAAGCCTTGATTTTATTGATAAGGCCGATACCCCGGCCCTCCTGCCGCAGATAGACAAGGACGCCCCGGCCTTCCTTCTGGATCATGCGCATGGCCGCTTCAAGCTGTTCGCCGCAGTCGCATTTTGCGGAACCGAAAGCATCGCCCGTCAGACATTCGGAATGAACACGGCATAAGACGGCTTTGCCGTCACCGATCTCACCTTTGACAAGGGCCACATGATGCTCGCCATTTAATTTATTAATGTAGCCATACATCATGAAATCACCGTATTTTGTCGGCAATTTGGCTTTGGCCACACATTCTACCAGCTTTTCATGCTCTTTTCTGTAACGCTTAATATCTGCGATCCGGCTGATTTTCAAACCGTGCTTCTTTGCAAAAGCAAACAGATCGTCTTCTCTGGCCATGGTGCCGTCGTCATTCATGATCTCACAGCAGAGCCCGGCCTTTTTTAAACCTGACATTTCCATCAGGTCAACCGTCGCTTCCGTATGACCCGGCCGTTCAAAAACGCCGCCCACCTTTGCAGCCAGCGGGAACATATGGCCCGGCCGTCTGAAATCATCCGGCTTCGCGTCATCTTCCACCAGCTTCATGGCGGTCATTGATCTTTCAAAAGCAGAAATGCCTGTAGCCGTATCTTTATAATCAATGGATTCCGTGAACGCAGTTCCGTGATTATCTCTGTTTTCGGCGCACATCATATCGAGTCCCAGCTTTTTCACATATTCTTCATGCACCGGCATACAGATCAGTCCCTTTGCATAGGACGCCATAAAATTCACATTTTCAGGGGTCGCAAATTCCGCCGCGCAGATCACATCGCCTTCATTTTCACGGTCCGCATCGTCAAGTATAACGACAATACGGCCCTCCTGAAGTTCTTTGATAATTTCGTCTATTGTATTGAAGACATTCATCTCAATTCCTCCTTACATAAATCCGTTTTCCATCAAAAATGCTTCGCTGATGCCGCCGCCCGATGGTTTTTCATTCTCCACAGTCTGCCCCGTCATCAGTTTTTCAACATATTTTCCAATCAGGTCACATTCCAGATTGACCGTATCTCCCGGTTTCTTTTTTAACAGAATCGTTTCCTCGCCCGTATGGGGAATGACGGATACTTTAAAACATTCTGAATCCACATAGACCAGCGTCAGGCTGACACCGTCGATGGCAATGGAGCCTTTCTCGATCATATAACGCAGCAGTTCCGGCTTTGTATTCACTGTCACCCATACCGCATTATCCTCTCTGGTCATATCTGTGATACGGCCTGTTCCGTCAATATGTCCGCTGACAATATGTCCGCCAAGACGGCTGCTAAGCGTCAGTGCCCGTTCCAGATTGACGCGGCTTCCGGCATGCAATGATGAAAAATTTGTTCTGCGCACCGTTTCTGCCATGACATCCGCATCAAAACTATTGCCGTGAATCCCTGTCACTGTCAGACAGATACCGTTTGTGGCAATGCTGTCACCTACTTTGGTTCCCTCGAGTATCTTTTTGGCATTAACAGTGAGACGGTAAGATACAGTTCCCGGAATCATCTGTTTCACAGTGCCGATTTCTTCTATAATTCCTGTAAACATGTCAAGCCTCCTGTTTAATGACAT
>CAYURX010000229.1:0-2982 GCA_964447245.1 uncultured Coprococcus sp. | reverse complement strand
CATCGATCCCCGGGAGGCCCGGCGGATCCTGGATGAAGAACTTTATGGGATGGAGCGTGTAAAACAGCGTATTATTGAAACGATTATACAGATCAACCGTACCCATACGCTGCCGGCCTACGGTCTTCTGCTGGTTGGCCCGGCAGGAACCGGCAAGTCACAGATCGCTTACGCTGTTGCCCGTATTTTGAAATTGCCGTGGACAACCCTCGATATGAGTTCCATCAATGATCCGGAGCAGTTGACAGGCAGCTCACGTATTTACGCGAATGCCAAACCGGGGATTATAATGGAAGCATTTTCCATGGCAGGGGAATCCAATCTTGTATTTATTATCAATGAGCTGGACAAGGCCTCGTCGGGCAAAGGTAACGGCAATCCGGCCGATGTGCTGCTGACACTGCTGGATAATCTGGGATTTACAGATAATTACATAGAATGTATGATTCCGACGGTCGGTGTGTATCCGATTGCGACGGCCAATGACAAGGCACAGATCAGTGCGCCGCTCATGTCGCGTTTTGCGGTGATCGACATCCCGGACTATACGCCGGAAGAAAAGAAGATCATATTCTCGAAGTTTGCGCTGCCAAAGGTACTGAAGCGTATGGGACTGCGTGAAAATGAATGTGTCGTTTTGGAGGAAGCGCTTGATGCGGTCATTGAAAAACATATGAATACGAGCGGTATCAGAGATTTGGAGCAGGCCGCCGAGCATATGGCCGCCAATGCCCTTTATCAGATCGAGGTCAACCATGTCTCAGAGGTTGTTTTTGATGCGGAGATGGTACGCAGCCTTTTGGCCTAGTGCATCGTTTGACGTGGGTGAATACAGAGATCCGGGCAACGGTGCATGGATATTGGATTTTTAAACAAAAGACAGGAGGATTGAAAATGATGCAGCAACAGAGTCTGCCGGCTGACCAGGCGTTGAAAAAGCTGGCTGACGGCAACAAAAGATACATGGATGCAGTTACCGGAAGCGGAGATATTTCTCCGGCCATCCGCGCTTATACATACGAACACGGACAGCAGCCTTATGCGATTATCGTGACCTGTTCGGATTCAAGAGTGATTCCCGAAAGTATTTTTTCAGCGGGTATCGGGGAATTGTTTGTGATACGTGTTGCGGGAAATGTGATCGACGATCATCAGCTTGGCAGTATTGAATATGCGGCCGGGCATCTGGGTTGCAGGGTGATCGTGGTATTGGGACATACCCATTGCGGCGCTGTGGATGCGGCCATGAACAGTGATCCGGAAGGATATATCAAATATATTACCGATGAGATCAGGCTGGCCATCGGTGATGAGAAGGACGATTACAAAGCCTGCTGTCTGAATGTGCAGCGAAGCGTCAATTTGATCGAGCACAGTCTGGATATTCAGCATATTGAGGAAGAACAGGGACTGCGCGTAGTTGGCGCCATGTATCATATCGAAGACGGCCATGTGGAATTCCTGTAGTTTTGCAATGCATTAAGGAAGGTTTTAAAATGCGTTCGGAGGAAAAAAGAGCTGTCAAAAACAGCATCAGCCGGCTGGTTTTTGTGGGCTTGTCAGTGCTGGCGCAGGCCATATGGCTGATTGAATTATTTATCAGGTTAAATGAATATTCTGTATGGATTTCGCTGGCAACCAGTATTATCGCATTGATCATCGTCCTGAGAATTTACGGCCGGGAGATGAATGCCGCCATGAAAATGCCATGGATCATTCTGATCATGGCGTTTCCGCTGTTGGGCGTCTGCGTGTATTTGCTGTGCGGACATTCGGGTGTGACGTATGGTATGCGCAAATTTTTCGAACTGATTGATCATGAACTGTATGGAAAGTTGTCTCAGAATGCCCGTGTAATGTCGGATTTGCGGGAGACAGATCCGGGGATTGCCAACCAGTGCTATTATATCAGCCAGTATGGCGGCTATCCTGTTTATGATGACACGGAGGTCGTGTTTTATGGCGAGGCTGCGGATGGATTTGAAGCGCAGAAAACGGCTATCAAAAAGGCGGAACATTTTATTTTTATGGAATATCACGCCATTGAGGATGCGGAGGCTTTTGAAAGTCTGAAGCATCTTTTAATAGAAAAAGCCAGACAGGGTGTTGAAGTGCGGCTGATCTATGATGACATTGGGAGTATCAGTTTTATTAATACGGATTTTGTCAAAAAGATGGAAGAAAAAGGCATCCAGTGCCGTATTTTTAACAGAATCGTGCCTTTTTTAAATATATTTATGAATCACAGAGATCATCGAAAAATCACTGTTGTGGATGGTAAGGTAGGATTTACCGGCGGCTACAATCTGGCCAACGAGTATTTTAATCTGACCCATCCTTATGGCCAATGGAAAGATACGGGGATCCGCCTTGAAGGCAGCGCTGTGCGCAATCTGACGGTCATGTTTCTGGAAATGTGGAATGCCATCAAAAAAACAGATCAGGATTATACAGCGTATTTGCCGGAGCTGGCGGACGAAGCTGGGGCCATTGCATCCGGCATGGAAATAGCTATGGATGCCGGAGCGGCTATTGCTGATGGGGATCAGGCGCCGGCTGGCGCAAAAGGCTATGTTCAGCCTTTTGCGGATAATCCGCTGGATGATGAACGGGTCGGCGAAAATGTGTATCTGAATATGATTAAAAACGCAAAGCGTTATATTTATTTTACGACGCCGTATCTGATTATCAGCGATGAAATGAAGCGGGAACTTGGCATGGCTGCCAAGCGGGGCGTGGATGTCCGCATTATTACGCCCGGCATACCGGATAAAAAGCTGGTGTATCAGATGACCCGTTCCTACTATGCGGGGCTGGTCAGGGATGCAGTGCGGATCTTTGAATATACGCCGGGATTCTGTCACGCCAAGCAATGTGTCTGTGATGATGAAGCGGCCGTGGTGGGAACGATCAATCTTGATTACCGGAGTCTCTATCTGCATTTTGAAAATGGCGCTTTTCTTTATCATTGTCCGGCAGTGG
>CAYURX010000228.1:0-2989 GCA_964447245.1 uncultured Coprococcus sp. | reverse complement strand
AACATGCAGGCAGGTGGAGTGGCCTGTTGCATTGAGGAGGCAGACGAATGGAAAAAGAAACTGAAAAAGTGACTGAAAAGGATACTGAGAAAGAGACAGTAACGAAGAATTTTATTGAACTGGCTATTGACAAGGATATTGAGGAGGGCAAGACACAGGTTGTGTGCACCCGTTTTCCGCCGGAACCAAATGGTTATCTGCATATTGGACATGCCAAGTCCATTATCCTGAATTATGGGCTGGCAAAGAAATACGGCGGCAAGTTCTTTCTTCGTTTTGATGATACGAACCCTACAAAGGAGAAAACCGAATTTGTACAGTCGATCATTGCCGATGTGGAATGGCTTGGGGCAGCTTATGAGGGCGAGGTGCGTTTTGCATCCAATTATTTCCAGCAGATGTATGAGGCGGCTGTGAAGCTGATCAGGAAGGGCAAAGCCTATGTCTGTGATCTGTCCGCAGAGGAGATCAGAGCGTACAGGGGTACGTTAAAGGAGCCGGGTAAAAACAGTCCTTACCGTGACCGTTCCATTGAGGAAAACCTGCGTTTATTCGAGGAAATGAAAGAAGGCAAATGCGAAGACGGTTCGAGGGTTCTGAGAGCGAAGATTGACATGTCTTCACCGAATATCAACATGCGTGACCCGGTAATCTACAGAGTGGCCAGAATGCATCACCATAACACAGGCGATCAGTGGTGCATCTATCCGATGTATGATTTTGCTCATCCGATCGAAGATGCCATTGAGGGAATTTCCCATTCTATCTGTACGTTGGAATTTGAAGATCACCGTCCGCTCTATGATTGGGTTGTCCGTGAACTTGAGTACGAAAGACCACCGAGACAGATTGAGTTTGCAAAATTATATCTGACCAATGTGGTGACAGGCAAGCGGTATATTAAGAAACTGGTTGATCAGGGAATCGTGGACGGATGGGATGATCCGCGTCTGGTGACGATTGCAGCCTTAAGACGCCGGGGCTATACGCCGGAATCCATTCGGATGTTTATGGAACTGGTAGGCGTTTCAAAGAGCAACAGCTCCGTTGATTATGCCATGCTTGACTATTGTATCCGCGAAGACCTGAAGATGAAGAAACCGCGTATGATGGCCGTATTACATCCATTGAAGCTGGTGATCGACAATTATCCGGAAGGTCAGATCGAATATCTGGATGTGCCGAATAACCAGGAAAATGAAGCGCTTGGCACGAGAAAAGTGCCATTTGGGCGTGAACTGTATATTGAGAGCGATGATTTTATGGAAGTGCCGCCGAAGAAGTATTTCCGCCTCTATCCGGGCAATGAAGTGCGTCTGATGAGTGCTTACTTTGTGAAATGTACGGATATTGTCAAGGATGAGGAAGGCAATGTGATCGAGGTGCATTGTACCTATGATCCTGAGACAAAGAGCGGTTCGGGCTTTACAGGCCGCAAGGTCAAGGGCACGATCCACTGGGTAGCCAAAGAGACGGCAGTTAAAGCTGAAGTGCGTCTCTATGAGAATCTTGTGGATGAGTCCAAGGGTGTATACAATGAGGATGGTTCGGTCAATATCAATCCGAATTCACTGACGGTATTAAAGGAATGCTATCTGGAGCCGGGGTTTGAAGGCGCCAGAGGCGGAGACAGCTATCAGTTTGTCCGCAACGGTTTCTTCTGTGTTGACAGCAAGGATTCAAAACCGGATGCACTGGTATTTAACCGTATCGTATCACTGAAAAGTTCATTTAAATTAAACAAATAAGCAATGAGTCGATCAGCATCCGGGCCGCTGGAATGAAGTTTCAGCGGCTCGGATTGAGTCTGTCTTTCGGTTAATAATATTTTTAAGAAAAATGAAAATGGGAGATATCAGGAGAAAACAGAAGATAAATTGAGATAAAATGATTAAAACACCTGATTTTGAAGAAGGAATAAAGTTGCACAAATATGGAAAATTAAATAATATATAGACAGCAATTAGCACTCGAATCGAGTGAGTGCTAGCAAAAAGCAATGAAGAATCGAAGATTTTTATAAGGAGGCCTATTGATATGAAGTTAGTTCCATTAGGAGACAGAGTTGTATTAAAACAGTGTGAAGCAGAAGAAAAAACCAAATCCGGTATTATATTGGCAGGTCAGGCTAAAGAAAAACCACAGGAAGCAGAAGTGATCGCTGTAGGTCCTGGCGGCGTTGTTGACGGCAAGGAAGTAAAGATGCAGGTCGCTGTCGGTCAGAAGGTTATTTATTCCAAATATGCCGGTACAGAAGTGAAGCTTGACGGCGAGGAATATATCATCGTTAAACAGAACGACATTCTTGCAGTAGTTGAATAATCCGGCAGGATCGGCTTTGATTGATTTTATTTGATTGAATAGATTTGGAGGTAGTTAGAGATGGCTAAAGAAATTAAATATGGTGCAGAGGCAAGAAAAGCACTTGAAGCAGGCGTTAATCAGTTAGCAGACACAGTGAGAGTCACACTTGGACCTAAGGGAAGAAACGTTGTCCTTGACAAATCCTTTGGTACGCCATTGATTACCAATGATGGTGTGACAATTGCCAAAGATATTGAACTGGAAGACGCATTTGAGAACATGGGCGCTCAGATCGTGAAGGAAGTTGCAACAAAGACCAATGATGTTGCCGGTGATGGTACAACAACAGCAACTGTCCTTGCACAGGCGATGATCAATGAAGGTATGAAGAACCTGGCTGCAGGCGCGAACCCGATCATATTAAGAAAAGGTATGCAGAAAGCCACAGAAATCGCTGTAGACGCAATTAAAGAAATGAGTTCTACATTACAGGGTAAAGAGCAGATCGCCAAGGTTGCCGCTATTTCAGCCGGTGACGAAAGCGTTGGCGAGATGGTTGCAGATGCCATGGAGAAGGTTACAAGCAATGGCGTTATTACAATTGAAGAATCCAAGACGATGCACACAGAGCTTGACTTAGTAGAAGGTATGCAGTTTGACAGAGGTTTCCTCTCCGCTTATATGT
>CAYURX010000227.1:0-3078 GCA_964447245.1 uncultured Coprococcus sp. | reverse complement strand
AACACTCCTGGATTCTTATAATTCAAATCCCACTGATAAGGATAAAACGTCGTCAATACAAAATGCTTCAGCTCCGGCAGCCATGTGAAATTGCCCGGCGCTGTCGTCGGAAACACCTGCGGTACCGTCTGTTCATAAATGTTCGGGATCTCATCATTGTCAAAGAAGAAATAGCGGCTCATATACTCGCCCTCACCATTTCTGGCCCTTCTCGCCCACTCATGGTCTTCTGACGTATGATTCATAACAAAATCCATGCAGACATTCATGTCCCTGTCATGGCATTCGTCCGTAAACGATGCCAGATCCTCCATCGTCCCCAGTTCCGGCTTCACTTTCCTGAAATCGGCTACCGCGTAACCGCCGTCCGAGCGCCCCTCTGGACTGTCCAGAAACGGCATCAGATGGATACAGTTCACATTGCAGTCGCCCAGATAATCAAGCTTTGCCTGCACGCCCTGTATATTTCCGCCAAAATTATCTATATAAAGCATCATGCCAAGCATATCGCTTTTCTTAAACCAGTCAGGACATTCCTCCCTCATGATGTCACGGGCCAGAAGCTTCCCCCCGCGATTCTCATAATAGATATGCATCTGCTCACATAATTCCTCAAACATGGCGTCATTTTGATACAGCTCCGTATAAAGCCATTTTAATTCATCATGATGCTTTTGCATTCTCGCCTCAAAAACTGCTTCTTTCCTTTCCATTATCTGCATCCTCCAGTACTGTCACAATATTTCATCAAGCGAACTTTTTTCAATACATCCGCAAACTTGTCCATTAATTCTTTATTTGGAATAGAGACGCAGCCAGCCTCATAACTTAAAAATCCATACACGACCATCGCGGAGAATATTTCATTCTTTGTTGACAGATTCATAGAAGTCGCCGCATATTCCCGAATCTCAGCCCGAACAGGCACTCCGGACACCATAAGCGCAAGATCATCCCGGACTTCATTGACATTATTCTTAATGTAGTAAAAAATCTCATCATAAGGCCCTGAACTTGTCCAATAATTACCCAGATTATTATTGATCAAAGATGCAACAACCGATCTGGGATTATAGACACGTTCACCGGAACGGGTATGATACCCGTCATACCAGACACGAAGCCCGTCTCTGGTTACATTTGGATTGGTACAATTCGATAAATACTTCTCAAACAGGCTATTAACGTCAGATTCAGTAAAGCCAAAATAATCACTATATTTTTCTTCACCCGCCATTGTATATTCCAGAAACATATTGAGTTCCGAACCACTGGAATACTTTGCAATTGGCAGAATACCGGTCATATAAGCCAGCCGCACATAAGGCTTGTCTTTCAACAGATTACTCAGAAACAAAATGTACTCTTTTTTATCTTTTTCCGTTACAAAATCCTGATGAAAAATAAAATCCCACTCATCCAGTACAAAAATAAATCTGGCATCCAGTCTCTCCGAAAGATCACTTAAAACATCCCAAACTGCTTCCCCGGAATCAATTTCACAGGATGGATACGCACTCTGGAGATCTTTGATCAGACGGTTTTCAATTCTCTCAATATACTGAGCATATGATCCGCAATTCTTTGGAATTTCATTAAAACTCATCGATATAACATCATAGTGATTCAAACATTTCTGATAATCTCTAAAACCGGAAATCCTTAAACCACTAAATATATCCTCTGTATCTCTGCCCTTTCCAAAATAGGCACTAATCATATTCGCCATCACTGTTTTTCCAAAACGTCGAGGCCGTGTAATACAGATATAACTGCTGCCCATATCAACCAGCGGGATCAGTTCTTCTATCATCTGTGTCTTATCTACAAAATAGGGTCTGACTGTCTCATTCAAATATAAAGAAGATGGCCTTCGGCTATTCAAATAAAATCCCATCAATCACAGCTCCTCTCAGAATCCTTGCTGTCTGCTATCTTTTATAATATCACATGGACAGCCCTATTTCAATTTACAATCCGCAGATTTTCCTTCTGACTTTTCTTCTGATTCCGGCTCGATTCTTTTTCTGTGCATCCCATTTTTCAGGTATCCTATAAAAAACACGATTTTTCCGCATGAAGCCTCTATTCATTATCCTGGATTAATGATATAATAGGAACGATTTCTACCGGCAGATGGGTCCGGTATAATATAGAATATCAATATAAATGAAGGAGACGATACAATGGAGATTACGAAGGATATCAGATATGTCGGCGTCAACGACCATGATATCGATTTATTCGAAGGCCAGTACATTGTTGAAAATGGTATGGCGTACAATTCTTATGTTATTATTGATGAAAAGATTGCTGTAATGGACACCGTTGATGCCCATTTTACAGATGAGTGGCTTGGCAATGTCGCCAATGTGCTCGGTGAGCGCCGCCCGGACTACCTGATCGTCCAGCACATGGAACCGGACCATTCCGCCAATATTGCAAACTTCTTAAATATTTACACGGATACACAGATCGTTGCCACTGCAAAGGCATTCGCCATGATGAAACAGTTCTTCGGCACGGATTTCCCTGACAGACAGATCGTTGTTAAGGAAGGCGACACACTTTCCCTCGGCTCCCATGTCCTGACATTTGTTACTGCACCGATGGTACACTGGCCGGAAGTTATGGTTACATACGACAGCACGGACAAGGTTCTGTTCTCCGCCGATGCTTTCGGTAAATTCGGCGCATTGGATGTTGACGAAGACTGGGCCTGCGAAGCACGCCGCTACTACATCGGCATTGTCGGCAAATACGGCGCACAGGTTCAGGCTCTCCTGAAGAAGGCCGCCAAACTGGATATCCAGACGATCTGCCCGCTGCACGGACCGGTTCTGAAAGAGAATCTTGGTTATCATCTTGATTTATACAATACATGGTCTTCTTACGGTGTTGAAACAGAAGGTATCCTGATCTGCTACACATCCGTTTACGGTAATACAAAGAAAGCCGTCGAACTTCTGGCTGAAAAACTGACCGCAAAAGGCTGCCCGAAAGTTGTTGTCAATGATCTGGCCCGCTGCGACATGGCTGAAGCTGTTGAAGACGCATTCCGTTACGGCAAGCTCGTAC
>CAYURX010000226.1:0-3079 GCA_964447245.1 uncultured Coprococcus sp. | reverse complement strand
TGAAGCACATCACCTCAAATTTCCTGTTCTGCCAAACTCCATCTGCTATCTTTACTTTACCACACGCCCTGTAAATTAGCAAGATAACCGCTGTATTGTTTACATAATTTTTAAAATGCCATTTGAAAGGTAACGGGGCATCATTCATCTTGATTCATCTTTTGCCAGCATTCATCTTTATAAACCATATCATATATCCAAACCACATTGCCGGCCCTGCGTTCATCCGCAATACAACGCAGATTATTCCTGATCTCCAGCATCAGTTGTTCCCCGCCCGGCATTTTTTCCGCCCAGTAAAGCATCTTTTTCGTCGTTTTTTCCAGCTCATCGAGCGGTCCCTTCATGTGCATGATCACCACCGCATACTCCATATAAATATTATAATACACGTATGGATGCAGCATTGATTCCGTCTTTGCTGTTTGTTCTAAGAATATGATCACATTTTTCAAATTTTCACAGGCTTCCTGCAGATCCTCCGCATTCCCCCGCAGGTTCAAGGCCCGCACCAGTTCTACACAGCACTCCAGATAATTATTATAGGAATCTTCATTGCCAATACTTCTGTGAAAATTATGAATCGCCAATGCCCTGCGGGCCTCATTGACCGCGGCCTCATAATCATGGCACAACAGCCTCTCTGCCTTTGATCTGGCTGTATGCAGCAGCGCTTGTGTGATATTCGCTTCATAATTTTGCGGACTTATAACGGCATCGTTTATATATTGAAGCCCTTCATCCAATATCCGCAAAATGTCATCTGCCGTCATCCGGCCATCTTTATAAAAACCATCCCGCAGTAAAGTATACATAGCCACCCCTTCAAAATATTTCAGACGCGCCTGATACTCCCTGCCTAAATCCGGTTTCCCTTCCATTTGCCTGCAAAGGCGGATGCATGCTTCCGGATTTGTATCCTTGACCGAATTCAAATAATTCCACATAAAAACTTTCTGGCAATATTCACAGACATCCGAATACAGTTGCAGACACCGGTTCAGATAATATTCCGCCCGCCTTTCATTCCCGATCGTCTTAAAAAGGATCAGGAAATTCATACAATACTCAAATTCAATGTCTTTATTGGCAATTTTACCGCTCGTCAACTGATCCTCTATCTCATGCTCCATCTTTAACAGACTGTCAAAATCATTGGCCGCAAAAAGTCCCTTCATCGAATTGAAATACACAACACTTTTCATGAGTTCAATCGCGTCTTCCGGCTTGCCAGACTTATTTTCCAATGCCGCTGCCATGACGCCCCGGCCGTTCAGAATGTCCTCCCGATGCTCCTCTAAATATTTTAAAATAGAACTGTAGATCATCTGGCTCCGCATCAAAACATACATTTCATGCCGCTCGCCACCGTAAACGACCGCCGCAGTATTTAAGTTCTCAAGGATCCGAAACGCGCACGGGAACTTTGTGTATCTTTCATTCAGTTCAAGAAAATGCACACAGATCGAGGCATAACCATCTGTTTCATCCGGGAGCGTGTCCGCACAGGCAAGGATCAGTTCACGCCAGGCTTCAAGTAGCTCTGCCATCAGATGCCTGAAACGATTTCTTAACGCCATCGAAAGATCCACATCCCCTGTTCCCAATAGCAGGCCGCCAAAAAGATGATGATAGTGGACGACCAGCGGCTTCATATCATAAAACATGGCCAGATGGCTGACCGCCAGGCTGTCTCCTGTCGCCATAAATGCTGCTTCCTGCATCGTCAGCGGATAGTTTGCCATATCAATGGTTAAGAGCATTTTCACAAAGATTTGATATTGCACATCCCCGTAAACCGCGTGGATCCGTTCCAAATAGGTAAAATACATTTCTTCGGGTTCAGCCTTCAGCATATCAATGCCAAGCCCTGGCAATACTCTGATGAGCGACAAAGCCGAAAACCTGTCATCGAATTTTGCAGCCAGTTTGTCTGCGTCTTCCTCTTTCATTTCATATTGGTTATATTGGTCATACTGGTTATATTGATTATATTGGTCATGTTGGCCATTCCGGCACATTTTCAGAGCGTCAGAAATGGCTGTTTTCAGCAATGCGTGATTTTCTTCCGCCCGCCGGAAAACCTTTTGCTCCGTCAACGGAAAATACTGGATAAACTTCTGCAGCAATGGCGCCGGCCAGGCATCCGCCCTGCAGGTCAGCAAAATATAGACATTATCCGCCAGCAGATCCGGCGTCGGTATGTAACTCAGCACCGGCAATGACGCTGTCTCCAGTTCATCAATACCATCGATGACTAACAGTAATCTTTCTGTCCCGGTCTCTCTTTCATATAAATCCCGGCAGAAATTCAGCAATCGGGCCATCACAGCCGCCGGATCCTCACCCTCTCCCGCCCGCAAAACCGGAAGACCATCTTCCGCCTGCTGCAAAAAATCATTGCCATCCGGTGTATGATAAAATATCCTTGAAATACTGGTTGTAAAATCCTGAAAATTTCTAATACTTGTCCGGTGGCAATAGTAGGACCGACTCGTCACATTCGATAACAGCCGCTGATTGCCGCCAAGCTCATCCAACATATAGGAAAAAGTCGATTTACCGGTAGCCCTGTCAGCCAGCATCAGAAAAACACCTTTCTTATGGGATGCCATGCACT
Source organism: uncultured Coprococcus sp. (assembly GCA_964447245.1). Classification (GTDB taxonomy): domain Bacteria; phylum Bacillota; class Clostridia; order Lachnospirales; family Lachnospiraceae; genus Coprococcus_A. Next base: position 459 of record CAYURX010000226.1, on the reverse strand, counting down.
GATTCAGCCAGTCCCGCATATAAATCTGCTTGATATAAGCCGCATCGTCATAATACGCATTCAGCGCCCTGTCATCATTTCTTCTGTGAACCGTTCCATGAACCGCTTGATTTTTCCCAATATTCAGCAGACCATAGTATTTTTTCCGCACATCAAAAAAACAGGCAGCATTGATCCTGTCTATGACAGGCCTGTTCCCTGTATAATAATTGATTGCCCTGCATATGCTGGACGGATCCGATGAATGAGAATGAGATTGTGAATGAGAAAAAGAATCAAACAGTATGATTTTTTCATCCTCTGTCCACATAAACGGTTCAGCAGGATAAGTAGTATCTTCATAAATAATACTCAGCCTCTTATCTTTCACTTCCAGTCTTATTATTCGATACAAAAGCTCAATCTCATCAAGAAGCTGCTTTAACTCCCTAACCTTCACCTCCAGTTCTCTCTGATATT
>CAYURX010000225.1:0-3093 GCA_964447245.1 uncultured Coprococcus sp. | reverse complement strand
AAAGCAGAACGAAAAGGATGACAGAAGGAGTTTATAGATGCATGTAACGATTTATACGGACGGCGCAGCCCGCGGGAATCCGGGGCCGGGAGGTTACGGCGCCGTTTTGGAATATATTGATACAAAGAATAAGCTGCATGTGAAGGAATTATCGGCGGGATACCGCAAAACGACGAATAACCGAATGGAACTGCTGGGTGTGATCGCTGCTTTGGAGGCACTCAATCGCCCATGTACGGTGACACTGTATTCGGATTCGAGATATGTCGTTGATGCCTTTAATCAGCACTGGGTGGATGGCTGGATCCGCAAGGGCTGGAAACGGGGCAAGAATGAGCCGGTGAAGAATGTGGATCTGTGGCAGCGTTTACTTAAGGCAAAGGAGCCGCATCAGGTGGTTTTCAAATGGGTGAAGGGACATGACGGACATCCTCAGAATGAGCGCTGTGACCAGCTTGCCACATCGGCGGCGGACGGCGGGCCGCTTTTAGAAGATACGGAATATACGCCTGATGAATGATTTGCGGAGGTTTGAGATGATACAATTTCCTGAACAATTTGAACGAAGAATGCAGCAGATGCTGGGAGATGAATATCCTGAATTTCTGGCAAGCTATGACCAGCCTTTTCATAATGGTATCCGTGTCAATGTATTAAAGGTCGCGCCGGAGAAGCTTCTGTCACTGATGCAGGTGAAACTGAAACCGGTGCCATGGAACGAGAACGGATTTTATCTCGAGAATAAGAAGCTGTTTTCCAGGCATCCTTTTTATCATGCCGGCCTTTACTATATACAGGAGGCCAGCGCCATGCTGCCGGCCAGGCTGGTGGACGCGCAGCCGGGAGAGCGGATCCTCGATCTGTGCGCGGCGCCGGGCGGTAAGAGCACGGCCATTGCGGCGGCCCTTAAGGGAGAAGGGCTTCTGGTGTCCAATGATATCAGCCGGTCACGGGCCAAAGCATTGCTGCGCAATCTGGAAGGCTTTGGCATCACCAACAGTGTGGTGACCAGTGAATATCCTGAGAAGCTGTCCAGATATTTTCCTGAATTTTTTGATAAAGTATTGATCGACGCGCCTTGCTCCGGTGAGGGCATGTTCCATAAAGAACCATCTATGACGGAGAGCTGGATGAAAATGGGGCCGGACGCCTACCATAAATTGCAAAAAGAGATTCTGACCTATGGCGCCCGTATGGTGAAACCGGGCGGAAAGCTGATTTATTCCACCTGTACATTTTCACCGGAGGAGGACGAAGGGAGCATTGCATGGTTTTTGAAAGAACATCCTGAATTCCATGCGGTGGCCATTGACAGGGAGACACAGTTGTGCGGCTGTGACTGTATTGACAGCGGACGGCCGGAATGGGCGGACGGCAATCCGGAACTGGCCCATACCCTCCGATTGTGGCCCCATCATCTGGAAGGGGAAGGCCATTTTGCGGGAATGCTTTGCAGAGACGGCGCGCAAACCGCCAATCCAACGAGTCCGGCAGCGACCACAGGACGGAAGGAATTAGAAATATTTTACCGTTTTCTCGATGACGAAGGCATTGCGTATCCTTTTGATCAAAGCAGGCTGATCGTGCAAAATGGCTATGTCCAGTATTTGCCGGAAGGCATGCCGGAGCTGAAGGGATTGCATATCATGCGCAGCGGCTGGTTTTTAGGCGAGATCAAAAAGAACCGTTTTGAACCGAGCGGTGCCTTTGCCAGAGGGCTGGAGGCTTGCGCGTGCCGCAAAGTGCTGGATTATGAACCGGACAGCACGGAAGTTATCAAATATCTGAAATGTGAAACCCTATCAGTGGACCCTTCTCTGCCAAACGGATGGTATCTGGTCTGCACGGCGGATTTTCCATTGGGCTGGGGGAAGATTTCAAACGGTACGTTAAAGAATAAATATCCATCAGGCTGGAGGCTTGTGTAAACATATGGCGGCAAAAACAATAGTCAGACTGGACAAATATCTCGCTGATATGTCGGTCGGAACACGCAGTGAAGTCAAAAATAGGATTAAAAAAGGGCGGGTCACTGTCAATGACACGGTGATTTTGCGGCCCGAATATAAAGTGGATACGGCCTGTGACCAGATCATGTGCGACGGGCGCAGGGTCACCTATCAGTCCATGGTCTACTATATGCTCAACAAACCGCAGGGCGTGATCACAGCCACCAATGACAGGCGGCAGCAAACGGTACTGGATCTGATCACAGAAAAGGAAAGAAAAGATTTATTTCCGGTGGGGCGTCTGGACAAAGATACGGAAGGATTGCTGCTCATTACCAATGACGGTGATTTGGCTCATCAGTTATTGTCCCCGAAAAAACATGTGGCAAAGACCTATTTCGCAACGGTCGAGGGCAAAGTGACCCGGGAGGATGTGCGGCTTTTTAAAGAAGGTTTGCGAATCGATGAAGAATGGACAGCCCTTCCGGCAGAATTAAAGATTTTAAAGGCCGGTGATCAATCGGAAGTGGAGATTACCATTTACGAGGGAAAATTCCACCAGGTCAAGCGGATGTTTGAAGCCGTCGATAAAAAGGTGCTGACATTAAAACGTCTGTCCATGGGGCCGCTCATGCTTGATGAGGCGTTGGCGCCGGGCGACTACCGATTATTGACGGAACCGGAGATCGAGGCACTAAAGAATGGTAACCTGAACATAAGAACATAAGAATATAAAGTTGTATGGCATAGAGATTGGAAAGGATAAAACAGATGAATCATATTGAGATGCTTCTTGAAAATAAAGAGGCTGTTATTTTTGATGTGGACGGCACGCTGATCGATTCCATGGGTGTATGGCGGGATGTGGATGAGATCTATCTGGCCCGTTATAACAAGGATATGCCCAAAAATCTGCAAAGAGAACTGTCGGGACTGAGCATCACTCAGGCGGCCCATTATTTCAGAACGGTGGTCGGCATTGACGAAGAACCGGAGAAGATGCTGGCGGACTGGAATGAACTGGCTTTGCATCAGTACCAGTATGAGGTTCAGATGAAGGAGAGCGCCCGCAAGTGGCTGAGAACCATTGCAGACAGGGAAATTCCCATGGGCGTTTGTACAAGCAATACAAGGCTTCTGGCAG
>CAYURX010000224.1:2904-3123 GCA_964447245.1 uncultured Coprococcus sp. | reverse complement strand
ATACAAATATTGAAATCGTAGCAGAACAGTTGGGCGCTATTGAGAGAACCGATGCACTTGAAGCAGCAGAGACCGTACTGCAGGCTCATTCTGATATTCAGGCTTTTGTTGGTATCAATGAAAACTCAGCTATGGGTATTGCAAGTGCAGTTCAGTCTGCTGGCCTTTCAGATAACGGAATTATTGTAACGGGTGTTGATGCCACAGAAGATGTAATGA
>CAYURX010000224.1:0-2894 GCA_964447245.1 uncultured Coprococcus sp. | reverse complement strand
AAGATGGTATTCTTTCATATGGTGTGGCACAGAATCCTTATCAAATGGGATATATGTCTGTTCAGAATGCAATCAAGGTTGCCAACGGCGTTGAAGTGGAATCGGTTATTCAGCTTGACTGTGAATATATGACAACGGATAATGTTGATTATTATATTGAAAGAGAAGCTGCTTACAATGAATAATTGATGTTATATGAAACTGAAACATTCTGAATGAAATGCGGGGCGGATATAAAAATGTTCCGCCCCGCGGATGTGAGGTAAAAAAGTGAGCAGGACTATTGTTGAATTAAATCATATTACAAAAGCTTTTGCCGGAATAAAAGCGCTGAATGACGTACATCTTGATTTGAGAGAGGGCGAGCTGCATGCCCTTATGGGGGAAAATGGTGCGGGAAAGTCCACTCTTATGAAAATACTAACAGGTGTTTACAGTAAGGATAGCGGGACTATTAAACTGTTAAATTCCAATAATAGTCTGGAGGAAACGGAAATCAAAACACCGCTTCAGGCACAGCACCTGGGAATCAGTATGGTATTTCAGGAGTTTAACCTGTTAGACAACATGGATATTGCAGAAAATATCTTTCTGGGAAGAGAACCGTTGGATAGCAGGCATTGTATCGACGAAAAAAAGATGTATGCAGATGCCAGGGAATGGCTGGATAAGGTTCATCTGGATGTGGATCCCCATTCCAAGGTAAGTGATCTCAGCGTTGGCTTTAAGCAGTTGGTGGAAATTGCAAAATGTCTGTCTTTCAATGCACGGATTATAGTACTGGATGAACCCACGGCCAGCTTAACTGATAATGAATCAGAGACGTTATTTTCCATTATCAGAGAACTAAAGAGCAAAAATATCAGTATCGTGTATATTTCCCACAGGATGGAAGAAGTATTCAATATGGCAGATCGGATTACGGTATTTCGTGATGGTACTTATGTCGATACGGTAGAAAGAAAGAATTTTAATGAAGGCGAAATCATCAAGATGATGATTGGCCGGGAACTTCAGGAAAACATTCCCAGAGGCAATACAGTCATTGATGAAAAGAATGTGGTCCTGGAAGTTCAGAATGTGCAGGTTTACAAGCGGTCCCGTCCGGTTAATCTGAAACTGTACAGGAGAGAGATTCTGGGGGTATTCGGACTAGTGGGAGCAGGACGCACGGAATTAAGCCGTGTTATTTTTGGAATTGACAGTATGGGCGAAGGAAAAATCAGGGTGGATGGAGCAGAAGTGAAGATCAGCAGTCCGCTGGATGCCATCAAGGCAGGTATCGGTCTGGTGCCAGAGGATCGAAAAGACCTTGGGCTGATTTTGGGTATGAGTGTCAAGGATAATATGCTTCTGCCTAAGCTGGGTACGTTTCCCAGCCCGATTTTAAACAAAAAAGATATCAGTGATATCACGGGAACTTATATTCAGGACTTAAGCATTGCGCTGGCCAGTGAGGAGGAAGCAGTAAAGAATCTGAGCGGCGGAAACCAACAAAAGGTGGTTATTGCAAAGTGGATGGCGATGAAACCGAAAATCCTGATTCTTGATGAACCGACCCGTGGCATTGACATCGGGGCCAAGAGTGAAATTTATGCGATTATGAGAAAACTGGCGGATGCGGGTATGAGCATTATTATGATTTCCTCTGAGATGGCAGAAATTCAGAAAATCAGTGATAGAGTTGTTGTTATGCATGAAGGAAATGTGACAGGAGAATTTTCAGCCAGTGAAGCAAGTCAGACAGCAATCATGAACGCAGCAATTGGTATTACAAAATGACAAAGAATGGAGCAGGAGAAGATGAAAAAAAAGATAAAATTTGATACGTTGCGTCAGATGGTTCTTGTGATCATTTTGATTGCTATCTGCATAATATGGTCGATTATGTCACCAAACTTTCTTACTGTGAACAACCTGATGAACGTGGTAAGACAGGCTTCCTATACGGCAATTGCATCAGTTGGCATGACGATGGTTATTATTATTGGGGAAATTGATCTGTCAGCAGGTTCCCTGATCGCTGCAAGCGGTATGATTGCCGCAGGCGTTTATAAATCAACCGGTAATGTAGTTTTGGCTTTTGCCGCAGCTATTGTCACGGGTATTCTGGTTGGGTTATTTAATGGTGTGCTTTGTGCAGTGGGAAAGCTTCCTGGATTTATCGCAACGCTGGCCAGCATGACTATTTTAAGGGCACTTGGGTACATTATTACCGGTGGTGATCCTATTTCTGTGATGGATAAACAATTTACAGCGCTGGGAACCGGCTATCTCGGATTTATTCCTATCCCTGTAATAATTATGATTCTCTGCATTGCCATTGGCTCTTTTATCATGAATAAGACCAGGTTCGGGCGTTATGTCTATGCAGTCGGTGGAAATGCTGAAACAAGTAAGTGGTCAGGGCTGAATGTGGAAAAGATCAAGATTCTGGTATATGTTTTCATGGGAGTCCTGACTTCTGTTGCGGGTATTATCGTGGCGGCAAGACTTGGATCAGGCCAGCCTTCCGCGGGCCAGAGTTTTGAAATGGACTGTATCACCGCAGCGGTTGTGGGAGGAACTTCCATGGCAGGCGGAAAAGGGAAAATCTCTGGAACGATTGTTGGTGTCCTTCTTCTTACGGTTCTTGTAAACGGCATGACCCTGATCGATATCAATTCATATTGGCAGCAGGTTATTAAGGGAGCGATTATTGTAGTATCGGTTCTTATGGATACGAAGACAAAAAAAGCAAAATAAAAACAGATTTGAACGGACAGAAAGGAAGCGGTCATCATGGAATTATTTGTGGATATTGCGGATCTTGATGCGATTAAGAAGGTTGCAGATTATTATCCAATCGATGGATTTACCACCAATCCCAAAATATTAACAAAGGCAGAAAGACC
>CAYURX010000223.1:0-3173 GCA_964447245.1 uncultured Coprococcus sp. | reverse complement strand
CCAAGCAGGATGATACAGTCATCCGGCTGACAATGGTATTCTTCCAAATAGGCAGTGAGCAGGTCAAGGACGCCGGCCAGCGATTTTTTTCGGCCGCGCTTGATGCCGGAGGAATGGATCTCTCCGTCCTGAAGGGTGATCAGCGGCTTGATATTGAGAAGATTACCGGCCAGACTTGTCACGCGTCCGATGCGCCCGCCATGTTCAAGATAGCTCAGATCGCCAACGGTAAACAGGATACGGCCCGTTGATCTTAATCGTTCCATCGTAGCAAGGGTTTCATCAAGAGAACAGCCAAGGTCACGCATCCGGCAGGCTTCCAGTACATAGGCGCCCTGCATCAGCGTCGCGCACAGCGAATCAACGACAACCACACGGATATCCGGATCATCATCTTCCAGCATTTGCTTTGCTATTTCCGCCGATTGTACGGAAGAACTCAGTTTTGTTGAGATACATATGCATAAAATATCCTGATGCGTTTTAGCTTTTTCTTTGAAAACCTGATAAAAATCTTCCGGCGAAGGCGCTGCGGATTTTGGATAAGTATTCGGATCATCGGTCATCTGCTGGTATAAATCATCCAGATTGATCTCCACGCCTTCCTTTTTATACGTATGGCCGTCAAAAGAAACAAGAAAATGGACGATGCCGATATCGTTGTCTTTAATCATCTGTTCGGGAAGATCACAGGAACCGTCACTGACAATACTAAATGTTGAATTCACATAAAACCCTCTTTTCTGTTCAATCTATCCTATATTTTAGCATGTTTTTGAAAAAAAGCAAACAGACTGCCATATGAAAAACTCAAAGACAGTTTAGCCGGATAAAGTCAGAGGGGTGCTTGACAATAAGCGGGCATTTGCATATAATTTACATAAAGTGAATATGGTGATCTATTCAGCGGGAGGGAGAGTGGTCTGATGAAGAAAATTATAACGATCAGCCGGGAGTTTGGCGCTTACGGCGGTACGATTGGAAATGAAGTAGCCAACAGACTGGGATATGAATATTATGATAAGGCAATCGTATTAAAAGCAGCCAGAAATGCCAATGCGGATCTGGCAAGCGTACACGCATGGGATGAAAAGGTGCCGTCAAGTTTGACATTCACCCAGAGTTTGTTTGATTTTTATAACAGACCATTGAATGAAAAGCTGTTTGACGCGCAGAAAGAGGTCATCAGGAAGATGGGTGCCAAAGGCCGGTGTGTCATAGTCGGCAGGAACGCAAATTCGATTTTAAAGGAATTTGACCATGCGATGCATGTTTTTATTTGTGCCGATGATTATTTCCGAATCTCCCACTTAAAGGAGCGCATGCCGGATGTGGCAGAATCAAAGATCATCGACCGTATGCGTGCCGTTGACAGAATGAGAAGAAAGTACTGTGCCTATTATACGGATACAGAATTTGGAGTGGCAGATTACTATGATATATGCCTGAATTCGTCGAAGATCGGTGTTGAAAAATGTGTGGATATTATCTGTGACCTGGCGCAGAACTCGTGAAATAAGATGAACAGCCTATTGACAATTGCTGGCAAAGGGTGTTAGAATGTATAATTACTTGATAAGAACGCGGCTGTTTGATGTACCTTATTGTGATTGTATTGCTTGAATTGCTCAGGAGGCGGTTACATGGTTCAGAGTATGGCTTTTCCAACGATTAATATGGTGGCGACGGGTGCGAATATTACCCGGCTGCGTAAAGCGAGAGGTATTTCAGTCAGGGAACTGCAGAGGTTTTTTGGCTTCGATAACCCGCAGGCCATTTACAAATGGCAATGGGGGAGCAGCCTTCCTTCAGTGGATAATCTCTTTGCTTTGAGCAGAATACTGGAGGTACCAATACAGGACATCCTGGTCGGAGACGACCAGGATGTTGTTATGTACGCGGTTTGGTGGTTAATGCAGCTTCTGACAGGAAGTCTGCCGGATATGGAAGGGCGCAGGGAGGCTTTGTATGAATAAAAAAGAATTATATGTTTTAAGGTCAACGGATTATCCGGTGCCGGCACTTTTAGATGAAAGCGGTCTGGCACAGCAGATGCGGGAGACAGTGGAACCTTATCTGGCAGCCATCAGGCAATCAGGAAAAATCCATGAAAAGCTGCCGCTCTATTATGAACTTTATCCGTTGGCAGTGCATAAAGGGACGATCGTGATCTGTCATGGTTTTACAGAGAATTCGGAGAAATATCATGAACTGATTTATTATTTTTTACAAAACGGATATCAGGTGGCCATTTATGACCAGCGGGGCCATGGAAAATCTTTCAGGGAGCTGGCAGATCGCTCAGTGATCCATGTGCGCCATTTCAGTCAGTATACAAAAGATCTGCATGTGTTTGTACATAAAATCGTTCTGAAGAAGATGAAGGCAGAGAAAAAGCATTTGTATCTGTTTGGTCATTCCATGGGAGGCTGTGTGTCGGCACGTTATCTTGAAAAGTATCCGGAAGATTTTGCGAAAGCAGTCCTGAGCGCACCGATGATGGGACTGAATCTGGGAAAATGGCCGATATGGACAGCGGAGATGATCTGTATATTGAAAAGGGCAATGGGACGGGGCACAGAGCGTATTTTTAATCAGACGCCGTTTGATCCTGAAGAATCCTATGAGAACTGTTCGGCCAGTTCAAGGGCCAGGTTTATGTATTTTCACGGTGTGCGTTTGCAGACACCGGCCTATCAGGTGGGCGGTGCGACTTACTATTGGGGACAGGAGGCCATACGTGCCGGCCGGCTGACCAAAAAGAGAAAAGAGGTCCGAAAGATCAAAACACCGCTCATCATGTTTATAGCCGGTGATGATACACTGGTGGACAGAAGGTCTCAGGATCAGTTTATGAGAAATCTTCCGGGCGGACGGATTTTTTTGGTGCCGGAGAGCAGGCATGAGATATACAGAGCAAAAAACGGGACACTGAAAAATTATCTCGGAGTGATTTGTCAGTTCCTGGATGAAAATTAGCAGTATCGGACAGTTTTTTACGGAAAACTGTCCGTATTTGATAATTTCATTAAAAAGGACTTGCATTACAGGGCATTAAGCATTATAATAATCTATGTGAAATGAATAAATCTTCAGGGCAGGGTGCAAGTCCCTACCGGTGGTAAAGCCCACGAGCCGCAAGGTTGATCCGGTGTGATTCCGGAGCCGACAGT
>CAYURX010000222.1:0-3181 GCA_964447245.1 uncultured Coprococcus sp. | reverse complement strand
GCAAGGCACCAAACGATGAAGAATATGCCATTGCCATGGCAGAACTTGAGAAAGCAGGTGAAGCATTATGTCAGAAGTAAAGAAGATTGCCACAAGAGAGAGCTACGGCAATGCGCTTGTAGAACTCGGTAAGGAAAATGAAAATCTGATCGTTCTCGATGCTGACCTGGCTGCAGCTACAAAGACCGGAACTTTCAAAAAGGTATTCCCGGAACGCCATATTGACTGCGGTATTGCCGAGGCGAATATGACGGGTATTGCGGCCGGACTTTCCACCTGCGGTTATGTGCCGTTTGTCAGTACGTTTGCCATGTTTGCAGCCGGACGTTCTTTTGAACAGGTGCGTAATGCCATCGGTTATCCGCATCTGAATGTCAAAATCGGTGCGACTCATGCCGGTATTTCTGTTGGTGAAGACGGAGCGACCCATCAGTGCAACGAAGATATCGCTCTGATGCGCGCAATTCCGGGTATGGTTGTGATCAATCCCTGTGATGATGTTGAGGCCAGAGCGGCTGTAAAAGCCGCCTATGCTTATGAAGGTCCGGTTTATCTCCGTTTTGGACGGCTGGCTGTGCCTGTCATTAACGATGAAGCTTCCTACAAATTTGAAATGGGTAAAGGTGTTGAATTGAGAGATGGCAAGGACTGTACGATCATCGCGACGGGTCTTTGTGTATCTGAATCGCTGGCTGCGGCTGAGATCCTTTCCAAAGAAGGTATTGACGCGCAGATCATCAATATCCATACCATTAAACCGCTGGATGAGGAAATCGTCATCAATGCGGCAAAGAAGACAGGCCGTATCTTTACAGTTGAAGAACATTCGATTATTGGCGGACTTGGCGCTGCCGTTGCGGAAGTACTGGCGGAAAAATGCCCTGTAAAGATGAAGCGTATCGGCATCAATGATGTGTTTGGTGAATCAGGTCCCGCCAAAGAACTGATTCACAAATACGGGCTGGATGCAGAAGGAATTGCTGCTTTGGTCATGAAGGAAATGAAAGCGTGTCATTCGTAAGTTGTACAGTGATCGAAACAGGGGCAGGTAAAAAATTACCTGCCTCCGTTTGTTTCCTGTATAAAAAGATTCAGAAAGCGCAGGGCGTCTTCCGGATGGGCGGCTGTAGCCGGGATACCGATACAGGCATTTTCAACCTGAATACCTGCCTCAGCCAGAAGCTGGCTGCCTTCAAGGCGGATGCCAGCCGCAACAAGATTGCCGGCATCAGGCGCCCTGTGATCCGCTGATCCATCATCTACCGTCTCGTCATCAGCGATTTGTGCATAATAAACGCAGTTCTTACTATTTAATCCCGTGATCTCATCCGCTGTCAGTAATGTATTCAGATCAGTGAACATACCCTGTTTGCCATACTGTTCAAAAATACTTTCAGGTGCGATAAAAATGTCAATACTGTTGGTGTTGAGCATGGCAACCAGCTTTTGCACGTAGGCAACGGTGGATTCGTAATTGTCCAAGCAGAGCCAGAGTCCGGTATCAAAATACACAGAACCCGGATTTTCAGAGGATGCTTCATAGAGGGAAGTGAGCGTGTCTGTCTGAATATCTTTGCCCTTATGATCGGTAATCACGACCTGCAGAGCATCCCGGTCATATTTTGTGCTGCTTTGCCAGATACCGACAGCAAATATTGCAATGACAATGATGATGATAACCGGGCCTTTATTATAGGTCCAGAAATAAGATAACTTTTCTGTAAAAGACCGGTTTTTTAATTTTGCGGCCTGCTCTTTCTGTTCATCTTTCAGCATAGCTTACTCCTTTTTGCAATGCTGCCGTCCGGCGCGATGATACATAGATCGAGCGGAATATTTTTGCCGCTGGCCGCAATGGCTTTTTGTACGGCCATGGTCATGCCGCCGCAGCACGGAACGGTCATACGGGTGAGCGTAATACTCTGAATATCATTGCTGATAAAAATTTGCGTCAGTTTTTCACTGTAATCAACGGCATCCAGCTTTGGACAGCCAATGAGAGTCACGTGATCTCTGATAAAATCTTCATGAAAATTGCCGTAGGCATAAGCGGTACAGTCCGCTGCGATCAGCAGATGGCAGCCCTGAAAATAAGAAGCATTCGGGGCGGCAAGTTTGATCTGGACCGGCCACTGGGACAGACGGCTCACAGCCGGAGACGTTTCGGTACAGGTATTGGCGTCCGGCGCATGATGGATGGCAGCAGCGGCCATACCCGGACAGCCTCCGGCAGCGGCGGTTTTTCTGGCGGCCAGATGTTTTTGGACAGCCGCATGGTCATAGGCAGCGGCCTCACGTTCTTCAAAGTGAATGGCGTCAGCCGGACAGGCCGGAAGGCAGTCGCCCAGACCGTCACAGTAATCCTCACGGAGCAGGACAGCTTTGCCGTCTCTTAAGCCGATGGCGCCCTCATGACAGGCATCAACGCAAAGACCGCAGCCGCTGCATTTTTCTTTATCAATGACAATAATTCTTCGAATCATGTTTTCTTCTCCTTTGCAAATAATGTGATAAGGTGATTATAAAAAGATTTTATCAGAAAATCTGTTGTATTTCCAACACAAAATGATTTTTCTTGATATTGGGGAAATTCCGTGATAAACTACAAGAAGTTATGAAGTTATTGATTGTCCGAGGAGGAATAAAAGATGGGTAAAGTTATTTTAACCGGAGACAGACCGACGGGCCGTTTGCATGTCGGCCATTATGTCGGTTCTTTAAAGAGACGTGTTGAACTGCAGAATTCCGGTGAATATGATAAAGTTTTCATTATGATCGCAGATGCGCAGGCGCTGACAGACAATGCGGATAATCCGGAAAAGGTGCGCCAGAATGTGATTGAGGTGGCCCTTGATTATATGGCCTGCGGGCTTGATCCCGCAAAATCAACATTGTTTGTGCAGTCCCAGATCGCTGAGTTATGTGAATTATCTTTTTATTATATGAATCTTGTCACCGTTTCCAGATTACAGAGAAATCCTACGGTGAAGTCTGAGATCCAGATGCGTAATTTTGAGACGAGTATTCCGGTCGGTTTCTTCACATACCCGATCAGTCAGGCGGCGGATATTACCGCGTTTAAGGCAACAACTGTGCCGGTTGGTGAAGACCAGAGTCCGATGATCGAACAGACCAGGGAAATCGTTCACAAGTTCAATTCCGTTTATGGGAAAACACTGGT
>CAYURX010000221.1:0-3191 GCA_964447245.1 uncultured Coprococcus sp. | reverse complement strand
GTTCTCACTCCGTGAAAAACGCAGCGGATACTAAGGTTTTCTGTTCATTCCATTCCAGAAAACCAAGTACCGGCGTTTTTCAAGGGTTTCACTTGTGATGATCTGCAGAAAAATCCAGAATCAAACAGGCTGAGTCTGAACTGTACCGCAGCTTTTTACATCTGGAAAATAGAATAGCTGTTTAAATTGGCTCAAATGGTAAAAGAACCAGAAACCATTTGCGAACCATTATCTACAGAAACATCGCGGCTGAACTGTTTCTTATTTATTGGCGTAAACGATACCACGCTGACCGTCTACAGTGACAAAGGCGCCCTGTTTTAATAACTGTGTGGCATTGACTGCATCGAGTATAACTGGAATATCAAGGCTCATTCCCACAACTGCCGCATGGGAATTCTTACCGCCCTTTTCAACGATCAGGGCTGAAGCCGTACGAAGCTGGGCCATAATCGCATTGCTTGTCTCCTCTATAACGATAATATCGCCGGCCTTGTAATTGTGAATCAGGTCTGCTTCAGAAGCGCAGACACAGAGATTACCGGAAACGATCTTATCATTGATGCTGTCTCCCTTGATCAGGACATGGCCAACGACATGCACCTTGATCAGATTGGTTGTTCCGGACACACCAAGCGGTACGCCGGCTGTAATAACAACGACTTCACCCTGCTTGACGATCCCCGCCTGTTCCGCCGCGTCTACAGCATTTTCAAAGAGTTCATCCGTATTTTTCTCCTCATTGATCATGATCGGTGTGACACCCCATGAAAGATTCAACTGTCTGTATGCCTTCTCGCCCATAACACAGGCAACGATCGGTGATTCCGGACGGTATTTTGAAAGCATACGGGCTGTAAAGCCGGATTTTGTAACGGTGATAACAGCCGATGCATTCAAATCCATGGCCGTTGTACAGCAGGCATGGGAAATAGCGTTCGTAATATCCGGGTTCACTAAAGACTGTCTCTCTTTAAATTTCATACGGTAATTGATGGCCGCTTCCGCGCTCTCAGCAATCTTGACCATCGTCTTTACAGCTTCGATCGGATACTGTCCGGCGGCTGTTTCACCGGATAACATGATGGCACTGGTGCCGTCATAAATGGCATTGGCAACGTCTGTGGCCTCCGCCCTGGTCGGTCTCGGATTCTTCATCATAGAATCCAGCATCTGAGTTGCGGTAATAACAACCTTACCGGCCTCATAAACTTTCTGAATGATCATCTTCTGCAATACAGGCACATCTTCAAAAGGAATCTCGACACCCATATCGCCGCGGGCGACCATAATACCGTCGGACACACGGATAATCTCGTCAATATTCTGTACGCCCTGCATATTCTCAATTTTTGAAATGATCTTGATGCTTGTACAGCCGTGATCTTCCAACACCTTTCGGATATCAATGACATCCTGCGCATTCCGGACGAAGGACGCAGCAATGAAATCATAATCATTTTCAACGGCAAAGACAATATCATCATAATCCTTCTGGCTGATATACGGCATGGTCAACTGACTGTTCGGCACATTCACGCCTTTGTTGTTGGACACAAAACCATTGTTTTGCACACGGCAGACAATATCGGTCTCTGTAATATTGATAATCGTCAGTTCAATCAGACCGTCATCAATCAGAATCGTACCGCCAATCTGTACATCATTGACAAGATTTTTGTAAGTGATGCTGGCGATCTCCTCTGTGCCCTCCACTTCTCTGGTCGTTAATGTGAAATTCTGACCCTTTTTCAGTTCAACCTTACCGTTCTTAAACTGACGCACACGAATCTCCGGGCCCTTTGTATCCAGCAGTGCAGCCACAGGCAGATTCAGTTCCTGGCGCACTTTTTTGATAATGTTCAATGTGGCCAGATGCGACGGATGATCACCATGGGAAAAGTTCATGCGGGCGACATCCATCCCGTTGAGCATGAGTTGTCGGATCATTTCTTCATTGTTGGTTGCCGGACCGATTGTACATACGATTTTTGTCTTTCTCATTGTCATCTTTTTCTTCCTTTCCATTGTCATTCGTTCCAGAGTTTATCCGAATAAACGCCCTGCTGTTTCAGTTTCGCGATGGCTGCCACAACGGTTTCCTTATCTTCTTTATAAGTGACACCGTACCACTTATCTTTTGACCGGAGCACATGCACGGTTGCTTTGCCTTCATCAAGCAAGGCGCTGACAACGGAAGGCAGAAAATATTCGGACTTCAATGGGTTGCCCGGCATGACCTCGATTAAAAATTTTACAAACTGTTCCTTTAATTCTTTCAAAAATCCCTCTGAGAACCCCCACATATTCATGGAGACCGTTTCTTCCGGTGACAGGGCCGTTAATGTCCGGCCGTCATCCTCCGAGTAAGCGGCGCCGTCCGGCGTTGCCACAATATAGGTACGTTCACGAATGCCTGTCAGATATCCCTGATCGTTCACTGTACAAACACCGCGGGAAACATGACCATTCTCCGTCAGGGTATTGCCGAGACGGTAGCCAACCATCGTATAGCGGTACAATTCATCATCTTCATGATGCATGAGATAATCGTAAATCATAGCAAAGGCTTCAGGCCCATAGTAATCATCGGCGTTAATAACCGCAAACGGTCCGTCGATCACATTCAGGCAGCACAGCACTGCATGTCCCGTTCCCCACGGCTTCACACGGCCTTCCGGTATACGAAATCCTTCAGGCAGCTTGTCCAGTTCCTGAAAGACATAGACAACTTCCACATACTTCTCCATCCGCCGGCCAATGCTTTCCTTAAAAATCTGTTCATTTTCTTTCTTGATAATGAACACGACCTTCTCAAAACCCGCGCGAACCGCATCGTAAATTGAAAAATCCATAATAATATGGCCATCGGCATCCACCGGATCCACCTGTTTCAGTCCGCCATACCGGCTGCCCATTCCGGCCGCCATAATCACAAGTACAGGTTTTTTCATGATCTGAACCTCCAAATATATCATCTGCTTCCTATATTCTAATATCTGCAACTATGGCTATTTTATCATAATGGTTCCGAAATTTCATCCATTTCCTGCTAATTTTCAAAAATCTGGTTAATAATAACTACGATTTGCTTTTTCCATAATCTCAATTAATGGTTCATTTAGCATATCTGACAAAACAAGCAGTGAACCCATGGACGGTTTACATACTTTTGTCTCCCATAAATGAAT
>CAYURX010000220.1:0-3254 GCA_964447245.1 uncultured Coprococcus sp. | reverse complement strand
TTCCTTCAGCATATATCCGTAGTTCTGCCTCAGCCCCCGCAGCTGCTCATAACCCTCCCGGGGATACAGCCAACCGATTCCGCCAACCAGCTCACAGGTATATACATAGATGTAAGATGTCGTTGTCATCTCCGGATAAATGCCCTGCCTTACCTGGCTTCGCCAGTAAAAATACCAGGCTTTCTGCTCTTTATTCATTGCCTGATAAGTCGGCTCAGAAGACATAAATCTTACAAAAGGAACCGCCTCGCCTTCCCGGTTTTCATAACGCTTCATATCACTGTAAAAAAGTTCCGCATTCTGTATACGGCCCTTCTCCGCCCTTCCATCATCAGCCTGCGCATTTTTCTTTTCTATTTTCTTTTCAATCTTCATTTCAACTCTTTTCTTATGATCGTCCTTTTTATCGGCACAAACCGAAAAATAATGCACCGCTGCCAGGATATAGCCGATCCCGAATAATCCCCCGGACTTGAAAGTCAGAAATGCATAAACCAATGCCATGATCATCTGCCAACTGTCTTTATTCACAATACCCAGATATAATAAAGGGAACCAATTAATTCCCGGTATCAAAGCCAGCAGCTTAAAAATGCCGCCCGTTCCTTTTTGCGTAATTTTTTTTGCCATCTTTCATCTTCCTTGTATATCTGTCACTTTTTATTCCTGCTTCCTATTATAAAGCAAATCCGTCTATCTCACAATAACAATAAATGAAGTTTTTCATACAAAAAACAGAGCCACCGCATTCAACTGCAATGCGGCGGCCGCTCTGTTTTTTCGGCTATTTTCAGTTCTTCTCAGTCATTCTTCTTATGCCACAAATTCATCACTTCATTCAGCAATTCACCGGCTGCTCCGGCTTTTGACATCATCGGCAGATCTCTCATGCCTTCTTTGCCGATCAGCATCAAATGATTGGTATCGGTGCCAAATCCCGCCCCGGCCTCTTTCAGACAATTGGCCGCGATCAGGTCGGCATTCTTCTTTGTCAGTTTGGCCGTTGAATTTTCAACCACATTGGACGTTTCCATTGAAAAGCCGCAAAGCACCTGCTGCTCCGACTTGTGTTCACCAAGCCATGCCAGAATATCCTGAGTCCGTCCAAGACTTAACACAAGCTGTCCCTCAGATTTCTTGATCTTTTCCGATGCCGTATGCTCAGATGTATAATCCGCAACGGCCGCCGCCTTGATGATGATATCCTGATCCTCCCAATACTCCTGAACAGCGGCAAACATATCAGCCGCGCTGATGACAGGTATGGTCCGCACAAATGGCGGCGCCGGAAGATCGACAGGCCCGCTGACCAATGTGACATCTGCTCCCCGCAGCATGGCCTGTTCAGCAATGGCATAGCCCATCTTGCCTGTCGAATGATTGGAAATAAAACGAACAGGATCCAGACTTTCTCTTGTCGGACCGGCCGTCACAAGCACCTTTCGTCCCTTCATATCCTTTTCACAGGCAATCTCTCTGAGAATATAATTCAGCAGCACATCCTCTGACGGCATCTTGCCGTCCCCGGTTGTCCCGCAGGCCAGATAACCATTATCCGGCGGAACAATAATCTTTCCATAAGATTCAAGCTTTTTGATATTATCCTGCACGATCGGCTGATGGAACATATTCACATT
Organism: uncultured Coprococcus sp.; assembly: GCA_964447245.1. Lineage (GTDB taxonomy): Bacteria > Bacillota > Clostridia > Lachnospirales > Lachnospiraceae > Coprococcus_A. The sequence continues at coordinate 1,617 of CAYURX010000220.1, read as the reverse complement.
CATAGCCGGAGATACGATCACCGGACAGGTCATGGCCAGCACCGTCGTACTCAGCATATCATCCGCGATCCCGCAGGCCATCTTACCAATAATATTGGCTGAAGCCGGCGCCACCAGCATCACATCCGCCCTGTCCGCCAGCGCTATATGAGCAATATTAAACTGGAAATTCCTGTCAAATGTATCAACCATACATTTATTGCCCGTCAGAGACTCAAACGTGATCGGATTTATAATGTTCGTTGCATTGGCTGTCATAATCACATGGACATCCGCGTGCAGCTTCTTCAATTTACTGGCAAGTCCCGCAATCTTATAAGCCGCGATACTGCCGGTCACTCCCAATACAACTGTTTTTCCTTTAAGCATCTTACTTTTTTCTCCTTCTTATCCTGGTATAGTTTCATCATGTATCATGAATACTATCCGTCAATCATTATAACAAGATTCATCAGGATAATCAATTGTATCTTTATTTTTCGATTGCTTTCGTTATAAATCCATAGTCAGCCTGTCCCATTTCCCATTCAGCGATAGCACCGTAAATATATCCCGCCTCGACCGTTATCACAAACCGGCCATTCTCATCTTTTGTGACATCAACGACTTCTCCTTCACCAATATCGTCTTCTGCCATATAAACAGAAGACGGCCACCGCACCACTTTGATCTGCTCCGGCAAAGGACTGCCCGTAAACTGCACTTCTGTCCTGCCTTCCAGTGTCATATCCGCCAGCTCTTTACACTGGGTAATATGCGGCCCGCAGGCAGCCACAGCGGTGGATTCACCATTTTCCAAAGGATCCGGGGCCTCCCAGGTATAATTCACCGGGCCGGTCAGCAGAGCCGTCACGGCCGCCATGGATGTGTTGTAAGAAATACTCAGTTCCGGCGGTTCACTTAAATCCGGCTCAGGGAAAAACATATCGATCTCCTCCTGATACGGTTCCAGATCAGCTTCGGCCCCCTGTCCCGTCACAACCATTTTCACGACTCCCGGATACTGTCCCGGATAGCTTTCCAGCATAATGCCATTACCATAAATATCAATTTGATTTCCCGGTACAAGCTGATCCTTCTCAATGGCTGCACCTGACGCATCCGTTAAATCATCCGGCACAGGCGCCGTAAACAATCCGGCTGTATCACTGGCAAAAAGCCATGTCTCACCATCACTTTTCAGAAAAATACTGTGGATAGGCGCTGAATTTTCAGAAAGCGGTTCGCTTTCATTCAACGATTCACTTTCACTTACCGGTTCGCTTTCACTTACTGACCCGCTTCCATTCGTTGGCTCCTTCGTCGGCTCCTTCCCGCATCCCGCAAAAACCATCAGTGATAATCCGCATACAAGCAATATTTTCATTAACTGTTTCATAGAAACCCTCCTGTCATTCATCAATTATTATTATCATTGCATTATAATTACACTAAATATACGAATTACTCACTGATTTTTATGGTTCTTATAAAAAATATTCTTTCTGCCGTTTTGGTAAAGCCATTATTGCTTATTCCAGAACCAAATAACATTGGAAACAGTTCAGTCTCAGCCTATTTGGTTTCGGAATTTTCTGCAGATCATCACAAGTAAAACCCTTGAAAAACGCCGGTACT
>CAYURX010000219.1:0-3272 GCA_964447245.1 uncultured Coprococcus sp. | reverse complement strand
GACCCCGTCTACTGTTACAGAATAAGTATAATAGATCCCGTCCTGATCACCGTCCGCTTTCAACTGCCACAGGCCCCGTTCCTCTTTGTGCATTTGGAAACAGCAGAAAGGCGCACCGTCTTTTCCCTCTCTATAAAAATTGACGGTTACAGACTCCGCCGTCGGTGCCCACAGTTTAAAGACTGTCGCATCCGGCGACCAGACCGCCCCCAGATCATCCCTTTCATAATAAAATTGTTGATTAAATGCATCGGAAGCAAACCAGTGCTTCAATTCTATGTCTTTCCTCATTTGTTTTCTTCCATTTCTTCAATCTTTGCGTAAACTCTCAGCAATTCCCCAACACTCCATGCCTGGGCGAAACACCCTCTGGATGTATCCGGGCTGTCCCCGTCGTAGATCTCGGCGATCTGGCCGATACAGCCTTCCCGCAGGCAGGCTTCCAATGGCTGAAGCTGCCGTTTCACTGTCCGGACTGCCGCTTCCCGATCCCCGGCCCAGCGAAGATAAGCCAGATAATAAGCGCCCAGAGGGTAAGCCCATACCGTTCCTTGATGATAAGCCATGTCCCTGTCATATTGGGAACCGCCATAAGTCCCGTGATACTCCGGATCCTCCGGGCTCAGCGAGCGCAACCCCCACGGTGTGTACAGATAACGGTAGACTGTCCCTAATATACGTTCAGCCTTTTTCTGATCGACCATCACATAAGATAATGTCAGCGCCCATATCTGATTGCACCGGATCTGCGTATCCGCCTTTGTGCCTGAAATCACATCCTTAAGGCACCCCCGCTCGTCATCCCAGAACAGACGCAGAAAACTTTCTTTGGTTCTGTCCGCCATTTTCCGGTACATTTTCCCACACTCCGGTTTTCCCATGTCAGGAGCCAGCTCGGCCATGATCATCAACGCATTATACCAGTAGGCATTGATCTCTACCGGTTTGCCATGACGGGGTGTCGGCAGGATATCACCCACCCGCACATCCATCCATGTCAGTTGGTCCGTACCTTCTCCTGCGGCAATCAGCCCATCCGTATCCATATGGATACCATAATCTGTTCCGTTCTGATACCAGCGGATGATCTCTGTCATTTCCGGCCATGCTTCCCGGATAAACGCCCGGTCGCCGGATGCCTTCATATATAAATAAACCATCTCTATAAATAATAAAGAAGCATCCACCGTATTATAGATCGGCTCCGCATCGTCCTCCGGGAACATATTCGGCATCAGCCCTCTCCTGCAATAGGCCATAAATGTTTTCAGGATGCTTTTTGCGCTTTCAAACCGGCGGGCTGCAAGGGTACAGCCCGCCAGAGCGATCATCGTATCCCGGCCCCAATCCCCAAAGAACGGATAGCCTGCGATCACAGACTCGCTCTGGGTCGATGCGCGCCATGTCAGAAACTGACCGGCACTTTTCACCAATGTCCTGGCAACCGGATTTTTCAGACCGGATTCGGCAACGAGCCGTCTCTGTCTCCCGATTTCCTCCCCAATGGCCTGTTCCACCCAGGCCAAATCTACATTCTCCTGCTTTTCCATACTGTAAACCAAATAAAAGACCTGCCGCCCCGCATTAAAAGCGCATCGGATCCTGTGATTGGAAAAGGCCGCGCCGAAAGCCTCCCGGCCATCCCGTGCATCCTGGCCATAATACCAGTCACCGGAATAACAAGGCGCCTGCTGTTCCACCTGGCCATTCGTATAATAATTGAGAGCGATCCCCCCGGCGCGGATCTGCCGGTCATCCATTGCAAATGTCTGCGTTTCCGGCAATCTCTGTCCCTTTGGCACAAATTGCAGCCATGGCGCCAGTATCAATTCGCCTTCCCGGCCCGCCTCTATCTCATACCGGATGCCAACCGTATTTTCTCCCTGCCGCACAAAAACTGTTTGTATCACATCAATATCTTCTATATGATATTGCCATACCGGCAGATATTCAAAGGAAAAACACTGCAGCCACTGCTGTCCCGTCTGGTTTTTGGTGTGATTGACATATTGCTGGGAAGCCAGATCATACGGCCGTCCTCCCACCTCTATACGGCCATGCACGTTGGTCACAAGATGATAGCGAACCGTCGGCGCCTTGAGCGAAGCCATCAGCAGCGCCTGATCATTTCTGGCATTAGCCCCGGTCATTGTCAGCGAAGAAAATCCACCCAGGCCATTGGTCAGCAGATAACAGTTTTCCTCGCCCTGTTCCTGCGTCCGCCAGCTATTTTTACCATATATCCACTGCATCCTTCGATTTCCCCTCTTTTCATCATCATGAATAAGACAAAGAGCCGCCGCAAAATATAAACGACCTTTCAGTATTTATATTTTGCAGCGGCCCACATATGAGTCTCCCGCTTTATGCAAAAGCCGGACATATACCTGTCAGATTAACCTTTAACCGCACCGGAAAGACCTTCTGTGTAATATCTCTGCATGAAAATGAACACAATGGCAATCGGTATGGAAATACATACGGCACCCGCTGCAAAGCAAGTATACCAGTTATCAATATATTCTTTCTCAAGCATTCGGTAAAGACCGATCGATACTGTATAATAATCCGCATTTGCACGGCAGATAACCTTTGCAAAAATAAAGTCTACCCACGGTCCCATAAAAGAAGTCAGGACCGTCTGCACGATGATCGGTTTACTCAGAGGAATCGTCACCTTCGTAAACACCTGCCATTTGGTACAGCCGTCAATATAGGCGGCCTCATCCAGGGCCTTCGGAATCGTATCAAAGAAACCTTTGGCCACATAGAAGCCAAGACCTGCACTGCCGGAGTAGACAAGCACCAATGCCACACGGATCATATTGCCCTCGGACAATCCCAGGGATTTCAAAATATAGTAGACAGCGACCATGGACATGAAAGCCGGGAACAATCCAAGAATCATCGCAACATTCATAAATGGCTTTCTCATCTTAAAACGCAGTCTCGACATACAATAAGAAACAGCTAACACGAAAAATGTCGAGATCACACATGAGAAGATGGCAATGATCAGCGTGTTCGTGAACATTCTTGGAAAATTCAGTACGTTTGTGTTTGTAAACAGTTTCACATAATTGTCAATCGTATAGCTCTTTGGGAAGAAAGTGGACACATAGGAGCCCTTCTCTGCCCTGAAACTTGTCAGAATAACCCAGAAAATCGGGAATACCCACACGATCGACAATATGGCAAGACAAATATGTACAATCGTATTGTTGATAAATTTTTTCCTTTTCATTGAGGATGTAACTTCTTTTTTGCCCATT
>CAYURX010000218.1:0-3273 GCA_964447245.1 uncultured Coprococcus sp. | reverse complement strand
TAGGTTTCAGGATACAGGGCAATGCGCTGTTCATGATTGCCGTTGCCGAAATAGACCTGATAATGTTCACAGATATTTTGGACAAATTGAATGGCCGGACGCATATCCGCTCCCGGACTGGCATTGATCATATCTCCGGCAATCATGACGGCATCGGGCTTTAAGGCATCAATTTGATCCAGCAGTCTGTGATTGCCTTCATCAAAATCATAGCTGTGAAGATCAGATATCATAACAAACCGGAAGCCGTCAAAAGCTTCCGGAATCTTTTCAGACCTTATCTCGTAATATTCCGTTGTAAAATGATGGCATTCATAGTAAATGCGGATAGCAGCAGCCGCAATGACTGCAGCCGTTAAGAATAATAGCGGCATCATTTTTTTCTTTCCTCCGGCACTGTCATGATCCGGAACGCATCCTTCACACAGGCAATATGGGTGATTTTTCCGCCAACAGCCCGCTCACCATCCAGAGACCATATCAGTTTTTTCTCCGTTGTCAGATTCAGATCATGGGTCTGGAAGAACAGGAACATGGACGGATCATATTTCATCGTATTCAGAGAAGTAACAATTGTACTGAGATCCATCAGCGTCTTTGGCATACGCACCATCATCACTTCCAGCAGCCCATCGTTCAGATCAACGATGTCATCACTCATCTTCAGAATGCCGCCCACACTCTTGGCGTTGCTGACCGCCCCAAAAATATAGGCGTCGTCATAAATCTGCCCGTCCGCTTCAATGCGCACCGGGTAAGATGTAATGGCAGGCAATTCTTTGATTCCCTCCAGTATATAGGCCAGATGGCCAAGACTGTTCTTAAAATTCTGCGGTGTGGAATAGGAGGCTTCTGTAAAAATACCAAAAGACGCAATATAGGAAAAATAAGTATCATTAAAAAGTCCCGCATCAACGCTGCGCACTTTACCGTTGATACAGTTATGAATAGCCTCCCTGATATCCGTCGGCAATTTCAACCCCGACGCAAAGTCATTGGTCGTACCGGCCGGTATATATCCAAGCACTGGCGGCCGCTGCCAGCGCATCGTCGCCGAAAGAATTTCATTAAATGTTCCGTCACCGCCGCAGCAAATGACCCTTTCAAACTGACTGTCTTTTTCTTCAAACAGCCTTTTTGTTTCTTCCTTGCCCTGGGTTGTATAAATCACTGTCTCATATCCGGCTTTAGTCAGGGCATCGATCACATACATCAATTCGCCCCGTATTTTCTGACGTCCGGCCATGGGATTAACGATCAGCAGTACTCTTTGACTCATACCATAACCTCCAAAAAACAATATTCACTTCTACATTTTACCACGAATGCCGGAAGAAAGATATGAAATTTATATGACTATCCGCACAGGGCTATAAAATTATCATAAATTTTCCTTAAATAATCTTTAAATCCTGCCTTTTCCATTCCCTCAGCCGTCACAACATCCACCTGTCCGATGTTTTTTCCATTTAAGGAATAGACGATTTGTCCGGCTTTTGTTCCGGCTTCAAAAGGCGCCGTGATTTCTTCTTCCAGTACAAGTTCGGAAGTAATGCCCGACAAATCTTCACCCTGAAAACTGACATAAGAAAAAATGCCGTCATAATTCAGTGCAACCGTATCTGAGACCCCTTTTCGCACTGGAACAGCAGGCAGGACCGGCGGATTTTTATCTTCATAGTAACTACAATTGGCATAACCATAATTGAGTAATTGCTGTGCCTCGGAAAACCGGACTTTATAATCCGGCGCATCCATGATCACGGCGATCAGCGGAATATTATCCTTGAGCGCCGTTGCGCAAAAACAGTATCCGGCCTTGCTGGTCGATCCTGTTTTCAGACCCGTCACTTCAAAATTATTGGCCATTTTCAGCAGTTTATTCGTATTGGACAGACCGAATTCACTGCTGCCTTTATTTGTTACATGCGTAATATTTTCCATCCAGATGGTTGAATATTCGGATATCTGCGGATAATTGACGATCAGAACCCTGGCCATCAGCGCCACATCCCTGGCTGTCGTATAGTGGTCATCAGAATCCGTCAGACCACAGCAGTCCACAAAGTGCGTACCCGACATTCCAAGCCCGGCCGCCTTTTCATTCATCATTCCAACAAAAGCTTCTTCGCTGCCCGCAATATATTCAGCCATGGCCACAGACGCATCGTTGCCCGAAGCCACAACGATACATTTGATTAAGGTTTCCACCGTCTGTACTTCACCCTCCTCAAGAAATACCTGGGAACCGCCCATGGATTTTGCGTGTGCGCTGGTCACGACCTCGTCCGCAAGACTGATCCGGCCATCCTCCATGGCTTCATAAATCAACAAAAGCGTCATAATTTTCGTAATGCTGGCCGGACACATCCGGGTATCCGGACTTTTTTCATAAATGACCGTCCCCGTTTTCGCCTCCATCAATATGGCCGCCTCTGAAGTCAGGGCTACATCTCCCACCGGACGATTTCCCTGTTTTGTTTCATCTTCTGCTTCTTCCGTTTCTGCAATTCCCATGGTTTCTGCCGTTTCTGTAACCTCTGTTATTGCCTCTGCCTGTACATAAGCCGCCCTGCTTCCGGCAGCCGCCTGCCATACCATTGTAAAAACCAAACACCATACAATAATTTTTTGTTTCATTTTATCCCCGTCATCTCTTTTTAACAGTTTACGCCCGTCCGGGGCTCCTTATGCAAATAGCTTTACAGCCTTTTTTATTTCGGTTATAATAGAGTTTAAAAGTTGGAAAACATCTATAATGAATAGCATTTATGATGGAAACACTTATGATAAGGAGATAGATGGATTATGAGCTTTGAATTAACCAAAAAATTACCAACACCAATGGAGATCAAGGAATTATACCCTGTTTCCGATGAACTGGCCACTTTAAAGGCCGAAAAAGACCAGGAACTGATTGATATTATCACTGGCGCATCCGACAAATTCATGGTTATCATCGGACCATGTTCCGCCGACAATGAGGAAGCCGTCTGCGATTATATCAGCCGTCTGGCCAGAGTTCAGGAAGAAGTCAAAGACAAACTTCTGCTTGTGCCCCGTATTTATACCAACAAACCACGAACAACCGGCGAAGGTTACAAAGGGATGCTGCATCAGCCGGACCCTGAACAGGCGCCGAATCTCTTAAATGGCCTGATCGCCATCAGAAAGATCCATATGCATGCCCTTCAGACTTTCAAAATGCCGATTGCCGATGAGATGCTTTATCCGGAAAATCACCGCTATCTTTCTGACATTCTTTCCTATGTG
>CAYURX010000217.1:0-3286 GCA_964447245.1 uncultured Coprococcus sp. | reverse complement strand
TGTGAATAATTAATGTGAATAATTAATGTGAATACTTAATATGAATACTTAAATATGAATACTTAAATATGAATACTTAATGTGAATAATTCGGGTTTAATATTCATATTTGACTGTATAATTGCTGCCGTCGCCCACATATTTTTTGACAGCGGAACTGTCGTTGTTGGCGGCGAGGGTCGGGTCGACCAGCGACCAGTTCTTTCCGTCAAATTCTATAATGTTGTCTACCCATCCGATTTCATCCAGCCAGACACTGATCCATGCATGGTAGGCCTCACCGGAATATCCGACTACCAGCTTGGTCGGAACGCCCTGGGACCGTAGCAGCGCAGCCATCAGGGAAGCATAATCAAAGCAGATGCCCTTTCCTGTTTCCATCGTTCGGTCAATATCAGGAAGATAATCGGTGGATACATTGGCCGCCAGTTCATTATCATAGGAAATATTCTCTGTCACATAGTGGTAAACCTGTGTCACATAATCCAGATCGTCGGTTGCGTTCTCTGAAAACTCGACGCCGTAAGCGACCGCTTTGAAATCATCGTTAAACCATACATACTGGTTGGGATATAAAAATGGTTTGAATTCATCGTTCAGTGTTACTTCAATATCCTGGGAAAATGCAATGGCATACATGTTGTCATAGGCATGTTCAAGGATATCCAGATGGTAAGGGCCGTTTCCGCCGGATAGAGGGAATGTTTCCCAGTCGCCCACAGACAGAGAATAGGTGTAGACAGAGCCGTCAGGCGCCGTGATCTGCAGGCGGATTTTATCCACATCTCCCGTATACCGGACCATCACATAGCCCTCGGAAATATTGGAGGCGTCTATGGAAATAATATCATTGCCATAGACAGTGCTCCCGGATGCATCCGGAAGAAGGAATTCATGCAGCGTTGTACGCTTCGCAGTCGTGCCGCTTTTATGTTTTTTCTGAGTTTCCGGTGTCTCATGATCTTCAGAAGAAGGGGCGGCAACGGCCTGGGTACCTGCGCAGCCTGCAAAAAGGGAGACTATAGATAATACAATAAGAAACACCCATAAGTGCAGTGTTTTTTATGCATTGTACAGCCTCCTTTCGTTTTTATTTTTTGTAGACATTGATATAAATTTTTATGTATGCTTTTTAATGTACAAATGTTTATGGATCTGTTGATGATCAGTTACCGTATATCATATCACAGCCGGTTGTTGCAATCAAACTTTAAATATAATAAGTTGAAATTAGGTTGAATTTCAGGGGTTGTTTTTCATGGAAACGGTCTGTATGGTTGTAATTCAGGCGAATTTGCGGTATACTTGGTACAGGCGCATTTGCGCGGCACAGGAAAGGCAGGTGAAATTCGTGACGGGAGATGTCATTCTGACAGTCAATGGTGCTCAGATGGATCTTGGTGAAGACGCAAAAACGGAATTGATTATTGCAGCCGGTTATTATTATCGGAATGGCAGGCATTTTGTCGTGTACGATGAACCTGATACGGAAAATGGCGGCAGGACCAGCAATATCATCAAGATTGCTGAGAATAAAGTGGAAGTGATCCGGCGCGGGGCCGATCGTGTGCATATGGTTTTTGAAAAAGACCGGCAGACGATGAACCGTTATCATACGGCGGTGGGTGATATGCTGATGGATATTTATACAAGTGATATCTCGACGGTGGAGGCACCGGAACTGATCGAGACAAAGATAGATTATATGCTGCAGATGAATGATGTGTTTATTTCAAAGTGCCAGGTTCAGATCAGAATTATGTCTAAAGACGGCGCGGACCTGCATATATTAGACAGACGGGGTTGTGACGAATGAAGCAGACGGGTGTAGTATTTTTTTATAATTTGAATACGGCGAAAGGGCGGCAGATTCGGATGCTGTGCCTGAAACTGGGATTACAGATCCGCAGTATCAGCAAAGAGCAGTATGGAGAGCCCATCGGTGCTCTGGCCGGCGTGCCGGGTTACACGCTGACAGGTGAAGCTTATACAGGTGAAGGATTTGAAGATGAGATGATACTGATGAAAGGATTTACGAATCAAATGCTGGATGCATTCCTGAGAGGTTTCAGGACGATGAAGATCGCATCGGTGGCCTTGAAGGCCGTACTGACGGAGGCCAATTGCGGCTGGAATTCCATGGAGCTGCATGAGGAACTGGTGAAGGAACATGAGGCAATGCATTCATGATCAGTATTATGATCAGTATTTATAATCAGTATTTATAACCAGGGAGGAACTAAGTTATGTCAGAACATTTGATTATTGCATTGAACAGGGAATATGGCAGCGGCGGCAAGGAAGTCGGAGAGAAACTGGCGAAGCGGCTCGGTATTCGTATTTATGATGGTGATATTGCCGAATTGGCGGCTGAACACAGCGGGATCCGGAAAGATTATTTTGAAAAAGTGGATGAAAAACCAACGGACAGCTTTTTGTATATGCTGGCCATGAATACTTTTTCCATGAACAGTTCCATGAATCCTTTTGATAATACGCTGTCCAGCGACAAACTGTTCAACAAACAGGCCGAAGTGATCAAGGCGATCGCCCAGAAGGATGATTGTGTCATTATGGGCCGGTGTGCCGGATACATATTGAGAGACGAACAAAAATGCATCAAGATATATTTGAGTGCTGATAAGGATTTCAGGGCAAGACGTATTATGGCTTCGGACAATCTCGATGAGAAGGAAGCCATGAAGAAAATTAATGCCATGGATAAAAAGCGGGACAGCTATTTCGGTTATTACGCAGGGCAGGACTGGAAAGCCTGCAGTACGTATGATCTGGCCATCAGCACAAGCGCTGTCGGCATTGACAAGGCGGTAGAACTGATTTGCCAGTATATTGAATTAAAGTTTAAATAAATACCCATTTACTTTTAAGATCATAAACGGTATAATGTAAGAGACCCGGACAGAGTCAGCCGGGATAATCCGTTATTGACGAAGATGATATGGAGGAATTGATTATGTTAGTATCAGCAAAAGAGATGCTGGAAAAAGCTAAGGCAGGACATTATGCAGTTGGTCAGTTCAATATTAACAATCTTGAGTGGACAAAGTCCATTTTATTGACAGCTCAGGAACTGGAATCTCCGGTTATTCTTGGCGTATCCGAAGGTGCAGGCAAATATATGTGCGGCTATAAGACAGTTGTCGGCATGGTGAATGGTATGCTGGAAGAACTGAATATCACCGTACCTGTTGCCCTTCATCTTGACCATGGTTCATATGAAGGCTGTTATAAATGTATTGAAGCAGGATTTTCTTCCATCATGTTT
>CAYURX010000216.1:0-3294 GCA_964447245.1 uncultured Coprococcus sp. | reverse complement strand
CGCCGTCTTTTTCGACGACACGGATATCCGTGATCCGCATGGCGCGGTCAACGGCTTTGCACATGTCATAAATAGTGAGGGCGGCCGCTGAGACGGCGTGCAGCGCTTCCATCTCGACACCGGTCTGTCCGCTCGTTTTCACACTGGCACGGATATGAATGGCACTGATGGCATCATCCATTTCAAAATGAATGTCGATGCCTGTGAGCATCAGAGGGTGGCACATGGGAATGATCTCGGACGTTTTCTTGGCAGCCATGATACCGGCTACCTGCGCAACAGCCAGCACGTCGCCTTTTTTCATCTGACCGTCCAAAATCAGCCTGAATGTCTCCGGCTGCATATAAACACTGCCGGCTGCGACAGCCATACGGTCGGTAACTGCTTTGCCGGAGACGTCGACCATGCGTGCGTGTCCCTGGTCGTTGATATGTGTGAAGGCCATGGCAGGCCCTCCTTTCTGAAGCAAAAATGATAGCTTTATTATATATGATTTTCACTGAAAATAGAAGGGCCATTTGATAAATTCTAAAATATTTAAAAATTTTAGCAGGATGTATTGATTTTATAAAATGAAGGCCTTAAAATAAAAAAGATACAAAAATGTTTTGAAGTGATTATAGATAGAAGAAATAAGGAGGCAGGCCATATGGCAAAGATTGATATTATATCAGGTTTTTTAGGTGCAGGTAAAACGACTTTAATTAAGAAACTTTTAGAAGAAACTTTTAAGGGACAGCAGGTTGTATTGATTGAAAATGAATTTGGTGAAATCGGTATCGACGGCGGTTTTCTGAAAGACGCGGGCATCAATATTACAGAGATGAATTCAGGCTGTATCTGCTGCTCACTGGTGGGCGATTTTGGTACGGCATTAAAGGATGTCATTACAAAGTTTCATCCTGACAGAATCATCATTGAGCCATCAGGCGTAGGTAAGTTATCGGATGTGGTGAAGGCTGTACAGGGTGTGGCTGCGGATGCGCCCCTTGAATTGAATAGTCTTGTAACCGTTGCGGACGCCAACAAGTGCAAAATGTATATGAAGAATTTTGGCGAATTTTATAATAATCAGGTGGAGAGCGCCCATACGATCGTACTGAGTCGTACCCAGAATGTCAAACAGGACAAGCTGGAAGCCTGTGTAGCTTTACTTCGTGAGCACAATCAGGATGCAGTCATCATCACAACACCATGGGATGAATTGACGGGAGATCAGCTTCTGGCTGCCATGGAAAAGCCTGTATCTCTGGCAGATATGGTCATGGCTGAGGAAGATATCTGTCCGGTATGCGGCCATCATCATGACCACGATGAGCATGATCATGAGCATCATCATGACCACGATGAGCATGACCATGAGCATGATCACGACCATGACGAGCATGATCATGAGCATCATCACCATGACCACGATGAGCATGACCATGAACATCATCATGACCATGATGAACATTGCGGATGCGGTCATGACCATGATCACCATCATCATCATGCGGATGAAGTATTTACAAGCTGGGGCAGGGAGACACCGCGCAAATATACAAGAGACGAAGTTGAGAGCATCTTAAAGGCATTGTCTGATGGTGAGGAATTCGGCATTGTTCTGAGAGCAAAAGGGATGCTGCCGGGCGCAGACGGTACATGGATCTATTTTGATATGGTGCCTGAAGAATATGAGATCAGAGAAGGTCAGCCGGAATACACAGGCCGTTTATGTGTCATTGGTTCAAAATTAGACGAAGCGAAACTGGAGAAGCTGTTTTTACTGTAAAAAGAACGGCTGTGAAATGGAGATAGAAGTATGAGTGATTTGGAAGTACCTGTATATTTGATCATGGGGTTTCTTGAGAGCGGCAAGACATCTTTTATTCAGGAAATCTTCGAGAGCGGCGAGTTCGCTGACGGTGATAAGGGACTTTTCATTAGCTGTGAAGAAGGCGAAGTCGAGCTGGATGAGAGGGCGACCATGGCCTGTAAAATCGACACGATCACCCTTGAGGACGAGGAGGAACTGACGGCAGAGTTTTTGGAGAACTGCCAGCATGTCTACCGGCCGAAGCGTGTTTTTGTCGAGTACAACGGTATGTGGGATCCGGATACGATCCTGAATGTGGATATGCCAAAAGGCTGGGAAATCTATCAGATCGTGACCATGGTGGATGCCAGTACATTTGCTGTTTATCTGAATAATATGCGTTCGATTATCGGCAATATTTTAAAATGTACGGAACTGGTCATCTTTAACCGCTGTTCAGAGGAACAGGATCTGCCCATGTTCCGCAGAAATGTCAAGGCGCTCAACAGTAATATCCAGATGATGTTCGAACATAAGGACGGCCGGATGATCGAGCTTGGCAAGGACATTCCGCCATATGATCTGAATGCGGATGTGATCGAGATCCGCGATGAGGATTATGGCATCTGGTATATGGACTGTGCCGATGACAAAGACCGCTATGACGGCAAAGCTGTAAAATTTAAAGGTAAAGTTATGAAAAACCGCAAGTTCCCGAAGGGGTATATTGTGCCGGGAAGAAATGCGATGACATGCTGCGCGGATGATATCCGGTTTATTGGATTTTTGTGCAAAACCAGCCATGCGGATGAATTAAAAAATGGCCAGTGGGTAACGATTACCGCAAAGATAAAATATGAACGCCGCCGTGAGTATGGCGGCGTGGGGCCGGTACTCTATACGACCCATATTTCTTCGGCAGAGAAGCCGGAAGAAGATCTGGTATATTTTAATTAATGTTGATTGAAGGAGGCTGTCATGGGAATCCTGTGACGGCCTTACTTTATAACAGGCAGCAGTAATGAAGGGGATTAAAGATAAATTTTTAGAAAGTCTAAGGTGATGATATGCTGGAATTAAAGAATATTTCCTTCGATGTGGAGGAAGGCAGCGGGAAAACGGAGATTATCAGAGATATCAGTCTGACGATCGACGAGAATAAGTTTGTTGTTATTACAGGGCCAAACGGCGGCGGTAAGTCCACACTGGCCAGGTTGATCGCCGGTATCGAGAAGCCGACATCAGGAGCCATTTATTTTAATGGTGTGGATATGACGGACAAGACGATTACGGAGCGGGCTCAGATGGGGATCAGCTTTGCTTTTCAGCAACCGGTGAGGTTTAAGGGGATCCAGGTCCTTGATCTGCTGCGCATTGCGGCGAATAAGTATTTGTCAATAGCCGATGCCTGTGAATATTTAGCAGAAGTGGGCCTGTGCGCCAAAGATTATATTAACCGGGAAGTGAACGCCAGCCTGTCCGGCGGTGAACTGAAA
>CAYURX010000215.1:0-3372 GCA_964447245.1 uncultured Coprococcus sp. | reverse complement strand
GAAGATTTATTTAAGGAGCAGTTCCCTGCCGCCTTTATTTCCGCGGCAGTAGACCAGACGAGAGGCTGGTTCTATTCCCTGATGGCGATTTCAACCCTGATCTTCAACCAGTCGCCGTTCAAGAATGTCATCGTTCTTGGGCATGTGCAGGATGAAAACGGTCAGAAGATGAGCAAATCCAAGGGCAATGCCGTTGACCCGATGGAAGCCCTGAGAGAATACGGCGCCGACGCGATCCGCTGGTATTTCTACTCCAATTCAGCACCATGGCTGCCAAACCGTTTCCACGGCAAAGCTGTGCTGGAGGGCCGCAGCAAATTCATGGGTACTCTTTACAATACCTATGCGTTCTATGTGCTGTATGCGGAAATTGACCAGTTCAATCCGATGGAACATCAATTGGAATATGACAAGCTGCCGGTTATGGATAAATGGCTTTTGTCCAAACTGAATTCCGTTGTAAAAGCCGTTGACAATAACCTGGCAAATTACAGGATCCCTGAGACGGCCAAGGCGCTGCAGGAGTTCGTGGATGAGATGAGTAACTGGTATGTCAGAAGAAGCCGTGAGAGATTCTGGGCGAAGGGTATGGAGCAGGATAAGATCAATGCTTACATGACGCTTTATACAGCCCTTGTGACAATTGCTAAAGCGGCTGCCCCGATGATCCCGTTTATGACAGAGGAGATCTACAGAAATATTGTTGTGAACGTGGATGCGTCCGCACCTGAAAGCATTCATTTCTGTGACTTCCCTGAAGTGAATGAAGCCTGGATCGACAAAGATCTGGAAGACAGCATGAAAGACGTGCTGCAGGTCGTTGTTCAGGGCCGTGCGTGCAGAAATGCGGCCAATATCAAAAACAGACAGCCGATTGGCCGGATGTATGTGAAAGCAAACTTTGAATTATCCGAATTTTATAAACAAATTATCGAAGATGAACTGAATGTGAAAGAAGTTATTTTCACAGATGATGTGAGCGGCTTTACATCCTACAGCTTCAAACCGCAGCTGCGTACGGTAGGGCCGAAATACGGCAAGAAGCTGGGCGGAATCAAACAATATCTTGGCAGCGTTGACGGCAACAGGGCTATGGCTGAACTGAAAGCAAACGGCCAGCTTGCCTTTGAGGTGGGCGGCGATGAAATCGTCCTGCTTGAAGAAGATCTGCTGATTGACGCGGCTCAGATGGAAGGCTATGTATCCGATACGGAATATGAAACAACGGTCGTTCTGGATACCAATCTGACGCCTGAGCTGATTGAAGAAGGATTTGTCCGTGAGATCATTTCCAAGGTTCAGACCATGCGTAAAGAGGCCGGATTCGAGGTTATGGATCATATTCGTGTCCATTTTGCTCAAAATGAAAAGATTAAATCGCTGGTTGGTGTAAACAGTGCTGAAATCAAAGACGAAGTCTTGGCAAACGAAATTGTTTTTGATACAATCAGTGGGTATAGCAAAGAATGGAACATCAATGGCGAGAAAGTCATGATTGGTGTGGAAAAGGAGAATACCTGAATGAGTGAAATGACAACGAGTGTCACAACAACGTTTGATAAAGCAGCATTTAAAAAAGAGATTCTTAATAATATTAAATATTTATTCAGAAAGACGTCTGAGACAGCTTCCAAACAGGAGCTGTTCCAGGCTGTGGCCTATGCTTCAAAAGACATGATCATTGACCAGTGGCTGAATTCCCACAAAGAATATGAGAAACAGGATGCGAAGACGGTTTACTATCTTTCCATGGAGTTTCTCATGGGCCGTGCCCTTGGCAATAATCTGATCAATCTGTGCTGCTACAAAGAAGTGGCTGAGGTACTGCAGGAGATGGGGATCGATATCAATGTGATCGAGGACCAGGAACCGGATGCTGCTCTTGGCAACGGCGGTCTTGGCCGTCTGGCGGCATGTTTTATTGAGTCCCTGTCCACTTTGAATTATCCGGCCTATGGATGCGCGATTCGTTACAAATACGGTATGTTCAAACAGAAGATCGTTAATGGCGAGCAGGTGGAAGCTCCGGATGACTGGCTGAAGAACGGCAATCCTTTTGAGGTGAAGCGTCCTGAATACGCGCAGGAGATCAAGTTCGGCGGCTATGTCCGTATTGAATATGACCAGAAGCTTGGACGCAACAGATATATACAGGACGGCTATCAGTCTGTGCTGGCTGTGCCATATGATATGCCGGTCGTCGGTTATAACAATGGCATTGTCAATTCCCTGAGGATCTGGGATGCGGAGCCGGTCGTACAGTTCAATCTGGATTCCTTTGACAAAGGTGATTATCAGAAGGCTGTAGAGCAGGAGAATCTGGCAAAATGTATTGTGGAAGTCCTTTATCCGAATGACAATCATTACAGCGGTAAGGAACTTCGTCTGAAACAGCAGTATTTCTTCGTATCAGCCAGCCTGCAGCAGGTTGTGAAGAAGTTTAAGGCGACCCATGATGATATCCGCCAGTTGCCGGAGAAGGTTGTCTTCCAGTTGAATGATACCCATCCGACGGTTGCAGTGCCTGAATTGATGCGTATTCTTCTGGATGAGGAAAATCTTGAATGGGATGACGCATGGGCCATCGTTTCAAAATGCTGTGCCTATACCAATCATACGATTATGGCTGAAGCCCTTGAGAAATGGCCGGTGGATCTGTTTATGCGGCTGCTGCCTCGTGTTTATCAGATCGTTGAGGAGATCAACCGCCGTTTCCTGATCCAGATCGAGGAAAAATATCCGGATCAGTACAATAAGATCCGCAGCATGGCGATTCTCTATGAAGGACAGGTGCGTATGGCCAATATGGCAATCATCGCAGGCTTTTCAGTCAACGGTGTTGCGCAGCTTCATACAGAGATTTTGAAGAACCGGGAGTTAAAGGATTTCTATGAGATGATGCCTGAGAAATTCAACAACAAGACAAACGGTATTACTCAGAGACGTTTCCTTCTTCATGCGAATCCGCTGCTGGCCGCATGGGTAACAGAAAAGCTTGGCACAGACGAGTGGATCACTAATCTGCCGCTGTTAAAAGGACTGGCGCCTCTGGCTCAGGACTCTAAGGCCCGCAAGGAATTTAAAGAGATCAAATATCAGAACAAGCTGCGTCTGGCTGCTTACATTAAAGAACATAATAACATTGAGGTGGATCCTGATTCCATTTTTGATGTTCAGGTCAAACGTCTGCATGAATATAAGCGTCAGTTGCTGAATATTATGCATGTCATGTATCTGTACAATAAATTGAAAGAGAACCCGCAGATGAATTTCTATCCGACGACGTTCATATTTGGCGCCAAGGCAGCCGCCGGTTACAAGACGGCAAAACAGACGATCAAGCTGATCAATTCCGTTGCGGATGTGATCAAC
>CAYURX010000214.1:0-3410 GCA_964447245.1 uncultured Coprococcus sp. | reverse complement strand
CATAAAATCTGCGGGCGGCATCCCCATACTCGCCCATCCCATGCTCTACAGGCTTGGGAAAGAGACACTGGAAAAATATGTCCGCCTGCTGAAAGAAGAAGGGCTGGAGGGAATGGAAGTCTACTATTCAACAAACTCTCCGTCCGATGACCTCTTCCTGAGCCGCCTTGCCAATCGTTACGCACTAAAATATTCCGGCGGCTCCGATTTTCACGGTACTTACAAACCGCATATCAAAATCGGCACGGGCAAAGGCCGTCTGGTGGTGCCTTATGATATCCTTGAAAAGCTCCGTGCCCAATAAAAAAGCTCTCTCAGATAAACGGATGAAACCGAGTATCTGAGAGAGCCAGACAGCGTTATAAATGACCGCCATAATAGACTTCACAATCTTTCCTGTAAAAAGAAATCCCGTAACAACTGATGTTACGATAGCCTTCTGTTCGCAATTCTTCCATATAATGATGTTCCTTTACCTGCTGCACAGCCCTTTTGGCATCCTTTTCCAGTTCATCTATACTCTGCGACACCTTAACTTCCAGAATAAAAGCCTTTCCTCTCAGACTGACATGCTTAACCATCAGATCTGAGCGGCCATTGCCGGATTCCCGGTTAGATTTTACCCGATATTGATTACTCTGGTTCAGCATACCCGCCAGAAATCCATGATAAAAATTCTCAGCGCTGTCATAAAAACTGATGCTTGTCAAAAGCTGTTCACTGATAATTTCACCCATCTTTTCCGCGTCACCGTTTTCCATGGCCTGATAAAGATTGTGAAAATCATGTTTGCGCATCTTTTCTTCAAACCATCCCATGACCACTCTTTCATAGACACTTTTAAGCTCATCATTGGGAATAACTGCCGTTAACAGAATCGTCCGGCCTTCCATCCTCTCGGCCGCTTTTGTCAGATAACCGGTAAAATACAAAAAATTCCACAGATTATCCCCATTCTCATCGATATCCGCATAGGTAATTTCTTCTCTTACCGCAAACTCAATACCTTCCCCATTAATCAATGCTTCAATCTGGTCTTTTGTCTCCCGGTTCGAACGGCTGATCATATTCCTGATAATATCAGAAGAACTTGTATTGACCCAATACGGACGCGGAAAAGCGGCTTCATACGCATTCAGATCATCCATAAAATAAATAACACTCCATGGATTATAGACTTTTATATCTCCGAATGTATAGCCATCGTACCATTTCTCCACATCTTCATAGCGGCTTTCATGTCCGTAATAAGCAATCATATCTTTGACTTCTTCATGTGTGAAACCAAAATTCTCACTGTATTTCCGGTCTAAAACAGATATGATCTTCAGATGATTCAATCCGGTAAATATACTTTCCTTTGATATGCGCAGGCAGCCGGTAATAACTGCAAAATTCAGGCATTTATTAGTTTTCAGTGATGATTCAAAAAGTGAACGGATGAAGCTGACCATTTCCTCATAAAATCCGGCAAACCAGGCATTTTCCAATGGGACATCATACTCGTCAATCAGGATAATCGTCGGCTTTCCTGTCGCCTTATAAAGACAACTGCTTAAAAATTTAAGAGAACCG
The DNA here is from genome assembly GCA_964447245.1 of uncultured Coprococcus sp. Classification (GTDB taxonomy): domain Bacteria; phylum Bacillota; class Clostridia; order Lachnospirales; family Lachnospiraceae; genus Coprococcus_A. The sequence continues at coordinate 1,835 of CAYURX010000214.1, read as the reverse complement.
GAATATTCGTCATAATCTGCCCGCTGATCTGCCAGTTGTCGGAATAAGCGTTTTTCATTTTCATTCAACAAATCTCCGGTCAACACCGAACGGTGCCGTTTAAACTCCCCGGCTATTTCCTCCTTCAGTTTAAAACAGGCAGAATCAAAAGTCCTCTGCTTCGCGGATTTCAATGTCAGATTGATGACCGGATACTGCCCCATATGACTTAAATACATCTCGCCGGCATCCATAATACGCAATCCCGCAAAGAGCCGCCTGTTCGCCGCATTCTCCGCCGGATCCTGTGTGTCTTCAAAATAATACTGGAGCATACTTAAATTTAATGTTTTGCCAAATCTTCTCGGACGGGTAAACAAATTAACCTCTCCTCTTAAATCCAGCAGCTCTTTAATGAAATTTGTCTTATCCACATAATAATAATCATTTACAATTATTTTTTTAAAATCATCAACACCAATCGGCAATGGTTTCTTCATCGTCCTCACCTCCGCTTCTTTCTTCATTATACCGGACAATGGCCGATTCGTCAACAAACCGAAAACCTGGCCCAATAACCCAAATGGCCCGGATCCTGCAATCCGGGCCACTATCATTCATTGATAGGATTATTCTTCTTCGTTTGCTTTTTCAACGCTGACAATTGCTTCTTTCTGCATTGGAATACGGCAATGTCTGTCGCTGCCGAACTCTACAACAACAACTTCATCAGAAATATCAATAACCACACCGTAGAATCCGCTTGTTGTCAGAATGCTGTCGCCAACCTCAAGAGATGCCATCATTGCATCCATCTTTTTCTGACGCTTCTTCTGCGGACGCACAGACAGGAAATACATTAAAACGGCAAATACAGCGATATACGCGATCAGAATAGCGATCATATTTCCGCCGCCCCCTGTTGATTCTAACATTGGTAAAAAGTTCATTGCATGTTCCTCCTTAATCTTCTTTATTCAAAAAGCCTTCTAATTTTGCTTTTTTATAATCACTATATCGATGTTCTCTGATGGCAAGACGAATCTCCTCCATCATATGATTGTAAAAATACAGATTATGCAATACGCATAAACGCATGCCAAGCATTTCCTTCGCCTTTAGTAAATGGCGGATATAGGCCCGGCTGTAATTGCGGCAGGCCGGACACTGGCAGCCCTCCTCGATCGGCCGGTCATCCAGCTCGTACTTCGCGTTGAACAGATTCAGTTTCCCCCGATTGGTATAGACATGACCATGGCGGCCATTCCTTGACGGATACACACAATCAAAGAAATCAACGCCCCTGTCCACACCTTCCAGTATATTGGCCGGAGTTCCGACGCCCATCAGGTATACAGGCTTGTCCTTGGGCAGGTACGGCACAACCTCATCCAGTATTCTGTACATTTCCTCATGGGTCTCACCCACGGCCAGACCGCCGACGGCATAACCATCCAGATTCATGGCCGCAATCGTTTTGGCATGGGCCACCCGGATATCTGCATAGGTTCCGCCCTGATTGATGCCAAACAAAAGCTGGTGCGGATTCACAGTATCTTCCTGAGCATTCAATTCCTGCATCTTCGCTTTGCATCGCTCCAGCCACCGGGTCGTCCTGTTAACGGAATTGATCATATATTCTCTTGTGGACGGGTAAGGCGCACACTCGTCAAAGGCCATGGCAATGGTTGATCCCAGATTTGACTGGATCTGCATACTCTCCTCCGGCCCCATAAAAATCCTGTGCCCGTCAATATGAGACTGAAAATAGACCCCTTCCTCCCTGATCTTGCGGAGCCCCTTCAGTGAAAACACCTGAAAACCACCGGAATCCGTCAAAATCGGTCTGTCCCAGT
>CAYURX010000213.1:0-3432 GCA_964447245.1 uncultured Coprococcus sp. | reverse complement strand
GGATATTCCCTGTACCGACTGGCCGGGATGCCCACCAGTTCCATCATCTCCCTGGCTTTCTTTTCCGCGCCCGCCTTATCTGTGTTTTCATGGATACGGATCACTTCCGCGATCTGCTCCCCCATGGTCTTCACCGGATCAAGGGCAGTCATGGGATCCTGAAAAATCATGGAAACCTTCTGTCCGCGCAATTCCTGCATCTTCTGCTCCTTCAGATTCAGTATATTCACAGCGCCCAATTGAATGGAACCGCCCGCTATCCTGGCGGAGCGTTCCGGCAAAATCCTCATAATCGCCTTCGCGATCGTCGTTTTTCCAGCGCCGGTTTCTCCCACCAGACCCAACGTCTTTCCCTTTTCCAGCTCCAGCGATACGTTATTCACCGCATGGACCACTTCTCCCTCCGAAGTATATTCCACCACCAGATCATCTATTTTCAATGCAATTTCTCTCATAACCAGCCTCCTGTTAATTCTTCAGCTTCGGATCCAGCGCGTCACGGATCCCATCGCCAATGATATTAAAGCAGATGACACAGACCACGATCAGGATGCCCGGACCCATCAGCATATACGGATACTGACGAATGTAGTTTTTGGCCGCCGCCAGCATAGCTCCCCATTCAGGGCTGGGCGGCTGAATGCCCAAACCAATATAGGCCAGGGTAGAGGCATTTAAAATCTGCTGGGCGATTCCCATGGTGGCTGCCACGATAACCGGCGTAATGGCATTCGGCACGATATGGCAGAACATGATGCGGACAACGCTGCAATTGGTGGCTCTGGCCGCCTCAACGTATTCAATATTCCGGATAGGCAGCATTTTCGCCCTGATTTCTCTGGCGTAAACCACAACAGAACTGACGGCCAGGGCCACCAGAAGGTTTGTAAAGCCAGGACCCAAAACAGCGGAAATGGTCAGGGACAGCAGAATGCTGGGCAAAGAAGACAGAAGATCGAGGATCCGTGTGATAACCATATCTACAATTCCGCCAAAATATCCGGCCAGCGCGCCGATGAAAACCCCAACGGCAACCGCCAGCGCCGTGGCCAGAAGTCCGATAGCGATGGAATAACGTCCGCCATACAGGCACCGTGAGAAAATATCGCGGCCCAGCTCGTCCGTCCCGAAAATATGAGCCAGGGAGGAGCTTTGCTTTGCCGCAGCCGCATCCATCTCAATAGAACTGTACGGCGCGATTAGCGGGGCAAATATGCAGGCGATCAGAATCACCGCGAGGATGATCAGACAGGCCATCGGCAGCTTCTGTCTGCGGAAACGCCGCCAGAAAACGGCAAAGCTGTTTTGTTTTTGTGTTTTTCCAGTCATTTCATCGCCTCCCTCTCAGACCTATGAGAACGTTTTTTACCGTTTCCCACAAACCCCGCTTTAATACGCGGATCCACGGCCGCATAGGCAAGATCCGTAAGCAGATTCAGTACACAGACAAAAGCAGCGATAAATATAACTGTGCCCTGCACCGCCGGGTAGTCGCGGTTATTCAGCGCCGAGACCAGATACACGCCGATACCCGGAATAGAAAACACGTTTTCAATAACAAGGGCTCCAGCCACGCCGCCGCTTAATGTAAAAAACATTTCCGTTATGACCGGAATACTGGCGTTCGGGAGCGCATGTCCGAAAATCAATCCGCTTTTCGGCACGCCTTTGGCCTTGCAGGTAATCATATAGTCAGAGTTCAGGGCTTCCAGCATGGAAGAACGTGTCTGCCTCGCCTGCATGGCGATTCCGATGACTGAGTTAGCGACGGTCGGAAGTATGTAGTATTTAAAGCCCCCGATTCCCATCATGGGCAAAAGCTTCAGGTTCAGAGCGAACACGATAACCAGCATCAGGGCCATCCAGAAGGGCGGGATGGACACGGCAACCAAAGAAAAAAACATGGCTATCCGGTCCGTTTTTGTATTCTGATTGACGGCCGATATCATCCCCAACGGCACGCCGATAAACACCGTCAGGAACAGAGTATAGACCGTCAGTATCAAAGTCCGCGGGAAACGCTCCAGCAGATCAGATTTGACATCTGAGCCGTTTTTAATAGATGTACCGAAATCAAAACGCAGAAACACGTTGCCCATGTAATTCTTCAGCCGGACAATATAAGGCTCGTTCAAACCGAGTTTTTCCCGTATCAGCTCTACGTCTTCCTCATCGGCGTCCGTGCCGGCTACGATCTCCGCCGGATCCCCCGGGACAAAATACATCAGGGTAAAGATCACAATAGTCACCGACAGAAGCAGCGGTATCATCCACAGCACCCGTTTTATAATATATTTAACCATTTTGTTACCTCATTTTGAAAGAAGAAACTGGCAGAAAAACACAAAAGGGATGGCTCCGCCAACCGCGGACCTTCTGTCCCGGCCGCCGGGCCGTCCCTCTTCGTTCTCATTTCTGATTTCTAATTACAGATTAAATTCCTCGCTGTAGGAGCAGGCGCCCGGTAAAATACCGTACTGGCCTGAGGTCACAAAGTTTGTGATTCCAGCTTTCCCGACATAGTAGCTATGTCCGTTCATAATACCGTAGAAATAACCCATATCCGTAAAGTAATCATGGCAGGCCATAATATCCTCGTCCGTCACATCCAGGCTCACGCAGGCTGCATATAAGTCTTCCAGTTTCTCATCGGCAATCATCATGGATTCGCCATAGCTGTTTGTTGTCAGCGCATGTGACCAATAATCAGTTAACAGACCGGAACTCTTGCCCTTAAACTGAAGAGCGATATCCCACTGGTCATCTTCTCTGGAGTACGTTTCAAACAATGCGTTTTCATAGGAAAGAATTTCGCAGTCAATACCTGCCGCCATCAGCTGACTCTGCAGCACCTGCGCCACGTCCTGTGTAAAATTCTGCGTCATAATGCGGATCTTCTCATTGCTGTAACCAGACTCTTTCAAGTACTCCGCGGATTTTTTAAGATCATAGGCGTAACAGTTCTCGGAAGCCTCTTTCTCCATGGCATCCTGAAATCCGTTATACTGCATACCGCCCAGGGTATAGGTCACCTGTCCCTCACCGTTCTTACATAAAGACAGAATTGATTCATTATCAACCGCGTACAATGCGGCAAGACGCAGATTCTGATCCGACATAGGGCTGTTGTCACTGGCGTTCATCACCAGATAATAGCACGGAACAGCCAGTTCCGACTGAGCAAAATAACCATCCAGCGCCTGTCCGGCGTCAAAATCATAGAAATAGCTCAGACTGTCCACGTCAATGTCGCCTGACATATCCACTTCCCCGGTTTCCAGGGCAATGGCAATCTGCGCCAGCTCCGTAATTACTTTGTATGTGATCTTGTCCGCGTTCTGGGCGGAAATAACGCTCCGGTTTTCCTCTGTCTGCCAATAATCCTCATTCTTCACCAGTGTGTAGTAAGAACCTGCCGTATAGTCATCAATC
>CAYURX010000212.1:0-3451 GCA_964447245.1 uncultured Coprococcus sp. | reverse complement strand
ACAGTCTCACTGCTGGCTGTGCCCGCATCTTCCACAAGGACACAAATGGCGATCTGCGGATGATCGGCCGGCGCAAAACCGACAAACCAGGCATTATTGCCGCGTCCGATGACTTCGGCAGTACCCGTCTTTCCTGCTGCCTCATAGCCGCTTCCGGCCAGTCTCCAGGCTGTTCCGTGATCCACAACGGCTTTCATCATTTCTGTTAATTCGGAAGCTTCGGACGCACTCATCAGACTGCCGTAACTTTCCGGCATATATTTTTCCACAACGGAGCCATCTGCATTCTGAATCTCATTGATCACATATGGTTCCATCAGCGTACCGCCGTTGGCAATAGCGCTGACCAGCATGGCCGCGTGGATCGGCGTGATCACCGTATTGCCCTGCCCGATGGCCGTGGCCCCGATCTGCCAGTCACTGTCCGTGATCGCCAGACCGAATTTGCTGGTGGATGTGGTAAATTTTGTCGGCAGCGACTGATTAAACAGCAAATCATCACAGACCGAATTGATTTTATCTATATTCATGGATAAACCGAGATTGGCAAATGAAGCATTGCAGGATTCCGCAAAAGATTCCGTCAGATCCAGTTCTCCGTGAACCTCTCCGCCGTAACATTTCAGATAACTCTCACCCTCCTCTGTGTCAAGGTAAATGCCGCCATTGCAATCATAGCTATAGCTGTCAGGATCCGCGCCGCTGCGAAGGTACGCCAGCGTTGTCACGATCTTAAAGATGGAACCCGGCACAAAAAGTCCCTGAGTCGCCTGATTGAGCAGCACCTTGCTGTCCTTGTCATTAATAATGGACTCATAGTCATCTTTCAATGTATTCGGATCATAATCCGGCTTTGACACCATGGCCAGCACTTTGCCTGTGGAAGGTTCAATGGCCACAACAGCGCCCTGGCGCTCACCCAGCGCGTCATGGGCCACCTGCTGCAGCCTGCTGTCAAGGGTCGTGATGACATTGTTGCCGGGATTTTTCTGGCCCCTGATCTCATTGAAAATTTTTTGAAGGGGCTGAATATCCGAGGTGATCATATCAAAATCCGAGGACAGCTCGATCCCTGATTTGTTAATATCGCTTGTACCGACCACATGGGAAAATGTACAGTCATAAGGGTAGTAACGACTGTAGCTGCCGTCGCCGTTATCCACAGACTCAGCCAGTACCTCTCCATCTGCGGAAAGTATCTCTCCACGGACAACGGTATCGGCCATTTTAGCCAGACGGCTGTTGTGGACATTGTTAATGACGTCTTTGCTTCCCACTGCGTCAAAATAAATCAGATAACCGATCATCCCAAAGAACATGAGCATCATCACATAGGTCACGCGCATGATCTCTTTGTTGGTTCGTTTCTTCTGGGCCAGACTGATCACAATAGTCTCACTGTCCGCCGGACTTCCCTCAGGCATCTGTGAAGCAGCTTTCTTTCTGCCAAAGCCTTTCTTTTTTGCCTGATCAGTCTTTTCGGGTACTTTCTGGTCTTTTTGAGTCTTCTGAGACTTTGCCGGCTTTTGAGACTGAATCTTGCCGCGTTTTTTCGCTGCCCGTTCTTCGGCCTCCTTCTGATTCAGCTTACGGAAACGTTCCACATCGCTGTCATCAAAATCAAAATGATCAATATCATCGACACCAGGTGTATAATCCATATCATCATCCTCCGGCAGCAGGTCAAAATCACTGGATGAACGGTCATGAAGATCATAAACGGTATCATCAATATTCTGTTTTTTATAGACACGGCCTGAACCGTTTGTCCGGTTATTCTGAGTATCTTCGTTTTTCTTCAACAAGCCGCACCTCCTTCTGTTTCAGAAGATATAATCCCTGTATCACTGCAAATACGATAATGGTTGACAAAATGGAACTGCCGCCATAGCTGATCAGCGGTAAAGTGACACCCGTATGCGGGATGAATTTGATCACGCCGCCGACACATAAAAACAACTGAAAACCATAGGAAATACTCAGACCTATGGCCAGTATTTTATAAAAATTATTCGTTAGCTTCAGTGAAATATTAATAAACATAATAAAGCAGCTAATGTATACAAGCAATAGACAGATGGCAAATAAGCCGCCCAGTTCTTCAGCGATAACTGAAAAAATAAAATCACTCTCCCGAACCGGAATATCCGTCGGTGAGCCCTGATAGAGTCCCATACCAAACCATCCGCCCGTACCAATGGCGAAAAGCGACTGGGCGATCTGATAACCTGCATCGTTGTAATTGGACCATGGATCCTTCCACGCGATCACACGTCGTTTGACATGGGCAAATAGCTTGTAGGCAATAACCGCCGCCATGGAACCTGCGCCAAATCCCAGAACCGGCCATATGATCTGCTTGGAAGCCACATACAGCATCAGAATATAAGTCACAAAGAAGATCACCGCTGCTCCCAGGTCGGTCTCTGCCACCAGCATCAGTACAAAAACTGCCGCGATCACCGAGGTAATGATGATCCGCTTCAGGCTCGTATCCTTGTAAAGCATGGCCGCTACAAAAAATACGAAAATAATCTTGGCCAGTTCCGACGGCTGGAAGCCGATACCGGCAATCGTTACCCAGTTGGTCGCCCCGTAAACGGAGCGTCCGAATACGAATACCGAACCAACGACCAGAATCCCAAGAATACCGTATACAATTCCCAGGTGGCTCAAAAAGCCTGCCTTTTCAATAATAACCGGCACTGCCAGACTAAAGGCCACGGAAACGACTGCGATCAGAAACTGTTTGACCGCCAGTGACAATTCCAGACGTGTCAGCATGACAAAACCTGTCATCATCAAAAAGAACATATTGTTGATCAGCAATCTTGATGCATTTTTATAAATATTGCTGTACAAAAACAAAGCAACAATAAAGAAGCATAACTGGGCCGCGTAAAATACGATCACATACATGGAAGGTTCATGTAAGAAAACAAGGACATACAGCATAAAATGAATGGTCAGCATCAGAAAATTCTGGCTTCTGTAAACCCTCCGCTTCTTTTTTTCAGTCTTCGCACGAAAAACGGTAAAACACCGGATCGTATAGACGGCCATCAATAACGCAATGATGTACTTGAATAACTGTGTAATAATATTAATCATCCTGCACCTACTCTATTCCTCGTTGATAATGTCCCTTTGTATACTCGTACACGGTCCTCGTATCCTCCCCGGTGCCGTTAAGCATCTGCATATAATCCTTTATAATAGCCTCTGTCTGTTTGGCCGTTTCATTTAAAAATTGCAGCCGTAAAGCTACCGGTCCAATTAATTGCAGATCCTTACTGACAGCATCCAGCAAATGAAGCGGCACGCTATTGTAGATCAGATTATAGCAGAAGCTGCAGACGTTTCTAACGGGAAAACGCTTATGCAGACGATCCTCCAAATAATGGATGGACCCAATTCCTGTACATTGTCCCGTGTTTTTCACCAGACACTG
>CAYURX010000211.1:0-3452 GCA_964447245.1 uncultured Coprococcus sp. | reverse complement strand
TGTATCCATCATTGAAATCGGCGACGGCGTTATCGAAGTTCTTGCAACAAACGGTGATACAAGACTTGGCGGTGATGACTTTGATAACAAGGTGACACAGTATATGCTGTCCGAGTTCAAGAGAACAGAGGGTGTTGATCTGTCCGGAGACAAGATGGCAATGCAGAGACTTCGTGAAGCTGCTGAGAAAGCGAAGAAAGAGCTTTCAAGCGCGACAACGACCAATATCAACCTGCCATTCATCACAGCAACGGCTGAAGGCCCGAAGCATTTTGATATGAACCTGACACGTGCGAAATTTGATGAACTGACACACGATCTGGTTGAAAGAACAGTTATTCCGGTTCAGAACGCGTTAAGCGATGCCGGACTGACAATGAGTGAGATTTCAAAAGTTTTACTTGTCGGCGGTTCCACACGTATCCCGGCTGTACAGGATAAGGTCAGACAGTTGACAGGCAAAGATCCGAATAAATCATTGAACCCTGATGAATGTGTTGCAATCGGCGCTTCTATCCAGGGCGGCAAGCTTGCCGGTGATTCAGGTGCCGGAGACATCCTCCTTCTGGATGTTACGCCACTGACACTTTCCATTGAGACAATGGGTGGCGTTGCAACTCATCTGATTGAGAGAAATACGACGATTCCGACAAAGAAGAGCCAGATTTTCTCAACAGCAACCGATAATCAGTCTGCCGTAGATATCAACGTTGTACAGGGTGAAAGACAGTTCGCAAGAGACAATAAGAGCCTTGGCCAGTTCAGACTGGACGGTATCGCACCTGCAAGACGTGGTGTGCCGCAGATCGAAGTTACATTTGATATTGATGCCAACGGTATTGTGAATGTATCCGCAAAAGACCTGGGTACAGGCAGAGAACAGCATATTACGATCACAGCAGGTTCCAACTTATCCGATGATGAAATCAATAAGGCTGTCAAAGAAGCCGCTGAATTTGAAGCACAGGATAAGAAACGTAAAGAAGGCATTGACGCAAGAAATGATGCGGATGCAATGGTATTCCAGACAGAGAATGCTTTGAAAGAAGTTGGCGATAAGATCAGCGCTGATGACAGAGCAAAGGTTCAGGCTGAAGTTGACAGTCTGAAGGCCCTGATTGAGAAGACGAATATCGATTCCATGACAGATGCTGAGATCGATGATCTCAAGAGCGGTAAAGAAAGACTGATGGAAGCAGCACAGACAGTATTTGCAAAGATGTATGAAGCTCAGAATCCGAATGCCGGCGCAGGTCCGCAGGCTGGTCCTGGTCCACAGGCAGGTCCGCAGGGCGGCGGTTATCAGAATGATGACGTTGTAGACGGCGATTACACAGAGGTCTAAGACGCAGCAACGCTTAGACAGCAATGATCATAAGGCGGAAAGCGAAGTGGAAACACTTGGCTTTTCGCCCTTTGCGTGAAAGGATGTGAGCATATGGCAGACAAAAGAGATTATTATGAAGTCCTCGGCGTTGACAGGAATGCCAGTGACGCCGATTTGAAAAATGCATATAGAAAGCTGGCTAAAAAATATCATCCTGATACCAATCCGGGCGATAAAGAAGCTGAAGCGAAGTTTAAAGAGGCTTCCGAAGCCTATGCCGTATTAAGTGACGCTGACAAGAGAAGACAGTATGACCAGTTCGGTCATGCGGCTTTTGAGCAGGGCGCAGGCGGTGCAGGCGGATTCGGCGGTTTTGATTTCGGCGGCGATATGGGCGATATTTTCGGCGATATTTTTGGTGATTTGTTCGGAGGCGGCGGCAGAGGCAGCAGCCGGCGGGCTTACAACGGTCCGATGCAGGGGGCCAATGTGAAAATCAATATGCGCATCAGCTTCATGGAAGCTGTATTTGGCGTGGAAAAGAACATAGAGATCGGTTACAAGGAAGAGTGTGATAACTGTCACGGAACAGGCGCAAAACCGGGTACACAGCCGCAGACCTGTCCGAAATGTAATGGTTCAGGCCAGGTCGTTTTCACACAGCAGTCTATTTTCGGGGCTGTCCGTAATGTACAGACCTGTCCTGAGTGCGGCGGCGCAGGCAAGGTTGTCAGGGAGAAGTGTCCGAAATGCGCAGGACAGGGCTTCAAGAAGATCCGCAAGCCGTTGAAGGTAACAATTCCGGCCGGTGTGGACAATGGCATCAGTGTCAGAGTCGCCGGTTTTGGTGAGCCGGGCAAGAATGGCGGCCCGAGAGGCGATCTGCTTGTGGGTCTGCAGGTTGACAGCCATCCGATTTTCCAGAGACAGGATTACGATATTTTCTCAACGGTGCCGATTTCATTTGCCGATGCAGCCCTGGGCGGCGATATCCGCATCCAGACCGTTGACGGCGAAATGGTCCAGAATATACGGCCAGGGACACAGACAGATACCCGGATCCGCTTAAAAGGCAAAGGCGTGCCGTCCCGCAGAAACAAAAATGTCCGAGGCGATCATTATGTGACATTGATCGTGCAGGTGCCGGAGAAGCTGAATAATGAACAGAAGGAACTCCTTCGTAAATTTGATGATGCCATGAAAGGCAAATATACACCGGATGAGGGCGAAGGCAAAAAGAAAAAGAAATTCATGGATAAACTCAAAGAGACCTTTGAAGATCAGATGTGATAAAAGGCTGCCGCAGAATATGAATTCTGTGACAGCCTTCTTGTGATAATGGTAATGGCATAAAGGAGGATCAGCCCGTGAAATGGAATAAATACAGGATGAAGACGACGACGGAGGCTGTGGATTTGATCAGCTACACATTAAGTGAGATGGGCATTGAAGGCATCGAGATCGAAGATAAAATTCCTCTGTCAGAGGAAGATAAGAAGAAAATGTTTATTGATATCCTGCCGGATCTGGGTGAGGATGACGGTGTGGCCTATGTCTCCTTCTATATCGAACCGGAGAAAGATCATGCGGAGACTTTGGATGAAGTGTCGAAGGCTGTGCGGGAGCTGGCGGATTTTGTCGATATCGGGGACGCAACCATTGAGATGTCGGTGACTGCCGATATTGACTGGATGAACAACTGGAAGCAGTACTGGAAACCTTTTAAGGTGGATGACAAAATCATCATTAAGCCGACATGGGAAAAGCGGCCGGAAACAGATGATGATACGCTGATCGTGGAACTGGATCCGGGGACGGCATTTGGTACGGGGATGCATCATACGACCCGTCTGTGCATTACTCAGATGAAGAAGTATTTAAAGGAAGGGCAGGCACTATTTGATGTGGGATGCGGCAGCGGCATTTTGTCGATTATTGGTCTGCTCCTTGGCGCAGGCGAGGCGGCTGCAACAGATGTGGACCCGAATGCGATAGCGGCTGCCATTGAAAATGCGGCGGTCAACCATATTGATATGGAAAAATATCATGTGGCGGCGGGCGATATCATTACGGATGCCGCGTTCAGACGGTCATGCGGCGTGGAAAAATATGCTCTGGTGCTGGC
>CAYURX010000210.1:0-3503 GCA_964447245.1 uncultured Coprococcus sp. | reverse complement strand
CTGTGAAATGTATGGCTCCAGGCAGGTATTAAGGATAAAACGAAAAGACGCCGGGTGAGCAGCCCGGCGTCTTTTCGTCTCTTTTTACAGGGAAGAGGCAATCGCGAATGAGGGAATAAAGGAAGAAAGGAAAAGCTTATTCAGCGGCGGCAAAGCCGACAGCTTCGAACACGGCCATGGCGGCATCAGTCTGGAGATAATCCAGGAAAGCCTGAGCCTCGGCCTCATGCTGGGTGATATTCAGCACAGCGGCAGGATAGATGACCTGCTTGCACATATCACTGGTAGCGGTATCAACAACGGTCAAACCGGCGGAGAAAGCGTCAGTAGCATAGATGACGCCGGCGTCAGCGGCAGCCTCAGACACCTGAGTGGTGACTTCCTTCACATTGCCGCCATAAGTGATCTTGCCTTCAGCGGCCATGGCATCGGCGCTGGTGCCCAGATATTCCAGAATCTCCAGAGTATACTGTCCGACGGGCACATCGGAGTTGCCGATCGCCAGCAGGGACAGCTTGTCAGTGATCAGGTCGGCGAAGGTCTCAATCCCGGCGGGGTTGCCATCAGGTACGACCAGAGCGACTTTGTTCTCCAGCAGGTTGATGCGGGTACCCTGCAGGACAACATCCAGACCGTCGGGGTTAGCGTCGCTGTCCTTGGTGCTGTCGAGTTCGTTCATCTGCTTCTGTGCGGCAGAGATGAACACATCACAATCGGCACCTTCCTTGATCTGCTTCAGCAGGGTGCCGGAGGAATCAAAGTTGAAGGTCAGAGTCACATTGGGGGCCACATCCTTATAGAGATCCGCAATCTCATTCAGGGTCTCGGTCATGGAGGCCGCGGCAAAGACGATCAGCTCGACAGGCTCCGCCTCAGGGGAGTTGGAAGGCTCGGGGCTGGTGGTATCACTGTTTTCGGGGGAAGGAGAACTATCAGCCTCACCGCCGTTGCCGCCGCAGGCAGCCAACGCGAATACCATGGCCAGGGCCATGATCAGGGAAAGAAACTTCTTCATCATTCAAATCTCCTTTGATGTTGTGTATATTGGAATGGCTGTAAAGCCAAATTCCCAAAGAAAAAGAGCCGCAAAAAGCAGCCCTATCCAATGAATTGGTAAGAACTCCTTTTCGGAACGGGAGGCTGGATCGTTTTCAAACCAGCCCAGGAGATGGAAACCATCTCGGCGCAACGACATGGGCAGGATGCCTTTAGCCGCTTTTGCTCGGAGTGAATATGTAATTAAAAAAGAAAATACGGAGCCGTCATTATAGACAAGTCTCCGCATACCATGATTCGGAAACCCCTTCTCAAATGACGGAAGGCGACACCCTTTCGGATATTGCCCTGAAAGCAAATGCTTTGGCGCAACAACATGGACAAACTGTCTTTAGTCGTTTTTGCTCGGAGTTTAACAATATTCAATTGCTGAATTTAAAATAACACAGCTTTTTGAGTTTTGCAAGAGGAAATTAAAAAATTTTAAAATATTTTAGCCGCGGCGATTTTGGCAAGGGAAAACTCAGGCGGGCGGCAACGGATTACCGCCCGCCCAAGCACCTACATGGAAATGCTGTCGGTGAAGTTTTCCACTGCTTCACCGATGGTGTGCATGGCTTTTTCAGCGGCACGCTTGACTTTTTTGCGCTTTGGCATGGCATTGGGCATCATAGTCATGACTGCCGCGGCTCCTGCCACCATACCGAGGCCAACGCCGCAGACGAAACTTTGGCTGCACATGATCAATCATTCCTCCTTTCAGCTCCAGAGGTATTTTGCGCAGAATTCAGGAAAAATCCATTGCTAAAAATTGTGTATTCAGATATAATAAAATTGAGAAATTGAATTAGAATGCAAGCTGAGGATTGGGGCGGGGGTCACTCTGTCCTTTTTTTCTGAAATTTGGCCGAGGAAGAAACGATACGGTGTGAAAGGAATACGCCATGAAATTACTGATTCGAAAAGGGCAATTGGTCAGTCCGGTGGGCGGCATCGGCGGTGTGCTGGATCTGCTGATTGAGGATGGAAAGATCGTACAGATCGGGAGTGACATCAAGGCGGAGGCGGACCAGACGATCCAGGCAGACGGACTGACAGTCTGTGCCGGACTGGTGGACATGCATGTACATCTGCGGGAGCCCGGTTTTGAGTATAAAGAAACCATTGAAACCGGAGCACTGGCTGCCGCCAAAGGCGGCTTTACCTCAGTTGCCTGCATGCCGAACACCAAGCCGGTCATCGACAGGCCGGAAATGGTCCAGATGATCAAGGAGAAAGCTGCTTTGGCCTGTGGAGTCAACATCTGGCCCATCGGCGCGGTGTCCATGAACGAGTATGGAGATGAATTGACGGATGCCAAAGCGCTGAAGGAGGCGGGGGTGGTAGCCCTGTCCGACGATGGAGTGCCGGTGCAGAACGCCAATTTGATGCGGGACGCGCTGATCCGGGCCCAGATCCGCCAGATCCCTATCCTCTCTCACTGTGAGGATGCCACCATGGTGGATGGACGGGCGGTGAATGAGGGACGGATTTCCCGTCAGCTCTGGATGGAGGGCCGGCCGGCCATAGCCGAGGAGCTGATGGTCATGCGGGATGCCATGCTGGCGGAGGAGACCGGAGCGGCTGTCCATATCTGCCATGTTTCCACAGCCAAATCGGTGGACATCATCCGAAGCATGAAGGCACGGGGCGTACATATCACCTGCGAGACCTGCCCCCAGTATTTTACCTTGACAGAGGAAGAAATCTTGACTCAGGGCGCTATGGCCAGGGTCAATCCTCCGCTGCGGACGGACGGAGATGTGGAGGGCATCATTACCGGCCTCATGGATGGAACCATTGACGCCATTGCCACGGATCATGCCCCCCACTCGGCGGAGGAGAAGGCGCGCCCGCTGGAAAAGGCACCCAGCGGCATGGTGGGGCTGGAGACCGCGCTGGCGGTCACCTTGACGGAGCTGTATCACAGCGGAAAGATGAATCTTGTGGATATCATTGAAAAGATGACCATAAACCCCGCGGCCATTTTGGGCCAGAGCAAAGGCCGGCTGGGTATCGGGGCTGACGCCGATATCACCATCTTTGACGCCAATGAAGAATGGACCATTGATCCGGAACAGTTTGTCTCCAAAGGGCGTAATACGCCATTTGGGGGACGAAAGGTCAAGGGAAAAGTGAAATACACCATCGTAGCCGGACAGGTTATCTATCAGGATCAGTAAGAGGAGAGGTTGAACGACAATGTCATTTGATGTTTTGCAGGATAAGATCCGTGCCATGAAAAATCCCACCGTGGCCGGGCTGGATGCCCGTATCGACTATGTGCCCGCACACATTCAGCAGGCCTGCTTTGAGGAACATGGCCGGAACTTAAAGGGGGCGGCGGAGGCCATTTATCAGTTTAACTGCGGCCTGATAGACGCCCTGTGCGATATCGTGCCTGCGGTGAAGCCCCAGTCGGCCTATTATGAAAACCTGGGCTGGCAGGGGATGGAGATGCTGGGGCG
>CAYURX010000209.1:0-3517 GCA_964447245.1 uncultured Coprococcus sp. | reverse complement strand
GGGATGCTGTATTATCACCCGCAGATCTGGTGCAGTGATAATACGGATGCCATTAACCGTCTGAAAATACAGTATGGGACTTCCTTTGGATATCCCGTCTCTACCATGGGCGCTCATGTTTCCGTATGTCCGAATCATCAGACGACAAGAACGGTGCCGCTGGAGACGAGAGGGGTTGTGGCCATGAACGGCATGTTCGGTTATGAACTTGATCCCGGTAAGATGACGGATGAGGATAAGCTTCAATGCAAAGTAATGACAGAGCGGTTCAAACATTATAATGATTTGATTTTTAACGGTGATTATTACCGGCTTGAAAGCCCGTACAGCGACAAGGGATTTACGGCCTGGGCCTATGTGTCAAAAGATAAAAAAGAAGTGCTTGCCAATGTGGTCATGACAGATAAAGAACCAAATGACGCGCAGCGTTATCTAAAACTCAGAGGCTTGCGCGAGGAGGCCAGGTATTATGTGGAAGGTTTTGACAGATGCTGGTCAGGCCGGGCGCTGATGCGGGCCGGGATTCCAATCAGTCTTTTTATGGGGGAATATGAGTCCGCACAGTATCATTTAACAATGGTGGAGGATACTGTTGTTCATTAAAAGGTATATTTAGGGTGTTCATTATGACCTGGAGGCGGCGCCGTATACGTGTTGTGCCGGCTTAGAACGCGCAGGTGTCCGTCTGCAGGGATGGTGATAAAAAGAAAGGAGGATTTTTTATGAGAAACAAAATGAAAACGGCAGTTTGTCTGGTATTCATGTGTCTGGCAATGGCTGCTGTAATTTCGGGATGCGGCAAGTCTGACGCAGATGCTTCAGGAAAAACTGTAGTTGAGATGGTGCAGTACAAACCGGAAGCCGTAGCAATTTTTGACGCTCTTGAAGAAAAATTTAATGCGACACATGACGATATCCTGCTGAAAATTGATTCGCCGAATGATGCGATGACAATTTTAAAGACAAAGTTTATCCGTGAAGATTATCCGGATATCATTGGGATCGGCGGTGATATCAATTACTCCAACTTCCTTGATGCGGATCTGTTTATGGATATTTCCGATTATGCAGGCCTTGCCGATATTAAGGAAGCGTACCTTGAAATCAATAAGAATCTGGAATTTGTGCCGAAGGATGGCGTTTATGCCGTACCTTATATGGCCAATGCCGCAGGTATCTTATACAACAGAGATATGTTTGAGGAACACGGCTGGTCGATCCCGACAACCTGGGATGAATTTATCGCCCTCTGCGATACGATCCAGGCCGCGGGTATCCAGCCTTTATACTTCGGCTATAAAGATACATGGACATGTCTGGCTCCATGGAATGCCCTTGCGGTAGACCTGGCTCCGGCCGATATCTGTAATCAGGTCAACAGAGGTGAAGCCACATTTGCCGAAGCTTACCGTGAAATTGCTGAGAAGCAGAAAATGCTGCTTGCCTATGGCCAGCCTGATCCGGTGGCTTACAGTTACAACGATGCGTGCACAGCTTTTGCGAGAGGTCAGTCCGCCATGTATACCATCGGTAGTTATGCCGTGCCGCAGATCAAATCCGTCAATCCGGATATGAATATTGATTCCTTTGTGTTCCCTGGCAGCAACAATGCGGATGAGAACGTGCTGAACTCCGGTAACGACCTTGAATTTATGGTCATGAAGGACTGCGAAAATAAGGAAGCGGTTTATGAAGTATTGGATTTTCTGTATCAGGATGAGAATATTCAGGCTTATCTGGATGATCAGGGCGCCGTACCTTGCAAGAAGGGTGATTTTGAGTTATCTTCGATTCTTGATGGGATGAAGGAATATATTGTTGAGGGTAAATCAGCCGATTATCAGGATCATTTCTATCCAAGTGAAATGTCCGTAGACGCCATGATCCAGACCTATCTTCTGGATGATAGCGCAAATGCCCTGGATACATTTATGGCAAAATTTGACACAGACTGGAAACGTTATAACCGTGATGTCATTACAAAGGTTCAGAAATATCTGGATGAGCATCCGGAAGCACAGTAGGGGGGAAAATATAAAATGAAAGACAAAAACGTGAATAATAAAAAGCGTACATTTTTATGCATTACCGTTCCTATGGTGATTTTGTTTTTCCTGTTCAATACACTGCCTCTGATTCGTGGTTTTATCTACAGTTTTTCAAACTTCAGAGGATATGGTGATTTTGACTGGGTTGGCCTTCGTAACTACATAGATTTGTTTTCGGATGCCCGGGTGGGTAAATCTTATCTCTTTACCATTAAATATGCGGTTGCCTGTACGATCCTTGTCAATGTGATCAGTCTGGTTCTGGCCCTTGGTCTGAACAGCAACATCAAAGGCAAGAGTATATTGAGAGGGATTTACTTTATTCCAAACGTACTTGGAAGCCTTGTTGTCGGTTATATTTTCGGATTCTTCTTTACCTATATTCTGCCTGTTGTGGGACAGAAGCTTGGTATCGGTTTCTTAAGTTCCAGTATGCTGGCCAGTACGGGTACAGCATGGATCGCCATCGTGATCGTTGGCGCATGGCAGGCCATTGCCATGAATACGATTATTTATATTTCCGGTCTTCAGACCGTACCGGAAGATGTTTATGAGGCAGGCGCCATTGACGGAGCGACGGGCTGGCAGCGTTTCTGGAAGCTGACCTTCCCGCTGATCATTCCTTTCTTCACCATCAACCTGGTACTTTCCATGAAGAACTTCCTGATGGTTTTCGATCAGATCATGGCTTTGACAAAGGGCGGTCCGTCCCAGAGTACAGAATCTATTTCATACCTGATTTACCAGAACGGTATGAGCGGCGGTCAGTTTGGTTTCCAGAGTGCCAACGCATTTGTATTCTTCGTTGTCATCGTGGCAATCTCTGTCGACCAGATGAGATTTATGAATAAGAAGGAGGAACAGTTATAATGAAAGATAAGTATATGGAAAAAGCGAACTGGCCGGTTACGATTCTTTTGATCATTGGTTGTGTAACTGTATTTTTCCCTCTTTACATGGCCATCATGATCGCCTTCAAGAAACCGTCAGAAATGACCAATGATGTGGCGGGCGCCCTTTCACTGCCGTCGTCATGGAGTCTTGAAAACTTTGCGGAAGCCATGCGAGTGACCGATTTCTGGCATTCCCTGGGCAACAGCTTGCTGATTACATTAATTACCGTTGTTCTGGCCATCGTTCTGCATTCTGTCCTGGCTTATGCCATCGGCCGCAGCATGTCCGATTCAAAGGGCTACCGGTTTGTTTATTACTACATTGTATCCGGTATGTTTGTACCGTTTGCCATCCTGATGATGCCTCTGGTCAAACAGACAGCGCAGATGGGGATCGACAATCGTCTGGGTGTTATCATCCTGTATCTGGTATTCTATATGCCGATCAACGTACTGCTTTATACAGGTTATCTGAAGAATATTCCGATTGCTTTGGAATAAGCTGCTTATGTGGATGGTGCTACAACCTGGTATATGTACTGGCATATCATTTTCCCAATGATGAGACCAATGCAT
>CAYURX010000208.1:0-3579 GCA_964447245.1 uncultured Coprococcus sp. | reverse complement strand
ATCTTTTTTGTCCATTTCAAATAAAATACGCATTTTTTAATTCTCCATTTTCATAAGCGGATTCTTCTGGATTGTATCTACTTAATAAATATCAAAGTTTTCATAACAATCTCACTTCGGATTTTGTAAATAATCAGCTACAAATTTATTATATCATATTTTGGGATGTTCATTATCAAAAAGTTATTATGTCAATTTCTGCTTTTTATAACATGACAGTAAGGTGTCATGTTATATTTGATATGCTATTGTTCAAGGAGGTGTCGGCATGAAATTTGAATGGAAAAAGCATGAAAAGGCTCTGTATGGAGCAAAAACTCTGCCTGTTTTAGTGGATGTACCCGCACAGAATTTTATGATGATGAAGGGCAGCGGAAATCCCAATGATACAGATTTTTCAAATAAAGTATCGGCCTTGTATTCATTAGCGTATGCGATTAAAATGGACTATAAAGCGGCAGCACGGGCAAAGAACATAGCAAATGAATTTGATGATTTTACTGTTTATCCGTTAGAGGGAATCTGGAATCTGAAAAATGATGACATGAAACTGATGGAGGAAAGCAAACTCATCAAAGAAAATCTGGCATATACGATTATGATACGGCAGCCGGATTTTATTACAATGGAAATGGTAGAGGCCGCATTAGAAAGAGTCAAAGACAAAAAGCCAAATCCTTTGTATGAGGAAATCTTTTTTGATAGAATATGTGACGGAAAGTGTGTGCAGATCCTGCATACTGGATCTTATGACAGTGAACCGGCCACTTTTGCGAAAATGGACAGGTTTGCAAAAGAAAACGGACTGCAGCGTTTATCAGATCGCCATCGAGAGATTTATCTTGGCAATCCGGGCAGAGTAAAGGCAGAACAACTGAAAACAATTTTGAGATATAAAGTCAAATAACAATGGTAATGGTTCTTGAAACAGTTCAGTCTCAGCCTATATAATTACGGAATTTTCTGTAGATCATCACAAGTAAAACCCTTGAAAAACGCCGGCACTTGACTTTTAGATACTTGTGGAAACCGAAGAAGCAAGTGCTGTCAGCACGAAGCTGATTCGATGTTTCCACAGTATTCATAAAAGTCTTAGTGTCCGCTGCGTTTTTCACGGAGCGAGAGCGTGTTTTACGGTGATGACTATCAGAAATTCCGTTCAATTAAACAACGACTGAACTGTCAAATAAAATTGAAAAAATAGCATTATCCCCCTTGACAAATATTCGGGATGGTGCTATTTTTATGTACAGAAGATGTTAGCACTCTGATTCGATGAGTGCTAACAACACAAAAAGAAGTGAGGAATCGGATGGAACTGGATGAACGAAAGATCAAGATTTTGAATGCGATTATACAGACGTATCTTGAAACGGGTGAGCCGGTTGGATCACGGACGATTTCCAGATTCACCGATTTGAAACTCAGTTCGGCGACGATCAGGAATGAGATGTCGGATCTGGAGGATATGGGTTATATTCTTCAGCCGCATACATCGGCGGGCCGTATTCCTTCTGATAAAGGCTATCGTTTCTATGTTGACAACCTGATGAAGGTGAAGAATGAGGAGGTTGTCAGAGAGAATGAGATGATGGTTCAGAAAGTGGATAAGCTGGAACAGATTTTGAAGCAGGTCGTGCGGATGCTGGCAACCAATACGAATTATGCATCTCTGATTACAGCGCCTCAGAGCCGCAGGAACAAATTGAAGTTCATTCAACTGACGCAGGTCGATGAAGAACAGTTACTGGCGGTTATGATGCTGGATGGCAATATGATCAAGAACAAGCTGATCCGCATCGATGAGCCGGTCGACAGGGAAGAAGTTGTGAAGCTGAATCTTCTGTTGAATACTTACCTGCAGGGGCTGAGCCTTCAGGAGATCAACATGGAGCTGATCCAGACAATGAAGCGGCAGGCCGGCAGCCACAGACAGATCATCAATGAACTGATCGATGCAGTAGTGGACGCGATTCAGGAGGAGGATGATACCGAGATCTATACGAGCGGTACGACGAATCTTTTGAAATATCCTGAGCTTGGCGACAGGGATAAGGCGGGACAGCTTTTATATGCCCTTGAGGAGAAGCAGGGATTGACAGAACTGATTGCCGGTGACGGCAGCGAGGAGAAGCATGGCATACAGGTTTATATCGGTTCAGAATCGCCGGTACAGTCCATGAAGGACTGCAGTATTGTAACAGCCACTTATGAATTGGAAGAAGGCGTTCAGGGCACGATAGGCATTATCGGGCCGAAGCGCATGGATTATAAAAAGGTTGTGAATAATCTGGAAACAGTGATGACACAACTGGATGCGATTTTCAAAAAAGATAAAAATGGAAATCAGAATGAATAAAGAGGTGACAGGACTTGGCAGAAAATCATGAAAATAAAGATTTAGAGCAGCAGATGGAAGAACAGGAGGTTCAGACAGAAGAAGAAAAAGCGGCTGAAGCTTCTGAGCCGGAGGCATCCGCAGAGACAGAGGAAACGTCTGAGGAAGCCGGAGCTGAAGATACAGCAGAAGCGGATGAGCAATCATCCGACAAGAAGCCGAAGTTCTTCAAAAAGGACAAGAAAGATAAGAAAGACATCGAGATTGAAGAACTGAAGGACAGACTGATGCGCCAGATGGCGGAGTTTGACAATTACAGAAAACGTACCGACAAAGAGAAGATCCAGAATTATGAGATCGGCGCATCTGATTTCATTGTGAAGATCCTTCCGGTCGTTGATAATTTTGAGCGCGGTTTGAGTGCCATGAGCGAAGCTGACAAGGCATCATCCTTTGCACAGGGCATCGAGATGATTTACAAGCAGTTGACAAAGGTACTTGAAGACGCAGGTGTGACCGTGATCGAAGCCCAGGGCAAGGAATTTGATCCGATGCTTCACAACGCCGTCATGCAGCAGCCAAGCGAAGAATATGAATCCGGCATCGTGATTCAGGAACTTCAGAAGGGCTACAAATACAAAGACAGAGTCATCAGACACAGCATGGTCATGGTGGCCGAATAACACGCAGACAACATTTTAACATATATTGATTATTTACAGGAGGCAAATATTATGAGTAAAATCATTGGTATCGATTTGGGAACAACAAATTCATGTGTAGCAGTTATGGAAGGCGGCAAGCCGGTTGTCATCGCCAATACAGAAGGTGCAAGAACAACACCGTCCGTTGTGGCATTTACGAAGACAGGCGAGAGACTTGTCGGTGAACCTGCAAAGCGTCAGGCCGTTACAAATGCGGACAATACAATTTCTTCTATTAAGAGACATATGGGTTCTGATTACAGAGTGAACATTGAGGGTAAGAAATATTCACCGCAGGAAATTTCAGCGATGGTGCTTCAGAAACTGAAAGCTGACGCTGAAAGCTACCTTGGTGAAAAAGTATCCGAAGCTGTTATTACAGTACCGGCTTACTTCAATGATGCTCAGAGACAGGCAACAAAGGATGCCGGTAAGATCGCCGGTCTTGATGTTAAGCGTATCATCAACGAGCCGACAGCAGCAGCTCTTGCCTATGGCCTTGTCAATGAAAATGAACAGAAGATCATGGTCTATGAC
>CAYURX010000207.1:0-3669 GCA_964447245.1 uncultured Coprococcus sp. | reverse complement strand
GGCGCTACCATGGGTGTATTTTTGTCGGATGACTTATTCACAACATTTGTGTTCTTTGAAATGATGTCCATGGCTTCTTATGTATGTGTCGTACATGATGAAAAGAAAGAGGCCATGTATGCAGGCGCGGTCTATTTAGCGGTGGCAGTGATCGGCGGTATGGTGACACTGATGGGACTTTTCATGCTCTATCATGTGGCAGGAACACTCACAATTGAGGAATTGCTTCCGGTTTGCCAGACGTTATTTGCAGAGCACAGTACGTGGCTCTATGTGTGCGGCGGTTGTATTCTGTTTGGATTTGGTGCAAAGGCCGGTATGTATCCACTGCATGTCTGGCTGCCAATGGCCCATCCGGTGGCTCCGGCTCCGGCCAGTGCGCTGCTGTCCGGTATTATTACAAAAACCGGTATCTTCGGAGTCATTGTGATTTCAGCCAATATCTTTTTGCATAATGGCTACTGGGGATTTGCAATTTTAATGTTCGGCGTGGTCACCATGCTGGTCGGCGGTATACTGGCTGTATTTTCCATGGATCTGAAACGGACGCTGGCCTGTTCTTCCATGTCGCAGCTTGGCTTTATCTTTGTCGGCATCGGTATGCAGGGGCTTTTGGGGCATGAAAATGCGCTGGCTGTCAGAGGTACGATGCTGCATATGTTCAACCATTCGAATTTGAAACTGGTACTCTTTATGGCAGCCGGTGTTGTGGTCATGAATCTGCACAAGCTGAACTTAAACGAGATCAGGGGATTTGGACGCAAAAAGCCGCTGCTGTTATATACTTTCCTGATGGGCTCTCTTGGTATCGGCGGTATTCCGCTTTTCAACGGTTATATCAGCAAGACGCTGATCCATGAAAGTATTGTGGAATATATTGCGCTGATTGAAGAAGGGCATGCCGGAGCGACCTTTGCGTTTGCTTCAGGGGCAGGGGCCGCAGGAATGTTTAAGGTGATTGAATGGCTGTTTATCGTCACGGGCGCCATGACGGTGGCTTATATGACGAAATTGTTCATTGCTTTATTTATTGAGAAAAATAACGATCCGAAGGTGCAGGAAGCTTTTGACGCAAAGCAGCATTACTGCAATAAGGTAACGGGTGCTGTTCTGCTCATCACGGCAACGGTGCTTCCGGTGCTCGGAATGCTGCCGAATCTGACCCTTGACAGACTGGCGGATATGGGACAGGGCTTTATGTACGGTGAAGCGCCGGCCCATGCGGTACATTATTTTTCATGGGTGAATATAAAGGGCGGTCTTTATTCCATTGCCATTGGTGCATTGATCTATGTTGTCATTATCCGTGGATGGATGCTTGTGAAAACAAAGGCCGGGACGACAGTTTACGCGGACCGCTGGCCAAAACATCTGGATCTGCTGGAATTAGTGTACAATCCGATCGTTATGGTTATACTGCCTGCGATTGCGGCATTTTTCTGCAGATGTATGGATTTCCTGCTGGACAGCCTGATCCTGCTGGCAAGAAAGACGACCCACCGGCAGCTTCACGGCGGCAAGGTGCCGCCGACCGGCTACAAACTGGCTTACGTGATTGGGACGATTTTCAATACAGTGGCGTTGTGGCTCAATAAGACAGTCTACAAAAAGCATCCGCACAAACGCGACTATATCCTGCGCTTTGCAGAACGTGAACGGATGATTAAAGATGCCAACCGTATTATTGTGGCCAGCGTTTCCTTCAGCTTGCTCATGTTCAGTATCGGTATGGTTGCGGTTGTTTTATATTTGTTCCTGTCTCAATAAAGAATTTTGTGGAATTGTGAGGCTATCTTCAAAAAATATGGATAATATTTTTGGAGGTAGCCTTATGTAAGTTTTAGATAAATTCTTCCTTTTTGGGGTGAAATGAGGTATAATCATACATAGCGAATAATGGAGGGATAAATATGCCAGAACAGGACTATTCCAATATGGGAGAAAAGATACAGTCATTTGTAGAAGACGCGGTCAATTCCATGGATTTTGAGATGCTGAACAGGAATATGAGAAGTTCCATACAGTCTGTCTTTGAAGAATTGAATATAGAACCGGCAAAACCGGCAGAACGGCCGGAAAAAACTGCACAGAGGACGGAGAAAACGCGAACCCGCCCGGATGTCCGTTATCATTATGGGAATAACAGACGCCAGCCGGAAAAGCAGAGCGGGCAGAGTACATCTGTGACTGCACGGCCTTTATATGTGCGTAATCCTCCGGGAGCGGTGTCAGGAACAGTCTGCACGGCTGTCGGCGGCATCTTTACCGGCATTTTTGGCTTCGCAGTGGTGACGATGCTGCTGCTTGGACAGGTGATTCCGGGAATGGATTTTGCGGTGAATGTAACGCTGGCAAGTCTTGCTCCGCTGCTGGCCATTTCGGCGGCGGTTTTGTGGAAAGGAACTTCACTCAGAAAGCGGGCGAAGCGTTTCCGTTCCTATGTGAGTGTACTTGGAAAGCGAACTTATTGTCAGGTGAAGGAACTGGCGGCGGCTGTGGGCAAGTCTGAACCTTTTGTTGTCAGGGATCTGCAGAAAATGATCGAAAGCCGGGCTTTCCCAAACGGACATATGGATATGAATAAGACATGTCTGATGCTGGATGATGAGACTTACCAGCAGTATTTGAAGACGCAGGCCGCTTACAGGGAGCGGATGCTGGAGGAACAGAAGGCGCAGAAGGTTCAGAAGGGTGATCCGCAGGCTTTCTCATCGGATGGGATCAATGATCCTGAACTGATCAAAGCGATAGAAGAAGGCAACCGGTATATTGAGCAGATCCGCAGGGCGAATGATGCCATACCGGGTGTGGAGATTTCGAACAAGCTTTTCCGGCTTGAATCACTGATCGGAAAGATATTTGAGGTGCTGAAGCAGAAGCCGGATCAATTGCCGAAGCTTCGCAAATTTATGAATTATTATATGCCGACGACCCTGAAACTGGTGCAGACTTACCAGGAGCTGGACGCGCAGCCGGTGGAGGGTGAGAATATCCGCAAGTCGAAGGCAGATATTGAGAAAACTCTGGATACAATTAATCTGGCTTATGAGAAGCTTTTAGACAGTTTCTTTGAAGATGCGGCGATGGATATCAGTACGGATATTTCGGTGCTGGAGACAATGTTTGCACAGGAAGGCCTGACAAATAAACATTTTGATATTGAGAATTAAGGGGGATATTCAATGAGCGAAGTAAAACTTGCAGAGACACCGACACTGACATTTGAGCCGTTTAAGGAGGAACCCATGACGCCTGCTGAGGTTAAGACGGAGCAGGTGCCGGCACAGTCGGCGGATTATGATGACAGTATGCTCACAGAGCAGGAAAAGAAAATGGTGAAAGATTTCGCCAGTCAGATCGACATTACCAATTCAACTCAGGTCCTGCAGTATGGCGCCGGAGCCCAGCAGAAGGTGGCCACATTCTCGGAGAAGGCGTTGGAGAATGTCAGAACGAAGGATCTGGGCGAAGTGGGCGATATGATCTCGGGCGTTGTGACGGAGCTGAAAAGCTTTGATGTCGAGGAAGAAGAAAAGGGATTTCTTGGTTTATTCAAGAAGAATGTCAATAAACTGACGGCGATGAAGACGAAGTACGCCAAAGCTGAGACAAATGTCAATCAGATCGTTGAAGCGCTGGAACAGCATCAGATCACCCTGATGAAAGATG
>CAYURX010000206.1:0-3684 GCA_964447245.1 uncultured Coprococcus sp. | reverse complement strand
CGTTATTCTGCCTGCTGTATATCCCGTGCGCGGCGACCATCGGCACCATAAAGAGTGAAACAAAGTCATGGAAATGGGCCGGAATCTCCGTCCTGCTGCAGCTTGGCGTGGCCTGGGTGATGGCATTGATTGTGTACCATATAGGTCTGATGATAGGATAGGTGAGTGTTATGTGGACGATGATCATAGGCGCAGGCATTGTATTGTACAGTCTGTTTGATACGCGGTGAGATCAGAAAGCGAAAAAGCGGGCAGGGCTGCAATGGCTGCAGCGGGTGTTCCTGCGAAAGCTGTAATGGAGGAGGCTGCAGGGCGGCTTCCGATGAATGAGGAATATTTGAATCAATATTTGTAGTTGAATCGTTCTGTGAAAGCAGTTCAGCTTCTGCAATTTGGATATGCGCAATGGAAACTGCCGTATTGTGCTTCAAACTGCTGTAAGCTGAACTGCTTTTGTATTCAGATACATTTTTATTTTACTGGCATCACAGACATATTCCTGATATAATAGAAGGCAGATGCGTGCAAAAGAATGAAAGGATGAAGAATGCTATGGATTCAAAAGATACCTGGCCGGAGATGGCCGGGCGTGTGACAGCCTGGTACAAGGCCCATGGGCGGGATCTGCCATGGCGCCGGACGAGGAATCCTTATGCTATATGGATCAGTGAGATCATGCTGCAGCAGACTCAGGTGGAGACAGTGAAGCCATATTATGAGCGGTTTATTCACGAACTGCCCACGGTGGAGGCACTGGCCGGGGCGGATCTGCAGGATGTTTACAAACTTTGGGAGGGACTCGGCTATTACCGGAGAGCCGGTCATTTAAAAGAGGCGGCACAGATGATCGTCACAGAGTATGGCGGCCGTTTCCCGGATACATATGAGGATCTTATAGGTCTGAAAGGCGTCGGGATGTATACGGCCAGCGCTATTGCCAGTATTGCCTATGGTATTCCAAAGGGCGTTGTGGACGGCAATACCCTGCGGATCATTGCGAGAGTATGCAACCGTGAGGACAATATTGCTTTACAGAAAACAAAAAATGAATTTGGCCGCATCATGGATACGATCATCGCTTATGCGGATCCTTCGGACTTTAATCAGGGCATGATGGATATAGGGGCCATGATCTGTACGCCGTCCAAACCGAAATGTGGGGAATGCCCGATCGCGTCTTTATGTGAGGGCTGCCATAAAGGAACGGCGGGGCGGCTGCCCGTCAATATTAAAAAAGTGAATAAATCTGTGAATGAATATATGACCGTGGTGATCAGGGATGGCAGCAGATATTTCATGGTACAAAATGAGGGAGGGATGCTTGAGAATCTGTATGGTTTTGTCCAGTATGAGTGCGATACACCGTCGGAATTTGAACAGCATTTCTATGAGCAGTATGGACTGCGGCTGCGGCTGACAGCTTATATCAGGGATATACGCCATATTTTTACCCATCGGGAATGGCGGATGCATGTTTATAGCGCGCAGCTTGAGGAAAATTCTTTACAGTCCGGATATGAGAATGAGAAACATCTTTATCTGCCGGAGGAGGTCGAAAGACTGCCGGTATCCACCGCTCATTTAAAAGTATTAAAAGCTTATTTAAAAGAACAGTAATCACATTCTGGAAGGGGGTTTTTGTATGAGTATCAGAGAAGCTCAGGAAACATGGGAGAGACATTCATTGAGCCGTTATGCGTCTTTGAGCAGTGAATCGGCGGGACGTGACAGGGAGGAGGCGCCCTGTGATATCCGCCCTGTTTATCAAAGGGACAGGGACAGGATACTTCATTCAAAAGCGTTCCGGAGAATGAAACATAAAACCCAGGTCTTTCTGGCTCCGAAAGGCGATCATTACAGGACAAGACTGACGCATACGCTGGAAGTATCACAGATTGCCAGAACCATTGCCAGAGCCCTGAGACTGAATGAAGATTTAACGGAGGCCATAGCCCTGGGTCATGATCTTGGCCATGCGCCTTTTGGCCATGCCGGGGAAGCGGTGCTCAATGAAATCTGCCCGTGCGGGTTTAAGCATTATGAGCAGAGCGTCCGTGTGGTGGAAGTTCTGGAAAAGGATGGCCGCGGGCTGAATCTGACAAAAGAGGTGCGGGACGGGATGCTCAATCACTCCACGTCCAGGATGCCGTTTACCCTTGAAGGGAAGATCGTCCGGCTGGCGGACAAGATCGCCTATATCAATCATGATATTGACGATGCCATCCGGGGAATGATTATTACAGAAGCTGAACTGCCGTCATGTTATACGGATATCCTTGGAAACAGTACAAGAGAACGACTGAACACACTGGTGCATGATGTGATTTACAATAGTCTGGACCAGCCGGATATCAGGATGTCCGAATCAGTGGAGGCGGCGATGCTCGGCCTGAGAAAATATATGTTTGCCAATGTTTATACGAATCCGAAGGCCAAGGATCAGGAGGCGAAGGCACAGAATCTGCTTCGGGTCTTGTATGAGCATTATCTGAAATATCCTGAACAGATGCCTGCAGAGTATCAGCGGCTCATGCGTACGCTGGGATGCAGCAAAGAGCAGGTGGTCTGTGACTATATTTCAGGCATGACAGACCAGTATACAATAGAAATTTATGAGGAATTATATGTTCCGAAAGCATGGAAGATCTACTAGATGGAAGATCGATCAGAGGGAAGATTTACCGGAAGGGCGTGACGAAAATGTATTATCCCGATGAACTGATTGAGGAGGTCAGAAGCCGCAATAATATTGTCGATGTGATCGGAAGCTATGTCCGTTTACAGAAGAAGGGCAGTTCCTATTTTGGGTTGTGTCCCTTTCATAATGAGAAATCGCCGTCTTTTTCGGTGAGTCCCAATAAGCAGATGTATTATTGCTTTGGCTGCGGGGCGGGCGGCAATGTCTTTACCTTTATTATGGAATATGAGAATCAGACCTTTACGGAGGCCATGAAGACACTGGCTGAACGGGCCGGGATGGCACTGCCGGAGGCGGAACTGACTGAGGAGCAGAAAAAGTCCAGAAACAAACGTCAGCAATTGCTGGAAATTAATAAACTGGCGGCGCGTTATTTTTACTATCAGCTGGGCAGCGACCAGGGGCAGCAGGCCAGAGAGTATCTTGACGGGCGGGCGCTGAGCAAAGAGACGCAGGTGCGTTTTGGGTTGGGCTATGCCAGCAAATACAGCAATGACCTGTATTTGTTTTTAAAGAAAAAAGGTTATCAGGATGAATTGCTGCGGGAAACGGGGCTTGTGTCCTTTGACGAGAAGCGGGGCGCCCATGACAAATTCTGGAACCGTGTCATGTTCCCGATCATGGATGTGAACAATAAAGTGATTGGTTTTGGCGGGCGTGTCATGGGAGACGGAACGCCGAAATATTTGAATTCGCCGGAGACCCTGCTGTTTGACAAGAGCCGGAATTTGTATGGTCTCAACTATGCGCGGACATCCAGAAAATCCTACATGATCATCTGTGAGGGCTATATGGATGTGATCGCCATGCATCAGGCCGGTTTTACCAATGCGGTGGCGTCTTTGGGGACAGCGTTTACCACGCAGCACGGCCTGCTGCTGAAACGATATACCCAGGAAGTGCGGCTGGCCTATGACAGTGACGGCGCGGGACAAAAGGCGGCGCTTCGGGCCATACCGATCCTGAAATCAGCCGGCATCAATGTG
>CAYURX010000205.1:0-3763 GCA_964447245.1 uncultured Coprococcus sp. | reverse complement strand
TTGATTGTACAATTGAAATCGGAATTTGTAAAGCTTTTTCAATATCCTGTACCGTCAGATCGTCAAGTAATGTCTGTTCTCCGCTGCGCAGCACATTCACCGGCAGCAGCAATTCTTCTCCGAGAGGCTTGTCCTTTAGCTGCCCGATAATATCCTGCCCGGTCATCAAACCGGATACGGTGATCCGTTCCCCGAAAAAGTAGTTGATGATTTCATACACATCAACTGTCACATGCTCAAATTTCTCACAAAATTTTCCGGCAAGACGACGGATATAACCGGCGGCGCTTCGCCCTGTGGCAATGGTTACATGCCGTTTCCGCCCGTCTCCCGGAACCGCATCCAGCGCCTCCTGAAATTCCTCCATCAGAAGCCGGAGCATCCCAACGCCATTTTCAAGCTGCAGATAACCGTCATAACGGTCTTCCTCCGGCATCTCATACCCGGCCAGCAAATACCACTCGTCGGACGCATGAATAAAATGGGTGCCATATTCTTCATATAAAATCTTCTGCCATTTTTCAATACAGGCAATGACCGACCTGGCATCCTTGGCCTCAAACGGTTCCAGCGGATAAAGGCCCTCCCTGTGGGCCGATAATCCCACGGGGACAACCGAAACGCTCTCCATATTCGGTATGAATTTCACCAGATCCCGAATGGTGCGCTCCAGTTCTTCCCCGTCATTCTCATGCTTGCAGAGAACGATCTGGGCATTCATGATGATCCCGCCGTCATACAGCTTCCGGAGCTGATCCATGATCTTCCCAGCGAAACGATTGTGCAGCATTTTACACCGAAGCCCGGGATTCGTCGTATGCACGGAAATATTAATTGGCTCCAGCTTATAACGGATGATGCGGTCCAGTGCCGCGTCCTTCATATTGGTCATGGTAATATAATTGCCCTGAAGGAAGGAAAGTCTCGAATCATCGTCCTTGAAATACATGGTTTCACGCATACCCTCTGGCAGCTGGTCGATGAAACAGAAAATGCATTGATTGCTGCAGGATCGATAATCGTCCATCAGGCTGGAATCAAAGGTGATCCCCAGATCCTCGTCATAATCTTTTTCAATTTCCAGCAGCAGTTCTTCCCCGTCAGCCGTTCGGACAAGCATTTCAATATATTCATCATTGACAAGATAATGATAATCAAAAACATCCTCTATGTCCTGTCCGTTGATGGCCAGCACCGTATCGCCGGGCGTCAGTTCCATCTCCTCGGCAATACTGCCGGGTTCTATTGATTTGATGACATGCAGATGCTTTTTCACGCTGATTCTCTCCCATCTTTAAGCTGTAAAAACGCTGACAGGCCGCCCCTCTGTCCATGGGTCTTCCTGTGGGACCAGAGAAGATCCGGACGGCAGGCCGTACAAATATCCGTGACGGCAATATTTTCCGGCAGCAGGCCGCTGTCCGTGAGCACATACCAGTTGACTTTCCACAAATCCAACTGATATTTGCCATTGCCTTTGTCAAGTAAAACAGTCTCCGCCTGAGACGGCGTAAATGCCTGCCGGAAAGCATCGGCCACATCCTCGCTCACTTCATAGCAGGACTGGCAGATGGACGGCCCGATGGCCGCAACCAGATCTGAAGGTTCGCATCCGAAGACCGAATGCATCTGCTCAACGGTCCGGGCGCCCATATGTCCCACGGTGCCCTTCCATCCTGAATGGGACAGGCCAATGACACGCTTCACAGGATCCACAAAATACAGCGGCACACAATCTGCGTAGGAAGTCACCAGCACAAGCCCCGGCACATTGGTGATCATGCCATCCACATCGGTGTAATCCTGCGGCTTTATTATGCCCTTCCCCCTGTCCGCTTCCATGACGACGCGGACATTGGTCGTATGGGTCTGATCAGACAATACCATATCTTCAACCCGGACCTCCAGTGCCTTTGCTATGCGCCGGTAATTCTCCATGACATCTTCCGGGTCATCGCCACGTTTAAAATTCAGGTTCATTGATGTAAAAATCCCCTTGCTGACACCGCCGAGCCTTGTAGAAAAGCCATGGCGCACAACGCCTGTGGCTGAAAGATTTTTAAATTGTATAAACGGAACCCCGTTTTTTTCCATCAGTTCGGTTGTTCCTGCCTGAAACATGCTACCATCCTTTCCCAGATTGAAAATCAAATGCGTCTTTATATAAAGTCGGTTTCTCATTTATAATCGCAACAACATCAAAACGGCACGGCTGCTGCGCCCCATAGCGATGGGTATGCATATAATCAAGCGCCGCTTTGCATATATGTTTCTGTTTATTGGCATCAACAGCTTCCAGAGGATGCTGCCAGTCTGCATTTTTTCTGTATTTGACCTCGATAAAGGCCAGATACATTTTATCTTTGGCAATAATATCGATCTCCGCCCCGCGGCACCGGTAATTCCGCGCCAGAATGCAGTAACCCATCTCACGCAGATATTCGACGGCCATATCTTCATAATAATGGCCTTTCAGGACATTATTCATATCATTCCTCCGTTAAGCCCGCTAAATAAAATGCTGTATAAAACTCCTTCTATGTATCGGTGAAGGGCCGAAAGCCTTCAAAGCTTCAATATGCTCCGCCGTCCCGTATCCCTTATTTTTCGCAAAACCATATTCAGGAAACAGACGGTCATATTCCCGCATCATCCGGTCCCTTGTCACTTTGGCGATGATGCTGGCCGCCGCAATGGAAAGGCTTTTGGCGTCCCCCTTGATGATCGGAACCTGCCGCACGCGCACCTCCGGTATGGTTACGGCGTCATTGAGCAGTAGATCCGGCTGCGGATTCAGCTTGCTGACCGCTTCACGCATGGCCGCATAATCCGCCTGCAAAATATTGATCTCGTCAATCACTTCCGGGCTGGCCATACCGACCCCCACACTGACGGCCTTCTCCATGATCACATCGTACAGCGCTTCCCGCTTCTTTTCTGAAAGCTGCTTGGAATCATTCACATCAAGGATCGGGCAATTCACATCAAGGATCACGGCTGCCGCCACAACAGGGCCCGCAAGGGGTCCCCGTCCGGCCTCATCGATCCCACAGATGGCATGATAAGACGCATATTCCCGCTCATAGCAAAGCATTGCCTGAACTCTTTGCAGTTCCCGTTCATAAGCGGCCAGTTTTTTGGCGCCGCTTTGAACCAGCTTCACCACACCCGCACGCTTGTCATCCGCATAATCCGCCATCAGGGCCGGAAGCATTTCTAATGAAGCACTCCGAAATTTCTCCTGTATTACTGCTATTTTTTCTTCGTTCAAAATCTTTCACCTTTTTCTAATAGACACCAGGGTAACAGATGCTGAGATCAAACACCTTCGGGCATTTCAAGCGTCAGCCGTCCCAGCCGCAGATTCCTGAAATCATCCATCACCATGGCCGCCGCCTTATCAATATCCGGCAGCCCGCCCTTCATCAGGCAGCATTTTGCAACAGCAATATCCGACAGCATCGCCACCGCGTCTTCCTGTTCTTCTATCTGATAACGGCCTGCCAATACTCCCGGATAAGTCTCTCTGATGAACTTCACCAATTCAACCGCCAGTTCCGTTATATTTAAAATATCATCCTTAATGGACCCGGACATGGCCAGTTTCCGCCCCACCGACTGGTCTTCAAACTTCGGCCAGAGAATCCCCGGCGTATCGAGCAGTTCCACGCTTTTATTCAGCTTGATCCATTGTTTGCCCTTTGTCACACCCGGCTTATTGCCTGTTTTTGCGCAGGCTTTTCCGGCATAACTGTTAATAAAC
>CAYURX010000204.1:0-3763 GCA_964447245.1 uncultured Coprococcus sp. | reverse complement strand
GATGAGCGCGCCGATATTCAATGTCTTATTGCGGATCAGCGGAAACGGCCTGGACGAATCGACAGCCATCGGTGTCAGTACCGGATAAACATCCCTCATAAAATAGTCATCCACAAAAGCTGCCTGTTCCGGGGTCAGATCTTCAAAATGATCAATGATCACTATATGATTCTGCTTAAGAGCCGGCTGAAATGAGCGGTTATAAGTCGTATATTGAAGGTTCACCAATTCATGGGTCTTTTCACTGATCCGGTCAAGCTGCTCCTGCGGCTTCATCCCGGCGATATCCGGTTTCGTATAGCCTGCATGTACCATATCCTTCAGAGAAGCCACACGGATCATGAAAAATTCATCCAGATTGGAGGAAGTGATGCTCAAAAATTTCAATCGCTCAAACAGCGGCAGATTCTTGTCTCTTGCTTCGCTTAAAACCCGATGATCAAATTCCAGCCAGCTCAGTTCCCGGTTTCTGAAATTCTCAGGTCGATTATATGGATTACTCATTGTCCGCTACCTCCTTTTCTGTCTCAGGACAGGGCTGAATCCATAGATTTCTTCAAAGAAATGCCCCTTGCTGTCCATGATCCCCTGCTCTAATGTGATGTCATAAATCGTATCCGCACGGATCATCAGCTCTTTATCTTTCAATGAAACACTGATTTTTTTGATTTTCTGCCTGTGACTTCTGTCCATGCCGTTGGCAATCCGTAAAATAGCCGAAAGTTTCAGCATCCGGATATAATTTTTTCTGTCAAGAGGCGCCGTCAACGTATGGATTTCCGGAACTTCCGGCCAGGAGTTATATTTGATCACATCAGCAATCATACGTTTCTCCTGCTCGGACAGTCCTATAAACTCCGTCGCCATGACAATATCATAGCTGTACAGTGTACTGTTGAGCATATTGACATATTTGCCGCAGTCATGGAGGATACATGATAATTGCAGGATCATCCGCTCCCGCTGTCCAAGCCCCACCTGTTTTTTGATGCCGTCAAAGATGGACAGCGCCAGTTTCTCCACATTGCCTGTATGGTCAACATTGGAATCATAGCGCTTTGCCACGCTTCTGGCATAAGAAACGATATCGCCCGAAAAATAATGGGCCGGTTCGATCTTTTCATGCTTCTCCGCGTAATCCGCCGCCACACCGTCACACAGATCAGAACCCGCGCCCCATATCTTTTCGGCGCCGGAGGCTTCAATGATCTTTCTATAGACGATAATAGCCGGTTTAAGCAGCGTTGCCAGTTCATAAGGCATACTGTACTTCTCAGATAATTCGGCCGTTCCTGCCGCCATGACGCTGTCACAGACGGCATCAAACTTTTGCTTCTTCATATAATCTTTATCGGAATGACTGCCAATGATCTGCATGATGGAAGTCATCTCCTCACCGACAGCGATCATATGCCTGACCTTGTGCTCATGCATAAACAACCGGGCAAAGGTATCAATATCATTGCCAATATAATCATCCATGACATTCACAAAACTCGTAGACTGTCCTTCAAGATCCGCAAGGATCTCCCTGATACGCAGGGAACCAAGCTTCAGATTCTGAGTAAAGATCAGCTGCCCGGCATCATAAACCGTAATCTGTAAGCTGCCCGCTCCCATATCCACAATGGCCGCGCCTTCATGGATCAGTTTTTCAAAATTATTCATGCCGCCGGCCACTGATTTCAGCAGCAGGAACCGCTGCTCCGCATTATTGATGGTCTTCACATCAAGCCCTGTCCGGATTCTGATCTGGTCAACGATCAAATCACAGTTTGCCGCTTCCCGCAGGGCACTGCCGCCATAGGCCAGATAACTGTCCACTTTGTATTCCTGCAGCTTCAATGAAAACCGTTCAAGCACACTGCACAATTCACGTACCAGATCATGTTCAATATATCCCTTCCGGTACGTGTCGCTGCCAAGCTCGATATAATACCGGACATGATCAATCTCCCGGATTCCCGTCTTTTTGGCGATCTCATACACTTTCATGCTCACTTCACCGGACCCTACATTGATGGCCGCAAACATTTTGTAAGCCATACGCTCACCTCTTATTCCGCTTTGATATAATTGCCAAGTATCTTAAAATTAATGGTCTCCTGCTCAACGCCCTTTAAGGCATCACGCACGGCCGCCTCACCAAGATTACCGTCAAAATCAATGAAAAACCGGTAACGCCATTTTTCTCCCTGAATCGGACGCGATTCGATCTTGGTCATGTTCAGATTGTTATAAATAATAAATCCAAGAATATGATACAGGCTGCCGGTTTCATGAGCCAGTTCAAAAGTAATGCTGATACCGTCGGCCTTCCTCTCATATTCCTTTTTGTTCTTGATAATAATAAATCTTGTGGAATTATTGGCATTATCACTGATATGGCGCTTAAGCACTGACAATTGATAATAAGCCGCCGCCTGGGGGCTGGCGATCGCCGCCTGGGTCACATCCTGCTCCAGTACCACCTTCCTGGCGCTGACTGCCGTATTCTGGAGGCTGACTTGCTCCCACTCAGGTTTCGTATCGAGGAAACGGCTGCACTGCATCAGTCCCTGCGGATGGGAATAAACTGTACGGATCTGGCCGATATCGGCCCCGCGAAGCCCCAGAAGGGCATGTTCGATCTTCACCACATATTCACCCACAATATAGTTGTCATACTGATTCATCAGATCATAAACATCCGTAATAATACCCGTCGACGTATTCTCCACCGGCAGCACACCGTAATCGGCACGCCCTTCCTGTACCTCCTTCATGACATCTTCAAAAGTCGGCACATGATAATTCTCCACCACATCCCCAAAATAACCAAGCATGGCCTGGTGGCCGTAGGCGCCTTCAACTCCCTGGAAAACCACCCGGACATCCTCTTTCTTTATTGCCATCTCCTGAAAGCCAAAGTTCTCTTTTCTGGCCTCTGCAATCAATTCATACTGTCGGATCCTGCTGATGGCCATTAACTGATTAAACAGTGCTTCCACACCATTGGCATTAAATTCACTGGTTGCCATCGCCTTTGAATGACTGATCTTCGCCTTCTCCCGCACGGCATCATAAACCGGCTTGCCATGCTCGATCTTGAAGCGGGCCACATCCTCCGACACACTCATACGTTCCTCAAAAAGACGGACGATCTCTTTGTCAATATCGTCGATCTTATCTCTTAATATTCCTAAATCCATGGCACTTTCTCTCTCTTTTTCTTCTATTTTATCACTTTTTGCTGTGGATTTCCAGATATCCCAGCATTTCATCAACGGTTTTATTGATAACCGGATGTCTGATATATCCGGCAATATCCGATAATGGCTTCAGCACAAACATTCTGTTTTGCATATCAATATGGGGAATATGCAGATCAGGCGTATCGATCACCTGCTGATCATAAAACAGAATATCCAGATCGATGGTTCTTGGCCCCCACCGCATTTCCCGCCTGCGTCCCAGTTTCAGTTCAATTTCATGCAGCAGTATCAGTAATTCCTCCGGTGTTCTCAGCGTCTCGATCTCAATACAGCCGTTGAGAAAAGCCGGCTGATCCACATAGCCATAAGGGGCCGTCTCATAAATGGGAGATTCCTTTTTGACCCGGACATCCGGACTTGCCCCCAGCAGTTGTATGGCTGCCGCCAGATTCATTCTCCTGTCACCAAGATTACTGCCGATGGCAATATAGGCTTTGTGCCTGCACCGCTCAATATGCACCAGCACCGTTTCAAGGCTATAAGGAATCGGAGCGCCCGGTTTTTCAATT
>CAYURX010000203.1:0-3841 GCA_964447245.1 uncultured Coprococcus sp. | reverse complement strand
ACCAACGGCACTCGGCACACGGCCCAGCAGTGCGGATACCTCAGAACCAGCCTGGGTGAAACGGAAAATATTATCAATGAACAGCAGCACATCCTTGCCGCAGTCACGGAAATACTCCGCCATTGTCAAACCGGTCAGACCGACACGCATTCTGGAACCAGGCGGCTCATTCATCTGACCAAAGACCATGGTCGTCTTGTTGATAACGCCTGACTCAGACATTTCATGATACAAATCGTTACCTTCACGGGTACGCTCACCAACACCGGCAAATACGGAATAACCGCCGTGCTCTGTGGCAATATTACGGATCAGCTCCTGGATCAGAACGGTTTTACCTACGCCTGCACCGCCGAACAGACCGATCTTACCACCCTTCTGATAAGGACACAGAAGGTCAACGACCTTGATACCTGTCTCCAGGATCTCCTGGTCATCAGACAGATCTTCAAATGCAGGCGCCTTTCTGTGAATCGGTAAATATTCTTCAGCATCCGGCGCTTCTTTATTATCAATCGGTTCACCAAGAACGTTAAAGATACGTCCCAGTGTCTTTTCGCCTACAGGTACTGTAATCGGCGCTCCGGTGCTGACAGCTTCCATACCGCGCACAAGACCATCCGTCGGCCCCATGGCAATACAGCGAACCGTATCATCGCCAAGATGCTGCGCCACTTC
This sequence comes from uncultured Coprococcus sp., assembly GCA_964447245.1. Taxonomy (GTDB): domain Bacteria; phylum Bacillota; class Clostridia; order Lachnospirales; family Lachnospiraceae; genus Coprococcus_A. The sequence continues at coordinate 3,163 of CAYURX010000203.1, read as the reverse complement.
AACAGTCAGCACTGCGCCGTTTTTTCTTGTGATACGGATGGCATCGTTGATTTCAGGAAGATTTCCATCTGCAAATTTTATGTCCAGTACCGCACCGATAATCTGAGTGACTTTGCCAATACTATTCTCTGCCATATGCTGTTATCACTCCCTTCTATTTTATTTAAGTGCTTCCGAGCCGGATACGATCTCCGTGATCTCCTGCGTGATCGCACCCTGCCTTGCTCTGTTATAGCTTAATGTTAAATCACTGATCATTTCCTCTGCATTGCTCGTCGCATTGTCCATGGCGGTCATACGGGCGCCGTTTTCTGAAGCAACGGCCTCCATCATTGCGCCATAGATCAGGCTGTTCATATACTTTGGAATGACTGCATCCAGTACTTCTTCCGGCTCAGGCTCAAAATTCATGAGCAGCAGCCGGTCTGCAGATTTTGTGTCGGCATCCTCTGCTTCAGGCAGATCCACCGGCAGCAGCTTGATCAGCTTCGGAATATGGGTAATTGTATTCTTAAAGGATGTATAGGCCATCCAGATCTCGCCCACTTCGCCGTTCGTAAATGCTTCCAGCACATCCCGGCCGATATCCTGCGCCGCGCGATAGGTCGGTGTTTCGATCACACCTTCGTAATCCTTTGCCACAGCATAGCCCTTTTTGGACAGGCTGTCCCGGCCCTTACGGCCAATCGTATAGAGCTGCACTGACGCCTTATCAAAACCGGCTCCCAGAACAGCTTTTTCAACATTGCTGTTGTAGCCGCCGGCAAGTCCACGATTGGATGTGATCACGATCACAGCCTTTTTCTCAGATTCGCCCGGAACAAGATAGCGATGCTGAATACCACCGGATTTCGACAAAATCGAAGATACCGTTGCGTACATCTTGTCGAAATATGGCTTCGTCGTCTCGGCCTTGCCCTTGGCCTTCTGGAACTTGACCGTGGATACCAGCTTCATGGCCTTGGTGATCTGAGCTGTACTCTGAATACTGGTCTTACGTCTTTTAATCTCTCTCATTGAGGCCATTCGTCATCACCTCTTATTTTCATCCAGAAATACCTTCTTGTACTCCGTAATTGCCTGCACGATACCAGCTTCCAGTTCTTCAGTAAGGACCTTTTCTTCACGGATACCTTTCAGGACATCCGCATATTTGCCGTCCATGTATTCAAGCAGGCCTCTTTCAAAATCAAGCACACTGTCAACCGGAATATCCAGAAGATATTTACGGGTAACGGCATAAATCATCACAACCTGTTTTTCAACCGGCATCGGCTGATACTGCGGCTGCTTCAGAATCTGCTGGATTCTCTCGCCCTGGGCCAGATTCTGCATCGTATCCGCATCCAGATCTGAACCGAACTGTGAGAAGGACTGCAGTTCTCTGAACTGTGCCAGCTCTGTACGGATCGGGCCGGCGATCTTCTTCATGGCCTTGATCTGTGCGTCACCACCAACTCGGCTTACGGAAAGACCTGCATTGATAGCCGGTCTGAAACCGGAGTTAAACATCTCTGTTTCCAGATAGATCTGTCCGTCTGTGATGGAAATAACGTTTGTCGGAATATAAGCCGATACGTCGCCTGCCTGTGTCTCGATGATCGGAAGGGCTGTCAGTGAACCGCCGCCCAGATCTTCGGACAATCTGGAAGCACGCTCCAGAAGTCTTGAATGCAGGTAGAAGACATCGCCCGGATAAGCTTCACGCCCTGGCGGTCTGCGGAGCAGTAAGGAAAGTGTACGGTAAGCGGTGGCATGCTTGGTTAAATCATCATAAACGATCAGGACATCCTTGCCCTGCTCCATCCATTCCTCACCGATGGCGCACCCTGAATACGGCGCAATGTACTGTAATGGCGCAAGTTCAGAAGCTGTTGCCGCAACAACAACTGTATAATCCATTGCGCCGAAGGATTCCAATGTGTGTACAATAGAAGAAACGGTTGATTGTTTCTGGCCGATGGCTACATAAATACATAACACATCCTGGCCCTTTTGATTGATAATGGTATCGATGGCGATGGCTGTCTTACCTGTCTGTCTGTCACCGATGATCAGCTCACGCTGGCCGCGGCCGATCGGGATCATGGCATCAATCGCTTTGATACCTGTCTGTAACGGAGTATCTACGGATTTTCTCTCGATAACGCCGTGCGCAACTCTTTCAATCTGACGGAACGCAGTTGTCTCAATCGGGCCTTTGCCGTCGATCGGCTGACCAAGGGCATTTACAACACGCCCGATCATCGCGTCGCCAACCGGAACCTCTACAACTCGTCCCGTTGTCTTAACGATATCGCCCTCATTGATATTTCTGCTGCTGCCAAGTAAAACTGCACCGACATTATCTTCTTCCAGGTTCATGACCATACCATAGACTTCACCTGGAAATTCAAGAAGTTCGCCCTGCATCGCATTCTCAAGGCCGTGAACACGCGCAATACCATCCGCTACCTGAACAACTGTACCGACATCCGATACTTCAAGTTCTGATTTATATCTCTTAATCTGTTCTTTAATAACTGAACTAATTTCTTCAGGTCTTAAATTCATGGAGCTTTTGGCACCTTCTTTCTAGCTGTTAGTTAGCTGTTTAATAACGCCTTTGTCAGGGTATTGATCTTTGTACGAATACTGTTATCAGCAACCTTGTCACCGATACGGATCACCATACCCCCAATTAATTCCGGATCCACATGATAGTGGATCTCATAAGCGACATTGTCTGTCGTCTCTAAAAGCCGTTTTTCTACGGCCGCCTTCTGCACATCACTTAATGCACAGGCACTGGTCACATCTGCCACGCCAATATGCTGATATTTCTTCACTGCGTCCAGAAAATAATCTATCATTCCCGGAATATACTGCTGTCTGCCTGCCTGAATAACAGTGACAAAGAAACCGGTCACGCTGTCGGAAGCTCTGCCTTCCAGACAATTCTTCATAACCTGCATCTTATCCTCTCTGGAAATACGGGGATGATTCAGCAGCACCAGAAGTTCCGGGTTCTTTGCAATGGCATCTTTAATAATCATCAATTCATCGGCATACGCATTGACTTTGTCTTCTTCAAGACTCAGATCAAACAGTGCCTGACCATATGTTTTTTCAATTAATTCTGCCATGTTGACTCACCCATTTCATCCAGCATTTCCTGAATATA
>CAYURX010000202.1:0-3938 GCA_964447245.1 uncultured Coprococcus sp. | reverse complement strand
TTACCGAATCAGCTTCGCTCCGATGGAGCTTGCTTCTTCGACTTCCATGGCGTCCTTGAAAAACGCAGCGGATACTAAGGTTTTCTGTTCATTGCATTCCAGAAAACCAAGTACCGGCGTTTTTCAAGGGTTTCACTTGTGATTGTCTGCAGAAATTTCCGGAACAAGCAGGCTGAGCCCGAACTGTTACATGTTTTTATGTGTTATGAATATATAATTGATGAATTTTTTTATTATATCTGATAGACGTCAGCGAAATAGCTGTTGAAGTCTGCGCCGACATAGTCGCTTAAGTCTTTCATTTCATCCAGTGTTTTTGTGTCTACATCCAGACCGTTTTTCATGCGGTCGGCCGTTGCCAGGATTTCTTTTTCGCCGTGGGTGTAGATCCGGTCCTTGCCGTCCGCCTTTGGTGATTCACGCAGTTCCTGAAGGAATGTGGAAAGATGCCCTTTGATAGCTTCGGGATCACCGAATGCGGCAGGATTGATGGCTATGAAGCCATGGCAGGTGCCGCCTTTGCCGTTTTGGATGCTGTGATTGGAGGTCAGGCCCATGGAAAGGATGGAACTGAAAATCTCACAGATCATGGCGTAGCCGTAACCCTTATGGCTGCCCGTCAATTCTTCGGCGCCGCCCAACGGCATAATGCCGCCTCCGGCTTTTTGGTCGATGTTGGTTAATACTTCGCTGGCTGTGGTGCACGGATGTCCGTTGGCATCAAGGCCCCAGCAGTCCGGCAGGTTTTTTTCAGCTTTTTTATACATTTCAAATTTTCCTCTTGTGACAACGCTTGTGGATGCGTCAAAGAAGAACGGATAGGGTTCGGCTGGCATGGAAATCGCGATCGGATTGGTGCCGAGCATGGCTTTTTTGCCGAAGGTCGGTACGACGATGGCCTCGGAATTGGTGAAAGACATGCCGATCAGACCTTCGTCGCAGGCCATCTTGGCATAATAACCGGCGATGCCGTAATGGTTGGAATCACGGGCCGTCACGATGGCCATTCCGGATTCTTTAGCTTTTTTGATGGCCAGAGACATACTGAAATGCCCGATGAGCTGGCCCATGCCGTCATGACCGTCCACAACGGCGGAAACCGGCGTCTCAAATACAATTTCCGGTTTGGCGTGTACTTTGATCATACCGCTGGCAATGCCCTTATGGTAGCGGACAAGCCGCTGCGCTCCATGGGATTCAATGCCGTAAACATCGGATAATAATAATACATCTGAAATAATGCGGCTTTCGTCTTTGGTGAAGCCGAACTTCTGAAACACATCCATACAGAATGCATCCATAACATTATACTGAATTTTTACATGTGCCATGTAAAGGCCTCCTGTCTTTTCTTTGATCTATAATCCGGAAGGCGGCCGAAAAAGCCGTGCCGGTGTTTTTAGTGTAGCATATGGCAGAAAAAATGACAATCAATAATATCGGATTGAATAACCATTGAATAACTACTAAACCGGGAAATTCCCTTGACAGCACTTCGGTATACCGATACAATGTTTATGAGAGAGGAGGCATGATCATGCACTTGAATGAGATTCTTGAACAAAAAAACATTACCAAGTATCGCCTGTGGAAAGAAAGCGGCGTACCCCAGGCTACGATTTCTGATATCTGCACGGGGAAAACACACATTGAGAAGTGCTCCGCTGAGACCATATACAGGATCGCAAAAGCTCTTGATGTGTCCATGGAGAGCTTAATTGCATCTGCGGTGCAGAGCGCGGACGAAAAACGCAGCCGGCCCTCTTTCGAGGTGTTCAAGAGCAATATCTGCCATCGAGTGAAAGATTTGGGGGATATTTCTTTTGTGATTGAATTGCTGAAGACAAATCAAATTCGTAAACTGTATGACAAAAAATGGTACCCGGAGGCGTTTTACCTTCTGGCAATGCTAGACTATTTGTCCAGAGAGAACAACATCCCAATTTGTAAAAACTACAACGATATCCGTTCTGCGAAGCTGCAGCAGCGTTTGTATCCTGCAAGTGTTATGATTCTTTGTAAGGTATTACATTCGGATGCACCCAAGGAAGCGTGTATCCGGTCGGCCATCCCGGAGTTTCTGCGTTTCAATATCGTAGAAAGCGAGGTGCGAAATGTCTTTTGAAGCACCGATTACAAAAGAAAATCTTGATACTTATCTGAAAGAGGTTGCGAAACGGTTCCGAAAACTGAATGGCAAGGCTATATCTGCGGAAATTACTTTGGTTGGCGGTGCGTCCATTCTGATCAATTACGGTTTCCGTGACTCTACCTATGATATAGACGCATTGATTCAGGCATCTTCTTCCATGAAGGATGCAATTAACTATGTGACGGATACGATGGGCTTGCCAAACGGTTGGCTGAACGAGGATTTTAAGAATACAAAATCTTATACGCCCCGACTGGTTCATTACTCCAGGTATTATCGTACATTTTCCAATGTGGTGACAGTGCGAACTATCACCGGGGAATACCTGGTGGCAATGAAGCTGATGGCCTACCGGCAGTACAAACACGATATCTCCGATATTGTAGGTATTCTACGAGATCAACAGAAGGCCGATGACCCGCTGACCTTCGAGCGAATTGATGCGGCGGTCAGGAACCTGTACGATAGCTGGGATAATATGCCTTCAGAATCCAGGGAAGTTATCAAAATCATTCTTGCATCGGAGGATTTGGATGCGTTGTACGCATTCTATACCAGCGAGGAGCAGAAAGCGAAGGAAACAATGATTGAGTTCGAGGGCAGGTACCCTGATGTGCTGAAAGAGGACAATCTGAATGATATACTCAGCGATTTGCTGGCAAGACAGGAGAAATGATGTTATGCAAAAACATTGGTGGCATCGGTGCGTTTTTGTGAAGCGGTATATGCCGGCGGAGGATAAGGTTTTTATTCGTCAGATCATTCAGGAACTGGATGATGTTGTCAATTGCGGTTATCAGGCGATTCAGATAACAGCGCCGTACAAAAGCGCCGGATTTGAACCCTGGTGGGGACTGCGGCCATTGGATTACTTTGGGCTGAATCAGTGCCTGAGGAGCGACATGGATGGGTTTCGGGAACTGGTCACAGCGTGCCATCAAAGGGGCCTGCATGTGATTGTGTTTCTGAATCTGGGATATGCGGATTGCTATTCCGAGTTTTGGAAAAGTGTCTGCAGGGACAGGCGCATGCAAAATGACAGCCTGGAGTGCCGTTACTTTCTCTGGAGTGATACGGGTACAGAACCATTGGAAAAGGAAGGCAATGCTTATTTCAAACAAGAGGGTTTCTGGCAATGGAGTGAGATGGCCGGCGCTTATTACTGGTGCTACTGGCATCAGGAGGGGATCGCAGAGCCTCAATACAACTGGGCCAGTCCTGATTTTCAGAATTATGCGGATCGCATTTTGCGGTTTTGGCTGGATACGGGCATTGACGGTATCATTCTGGATGCGGTGAACTGGTATCTGAATTGTGACTGGCAGATCATCAAACAGCGGGTCGTAGACGTGGTACACAGCTATGGGGATGTATTTTGTCTGGCCGAAGGCGGCGGTGGTTTTGGCGATGATCCGGTTGGGTGGCTTCAAAAAGGCGGTTTTGATATCGCGGAAGATCAGCTCTTTGAGAGTGATGTTCACTGGAACGGCAGTGCGGTGATGGCAGCGATTTTGTCGGAAAATGCCGGAACTTTGGAAGATAGATTGCGTACGGCGCACAGCGTACGCCAATGGGGCGGCATGGTCTGGTCATATTTTAGCTGGGATTTGAGATGGACGCCGAAACGGCGGCTGCTATCCATCGCCGTCCTGATGGGAACAGGACACATGACAGAAATCATCAATTCCTATTTTAATAATTTTTGGCCGGATGATTTTAAGTGTTTATACAGGCTGTTAAAAGCCGGACAGTATGCCGGTCTGGCCCCTGTTGAAAGCCGCCGCCG
>CAYURX010000201.1:0-4007 GCA_964447245.1 uncultured Coprococcus sp. | reverse complement strand
CTTCTTCCACCTTTTCTTCAAGTTCCAAATAATCCCGAATGTTATATTCTTCTCTTGTAACCTCTCTTTTTACGGTTTTCATATCCAACTCTCCAGCACCATTTTTGTTTTCTCTATTATTATATCCTATTTTCAAAATTCTGTATAGACAAACCATTTTCTTTTATTTAACAAATAAACAGAGTCTACCCTGTCACACTTCTCAGTAGTCCCTGTTTATTGCATAACCATTCTATATATGTTTCCGCAGCAGAAAATGAACAATTGCGGACAAGTATTTCATACTGTAATAAGTCAGAATAATAATCGGCACGATAAAGATCATCCGCCAGCTAAAGACACTGCTGATGCTGAATAAATCCGGAAGGAAAATCACACAGACCACAAAAGCGATCGTCATAGCATTGCAGAGTATGCTTCGTATTTTATTCATCGGACTGGAAACTTTAATTAAAACCATCAGGCTCACCATCCCGGCCACGATCAGATTATAGGTGGATGTCATATCCGTATCAAACCCAAGCAGCATGGAAATTCCCTGAATCACCAGCATATTGAGTACCATCGTCAGTGCGCCCGGCAGTGATATTCGCAGCACATGCTTCAAAAATCCCGATGAAGTGACAGTCTCTGTCTGCTCTAAGGCGAGAATAAAACTCGGTATACCGATGGCGACCGTACTGATTAGCGTCAGATGAATCGGCACAAACGGATACGCCCTGCCAAGCAATATAAAAATAATACTCAGCAAGACTGAATAAATCGTCTTGGTCAGATACAGCGCACTCACACGCTCAATATTGGAAATGATCATACGGCCTTCCCGGACGATGTCTTTCATATGAACAAAATCAGAATCCAGCAGAACAATATGGGCCACCTGCTTGGCTGCATCACTGCCCGCAGCCATGGCAATACCACAGTCCGCGTCCTTCAGCGCCAGAACGTCATTCACGCCGTCGCCGACCATGCCAACGACACATTTGTTGGCCTGATAAGCCTTGATGATCCGCTGCTTCTGCTCCGGTGTTACACGTCCGAACACCGTATAATCCCTGACTGTTTTCTTCAGTTCTTCAAAATTCTCCGGCAATGTTGTGGCATCAATATATTTATTACCCGTTTTAAGCCCCGCCTTCACGGCAATCTGTGAGACTGTCGCTGGATTATCACCGGAAATGACCTTGATCGCCACATTCTGCGCTTCAAAATACGCAAAAGTGGACGGCGCTTCTTCACGCACACAATCAGAAATGACAATAAAAGCCGCCGCCTTTGGATGACCGACCGTTCCCTGTTCACTGGAAATTCCATCAGTCTGGGCAAGCAAAAGAACACGGTATCCCTGTCTGGCATAAGTTTCGCTCTTTTCAAGCAGTCCGGCATCATTTTTGATAATAAATTCCGGTGCACCCAGCACATAAGCGCCATGCCCCGCAAAAGCGATGGCACGGTATTTTCTTGCGGAAGAAAACGGTATCAGATCCGTTGTCTGCCACAAAGATGTTTTTTCAAAATAATTCATCAGCGCCTGCTGCGTCGGATTCACGTCGTTGAAAGCATAGGTGATCTCATTCATCACACTTCTTATGTCTTCTCCACTCATCTCACCACACGGTACAACCTCAACTACTTCCAGCTCACCGGTTGTGATCGTTCCTGTTTTATCCAGGCAAAGCACGTTCACTCTGGCCAGCGCCTCGATTGCTTCCATTTCCTGAACAAGGGCCTGCTTGCGGGCCAGACGGCCAACGCCAAGAATAAAGGATACACTGGTCAGAAGTACCAGTCCTTCCGGAATCATACCAATGACGCCTGCCACCGTATTGACTATGGCATCAGACATGGTCGTGCCCTCAATGGCTCTCTGGGACAAAAACAGCAAAATACCGACCGGAACGATCAGGAAACCGACCATTTTGATGATCCGTTTGATGGCATCCTGCATCTCTGAAGTGGCCCGTTTCTTGTCCTTTGCCTTGGCTGCCAGTATCGTTGCGTAATTTTCACTGCCGACGTGGATGACTCTGGCCACGCCGCTGCCTGCCACCAGATAACTGCCGGACAGCATCTGATCCCCTTCATGCTTTTTCACAGCCACCGATTCACCGGTGATCATGGATTCATTCACTTCAATGCCCTGACCTTCCAGAACAACGCAGTCCGCGCCGATCTGATCACCGCTCTCAAGCACCATAATATCATCCATGACCAGATCATCCAGCGCAATCTGTTCTCTGCGTCCCTCACGAATCACCTTCGCCTTTGACGCTGTGATTACAGACAATTGATCCACCAGACTCTTGACCTTCAATTCCTGTATGATACCAATGATTGAATTGACAATAATCGTAAAAAGGAAAGTCAGATTCTTGATCTGTCCCGTTGAAAGTACCAATGCTCCAAGAAAAATATTTAAAAAGTTGAAAAATGTACACAGGTGGGCGCGAAATATCTCTTTTTTCGTCTTGGATATACTGTTATTGGTCGTATTGACCTTTCCTTCCTCGATCCGGTGCGCGACTTCCGATTGAGATAAACCGCTATATTTTTCTGACATAAAACCATCCTTTACAAAACCGCCCCGGTATACGGGCTTTGTCAGATTAATCTACAGGTACAAAAACACCGTTTTTCAATTCATAAGGTGTTGTCTGATAAACAAAATAATTCATCCAGTTGGAATACAGCCACTGGCTGTGCGCCCGCCAGTTCATGACCGGCGGCTGTGACGGGTCATCATTCGGGAAGTAATGTTTCGGCACTTCCGGATTCATGCCCTTATTCACATCTCTGAAATACTCCTTCGATAAAGTATCCGCATCATATTCAGAGTGTCCCATCACAAAAAACTGCGAATCGTCAGTGCTGCCGACCACATAGACACCGGCCTCCTCTGAAGCCGCCATGATCCGAAGCTGCGGTACCTTTTCAATATCTTCCGCCCGCACTTCCGTATGACGTGAATGCGGCACATAAAATGTATCATCAAAACCTCTGAACAGCCTGGACTTATTATTCAAAACCGTATGCGCAAACACGCCCGACACCTTCCTGTCCAGAATATATTTCGGAATACCGTAATGATAATACAGCGCCGCCTGAGCGCCCCAGCAAATATGAAAGGTCGAATGCACATGGGTCTTCGTCCACTCCATAATCTCACAGAGCTCATCCCAATATTCTACTTCTTCATAAGGCAGCATCTCCACCGGCGCGCCTGTAATAATCATACCGTCATAGTATTCTTCCCTGATCTGGTCAAAATTCTGATAAAACGCAATCATGTGTTCCTCAGAAACATTCTTCGCCACATGGGTCGATGTCTGCAGCAGCGTAATCTCAATCTGCAGCGGCGTATTGGATAAACGTCTCAAAATCTGCGTCTCCGTCTCTATCTTCGTCGGCATCAGATTCAAAATCACGATCTGCAGCGGACGGATATCCTGCGACAGTGCCCTTGTTTCCGTCATCACAAATATATGCTCATCCTCAAGAATCGACTTAGCCGGCAAATCATCCTGTATTTTAATCGGCATCTCTATTTCCTCCTGTAGTCAAAAATCATTCAGTCCTTACATCCCTGTCCATCAATCATCGATAAAAATCAAAAAAATCCGTTTGGTTCGCTTATTCACAGACCATTTTATATAGAAAAAACAGCCCCCGATCCGTTTGTCAAAGGAATGGGAGCAAATTCCATGAATTTCATAATTCCACGTAAATTTCACGTAGTAAATTCCACGTACCATAGTAAATTCCACGTACCACGTATTTTATTGTAAAATTTTTTGCACTATCTGTCAAGGACGATTCCCCTACATATTTCTTATACTTTTCTTAAATTTTTAACCGCTAAATGCGGCTTTAGCGGCGATTTTGTTGCTAGTTTGTTGCTAATAGAATTTTTCTTTCCTTATTTAAGATCGCCCTTTTTAACAGAATCACACTCCCCGGCTCGATGTCGAGCCGGGGAGTCTTTTGTTATTTTTTAACCGTCTTTGCCT
>CAYURX010000200.1:0-4009 GCA_964447245.1 uncultured Coprococcus sp. | reverse complement strand
CCTCTATTCCCTGCGGCATGGTTTTTTATCCCTCATACCTTACATTCCTCTGCTCACAAGCCTTTTCTTCATGAAATGGCTTTCATACTCCCCATCTTAAACAGAATTCTAAACGTCCTGAGAAATCACCCTAAACAACCCTCTTAAGAAAATGTTTTAGGAAACTGCATGAGAACCTACACTATTCTAATACTACTTGCTCTTTATTGCAATACCTTTTTTTAACTACCTGAATTTAACAGTCAATTTATCATGAGGGTGCTTTAAAAACCCATCCGCATTATAATATTGACCTTCTTTCAACGCCTTACTCAACCGGGCGTAATTCCATCTTAAATCCCGTGTCACCAGAATATCCACATCTTCTAAATCATCTCCATCTTCTTTAGCGCCTTTACGATCATTCTGATCCGTGTCCTCTTTCGCCGTCTTCCTACTCAGATAACGCAATCTGCTCAAAGACTGTGACCGGATTCCTAAAAAAGACGCAATCTGTTGATTACTGGCGACCTGTTCTACTTCAGGCCATGTCTTTCTTAACCATTCATATCTTTTTTTGGCCGGATAGTGTATGCGTTTATTGGATATATACCAATGATATGCCAAAGCCATCTGCATGAATCTTATGTATTCCCATAATAATTCAGGATACTCCTTCATAAGGTCAAACGCTATGTCTGCCGGTATCTCCAGCAGTTCCGTCCTTACCAACGCCTGTGCCGTAAACATTGACGGCAGCTTAAGATTCTCAGTGTTGACCGGATAACCCCTTTCAACGACAAAGCAGTCTGTAATAATACTCTGCATTTCATCGATAAAGTAGCAGTAAACAATACCATTCAACAGAATATAAATGTTTGTCTGCATATCACCAATGGCATAAATGATTTCCCCTTTTTCGCAGCGTCGGATTCGTGTTACCTCACTCAGCTTACGAACGACTTCCGGATTCCTGATAAGAAATGTTTCTTTAATCAATTCAGCACTGACCACTGTGCATCTTCTCCTTTTTATAAAAGCAAAAAATGTATATTTATTATAATACTGTTTCATTTTCTATGCATTCACATTTGTTAATTTTAAATGCATTTTTTGTTTTATTAAAAAACATGTCTGAATAAATATACTTTTTTGTTTTATCCCATAAATGATCATAAGATCATTTATCGTTTTTCCTCTTATACTGTAACCCAGAATTATATTATAAATTCATATGCCAATCGCATATTCCAATTCTATTTATTATTTCCTATTATTCCAAAACTCAATATACCTGCTTCAATTACTTAACTGTAATTGTCAGCTTTGCTTCATTTGATTTATTGCCATCTGTGTCAATGACAAAATAAATCAATTCATAAGTACCTGCCGTATATCTGTCCAACTGATCGCCGGTGATACTGATTCGTCTCCAAAGCGTGTTGGTATCGTCCTCATCATCGGTGATACTTTCCACATAAGAAAGCTGATCAATAGATTCGCCCTTCTCAATTGTCACTTTATCCGTGCTCAGCTTAATAACAGGACTGCCTTCCGGAAGATCTTCTGTTTCCTCAGTTTCAGATTCAGTCTCTGCACTGCTCTCAGTCTGATCTTCTGTTTCAGTTTCTGTCCCGGACGCAGGCTCATCTGCCGATACCGTTTCTTTATTTTCCGGGGTATCTGTCTCATTCGGAGATCCCAGTTCACTCTCATCCAATTTCTTAATGCTGGATGTCGTTGTGATCTTTCCGCCCATATAATCGATCTCACGGCTGGCCTTTGCAATATTATTCTTCTTATCGCGGGCCGCATAGATGACTTTTGCAGTCGTACCATCGTCATTGACATAAATACCATCAATAATCAGGGTATCTGAAACATCGCCATCCTGGTCATCAATGGCGTTGACGCCTTCAAGCAGCACGTCAATGTCATCATTTTCACCATAGCTGATACGGGTATCCGTAAACTTGATCACCGGGGCCGTACGGTCTTCAGATACAACAATATGTACGGTTGCTGCCAGCAAAAGCAGGCAGGCAACGATCATGAGGCCAATTCCTGCTTTTTTCATTATTTTTCCTCACTTCCGTACTTACCATAATACTTGCCATAGTATTTACCATAATATTTGCCATAATAACCCATGGCAGACATATCGACTTTATTCAAAATCATCCCAAGCACCGGGCAATTCGCTCTGCCAAGCTGATCCATCACATGGCGCACCATCCGATAGCTGTCAGTCCCCGCTGAAGAAACAATGACTGCGCCATCGCATTCCTGAGCAATAACCGCACTGTCAATAACACTTCCCAGTGGCGGCGTATCGATCAGTATATAATCATAAACCTTTCTCAGAGAATTCAGCATTCCCTTGAAATGCTTGCTTCCCAGAAGTTCTACAGGATTCGGTGGCACCGGGCCGGCATAAATAATATACAGGTTCTTAATATTTGTGGCACAGACAACGTCCACCAGCGGCGCCTGTCTCGACAGGCACTGCGTCAGACCCTTGACTTCTGATCTTACCTTTGTTCTGCCCACAAGTACGGATTTTCTTAAATCAGCGTCGATCAATAATACTTTCTCGCCCGCTTCTGCCAGAGAAACAGCCAGATTCAATGTGACCGTACTCTTACCTTCTCTCTCTCTGCAGCTTGTTATTGCAATGACCTTTTTATCTGCTCCGCAAAATTTCAAATTCGTACGCAGTGTTTTATAGGATTCGGCACTGCGGTAATCCAGCTTATGTGTACTTATATCTACATTAATCACGATTTTTTACTCCTTTTAGAACTCTTTTCCTTCTGAGGCTTGCTGCTGTCCGCACTGCTCTTATCCAACGGAATGATACCTAATGTACTGATACCAAGATATTTCTCCACATCCTCTGATGTCTTAATTGTATCATTGGTAATATGCATAATAAGGATAATTGCAATCGCCAGAAAACATCCAAGAAGTCCGGCAACCGCGCCATTCTTCTTGATACTTGGACTGGATGGCTCATTCGGAATATTGGCCATATCGACAACATTCACGGCTTCAATATTCATGACAGACTTAATCTGATCCGCCGATGTATCACGGACAGTATCTGCAATATCCCGTGCCACATACGGGTCCGGGTCTGTGACTGTGATCGACAGCACACGCGAGCTGTCAGCGGCTGATACAGCAATTTTCTTAACAAGTTCTTCAGGAGTCATATCCAGATTCAAAGCCGCTATGACAGATTCTGCAACTGTCCGGCTGTGAATAACCTCCTCATAATCCACCGTCAACTGTGCGCTCAACTGAAGGTCACTGCTGGTCAGCGTATCATTGTTCTGTCTGCTCAGGACATACATCTTCGTGACCGATTGATATTGCGGTGTAATAAATAATTTTGTGCCAATAATCGCGACCAGAGCAAAAATCACTCCGATCATAATAATCAGCCACAATTTGCTGATCAATACGGCAAATATCTCCCGTAAGTCAATTTCGATTTCTTCATCTTCTCTCTGCTGGTAAGTATTCATTATCTCCCTATTGCTCCTCCTCTATGAGATATTTTGTACATGAACACGACACCTCCACTTACAGTATCAGGAAGTGTCCCTACTATTGATAATGATACATAGATTTGCCGGCTTTGTCAATCGCGGAAATGCCACAAATGACAGTTTGTCATCATTTGCTTTAGGAAATGTAAATATTCTCAATAGTTTTCCGAAAGAGTACCTCATAATATTGATTATGCGGTGTAAACAGCAGAATTTTTACATCATATCGTGAAAAATATAGATTAAATTTCTTATATAGTATAGCAGAATCCTTTTTTTCTGGCAAGAGCAATTGTCATTAAACGCGAAAGATTATCGGCGTGCATAAAAATAAAACCAATAAGGGTGATATTGGCTGCCGGGGATGACTATTGGCGAAAAATGGCAGATTTTTGAAACGACGACGGCAGGTCAACGGGGGTGTCGGATAAATCCGATTTTTAACCCCTGACAGACTCGGAGGAGACATCCCAGCA
>CAYURX010000199.1:0-4019 GCA_964447245.1 uncultured Coprococcus sp. | reverse complement strand
AAGGAGCGATGATCTATGTTGATGCCTAGTATTTTTGGAGAGAACTTATTTGATGACTTTTTTAATGATTTTGCACGTCCGGTGAGAAACACTGTGAGATATAACACCCCGACGACAAGTGTCATGCGCACAGATGTTAAGGAAAATGAAGATTCCTACGAACTTGCGATTGAATTGCCGGGATGCAAGAAGGAGGATGTAAAGGCTGAATTGAAGGACGGTTATATGACGATTACAGCGACCACCAATACCAGCAGCGAACAGAAAGATGAGGATGGGAAGTATATCCGCAGAGAGAGATATTCAGGAAGCTGCAGCCGGAGTTTCTTCGTTGGTGAAGAGATCAAACAGAATGATATCAAGGCTAAATTTGAGGATGGCGTACTGAAGGTTATGGTGCCGAAGGTACAGCCGAAACCTCAGGTCGAAGAAAATCATTTTATTACGATTGAAGGTTAATCAGGTTTTATAGCAGGATCCAGACAGTCCGGGGTTCTGCGCAGATTCAGATTTTACAGGATATGACAAAAGAGAAAAGGACTTTTATATAGAGTAATTGGGGGATGCTGCACAATGAGATTTTTCGGGGTGCGGCATCCCTTTTTAAAATATGGCATTACAGATAATTCAGGTGCAGTCTTTTTATTTGGAAGATAGGAGGCGGTATCGTATGGCAAAAAAAGACTATTACGAAGTGCTCGGATTAAAAAGAGATGCTGATGATAAAGAAATTAAAAAAGCCTATCGAAAGCTTGCTAAAAAATATCATCCGGATACCAACCAGGGAAACGCGGATGCGGAACGCCAGTTTAAGGAAGTGACAGAAGCCTATGAAGTGCTTGGCGATCCTGAAAAGAAGAAATTGTATGACAGATATGGCATGGCTGCCTTTGATGGCAGTATGGGGACAAATGGCCCTGAATCCAATGGACCATGGGGCCGGTCGGACTTCGGCGGTCAGGGCGGATACCGGGAATATCATTACACATCCGGCAATATGGATGATATTTTTTCGGAATTTTTTGGCGGGTCTTTCGGCGGCTTTGATCATTTTCAGAATAAGGGCCGCCAAAGCCGGCGCAGCGAAAAAAATCTGCATGCGGATATGACGATTACATTGGAAGAATCCGTTTTCGGGTGCGATAAAGTCATCCGAATGGATGGTATGACTCAGGGCGCGCTTAAAGTACATGTTCCGGCGGGAATCGGAGAAGGGCAGAGTATCCGGCTGAAGGGTAAGGGCAGCATGGGCGGCGATTTGCTGCTGCAGGTGCATATTCAGAAACATGCTGATTATGAAAGAAAAGGTCAGGATCTGTACACAACGGTAAGTATTCCTTATACGACGGCTGTCCTTGGCGGAAAAGCAAAAGTTCCGACGCTCTATGGTCAAGTCGAGTGTAATGTCCCGGCAGGGATACAGCCGGGCAATAAGATCCGTTTAAGAAATAAAGGTGTCGTATCCATGAAAAACAAAGATGTCTATGGCGATGAATATGTGATCGTTCAGATACAGGTTCCGAGAAATCCGTCTTATGAAGAAAAGCAGATTTTGAAGGAGTTAGAAAAAGTACAGAACCGTTCTTATCACAGGTATTCTGCTTAGAATATATAACAGCCCGGAGTACGGTACAGTGAAAACTGTCCGGAATCCGGGCTGTTATTGTCAGAACAATGACTTTACAAATAAACTTATGCCTTCCAGAGACTATGCAGGTTGCAGTAAGCGTATACAGCTTCTACCTCATCACCTTCGCACAGGGCAAAGCAGACCGTTGGTTTCTCGCCCGGCTTAAGAAGCTTGCGCTGATTTCCCTGTTTGGTCTGAAGGGAAACCCATTCTATGTAATGCTCCGGCAGCATTGGATGTTCGACAGAACCGACTGTAACAGTCACGATATTGTTCTCAATCTGATAGGTCGGGACATGTTTTTCAACAGCGGCATCCGTTGTTCCCGGAACCAGTTCCTTCATTTTCTCGCCGCAGCACATAACAGGAACCCCTGTGTCTTTGACTTTGGCAATGATATTGCCGCAATGCTCACAAATATAAAATTTCTGTTCCATAAATCGACCTCCAAATCTTGGTGTTTCCATAATGTTCCAACTTTATTATAGCTTAAAAGGCGTTAGAGCACAAGTGCTATGTTGTAGATATCATAGACATCACACAGCTTTCTTTTGCACATGATCAGAAAAAATGGAAAGTATACTTGACATTTTGGCAAGATCGTA
The DNA here is from genome assembly GCA_964447245.1 of uncultured Coprococcus sp. GTDB lineage: Bacteria > Bacillota > Clostridia > Lachnospirales > Lachnospiraceae > Coprococcus_A. Next base: position 1,784 of record CAYURX010000199.1, on the reverse strand, counting down.
TATAATACAAGTATGGAAAGCAAACTTTCCATATGGAGGGGGATCAATGTGAAGAACCGTTTGGAAGAATTACGAAAAGAACGAGGGATTAAGCAGGAGGAATTAGCGGCAGCTTTGGAGGTATCGCGCCAGACAATTGGTTCGTTGGAAAATGGGCGGTATAATCCATCTATTATCCTGGCATTTAAGATTGCCAGATATTTTGATGCGCGTATTGAGGATATTTTTATTTATGAGGAGGGGCAGTCATGAGAAGAAAAACAAGATTATTTCTGTTAATAAGTGTGGCTGGCATCATTTTGCTTGTACTGGCACTTATTTTTAAGGGGCAAATGTCAAACAAAATAGAAGGCTGTGTGACCGGGATTGGAAGTGCGATGTTTGCATTGGGATTTACGAAATATGTATTTGGGCGTTTTGAAGAAAAAAATCCACAGCAGATGAGGCAAAATGAAATTGAAGCGAAGGATGAACGGAATCTGGCTATACGCTATCGCTCGCAGGCGATGTCGGGACTGGTGCTGCAGTGGATGGCAATTGGCATTGCCTGGGTATCCATTCTGGCGGATGGGCCATTGTGGGTGACATTGGCTGCAATAGGCGTCTTTTTAGGTAAGACGATGCTGGAAATGATTTTGATGGCATACTACCAGAATAAGATGTAAGTAACCGCTGATGAGAAAGGAGTCACGGGGAACTGGAAGTGGTTGAAAAGTCGAATCTGGACAGTCATGAATTTAAAGAGAAGATTATTGCGGCACTGAAGGAGGAAGATCATGGATAGGACTTTGCAGATTTCCTTTTCTCTGAAAAATACATACAGGGTCAACAGCATTTTATACTCATTAAAGCAAATTCCTCTGGTCAGAAACTATTTGCCGGACGCACTTTATCAGGCGCGGGGCTTAAAAATTTTTGCCAATGTGCTATCGGTGATCTGGGAAGTCCTGACGGTCTTTTTGGGCAAGCTGATTTATTTTCTGACGATGATCTGCGGGATCGGTCTTCTGTATGAAAATGTGCCGAAGGATCAGTTGTTTCTTTACCTTTTGTTTTTCCTGACAATGATTGGGGCGTTTGTGAATAACAATCTGTTTAATCCGTCAAGGGATAAATACTACGCAATGATCCTGATGCGGATGAATGCCAGGAAATATACGCTGATTAATTACGGTTACAGTATCTTCAAGGTTGTTGTCGGTTTTCTGCCGTTTACCCTGTTATTTGGGAGGATGAATGATATTTCGCTATTCATCTGTCTGCTGCTGCCGTTTTCAATTGCAGGACTGAAGTTGACGGTTGCGGCGGCTTCACTGTGGTTACCAGTGGCCGGAGAGGCTTTGAATATCTGAATGAACTTTTTATCCGGCGTCATCAGAAAATATTATGGAAAGCAACCAAAAGAATATCCTGTGTCTGTATTTTTGCGATTGTCGGCGTTTTTATTCTGATGTATCTGGCGCCGGTTTCACCAAAGCCCTGTTTATGAATTGTGATCACAGTCTGTTGAATTATTCTTTTTTTAAGCAGCCGGATGCTATATTGAAGCTGTTCCGCCTTCGTCTGTGGGAGATCATGAAGGTCAATGCTGTTCCTGCTTTGATCATCGGAACAGGGCTGGCGCTTATTCTGTTTGCTTCAGGCGGCACCGAAACACCGTTGAATTACGCGGTGATGATCATATCCATATTGTGTATGCTCTGCCCGCTGGCATTGTGCTGAATGGCACATCCGATAACAATTATACGGTTGCTGTGACCACAAATACAGGTACAAACGGTGCG
>CAYURX010000198.1:0-4091 GCA_964447245.1 uncultured Coprococcus sp. | reverse complement strand
GCTGACCGGTTTTAAACCCATCATTGTGCATGGCGGCGGCAAGGAAATCAGCCGTTGGGTCAATAAAGTCGGTATGGAGGCCCGTTTTGTCAATGGCCTGCGTGTGACCGATGAACCGACGATGGAAATAGCCGAGATGGTTTTGAATAAAGTCAATAAGAGCCTTGTGCAGATGGTACAGGAACTGGGTGTGAAGGCCTCGGTATCAGCGGCAAGGACGGCGGACTGCTGAAAGTTAAGAAAAAATATTCCAATGGTGAGGATATTGGATTTGTGGGCGAGATCACGGAAGTGACGCCGAAGATCCTTTACGATCTGCTTGAGAAGGATTTCCTGCCGATCGTTTGCCCGATCGGTATGGATGAAGATTTCAATACGTATAATATCAATGCGGATGATGCGGCCTGCGAGATTGCCAAGGCAGTCAATGCGGAGAAACTGGCTTTCCTGACGGATATCGAGGGTGTCTACAAGGATCCGAAGGATCCGTCCACATTGATTTCCGAGCTGTCCTGTGAAGAGGCCCATGCCCTCATCGACGATGGCTTTATTGGCGGCGGTATGCTGCCGAAACTGAACAACTGTATTGAAGCGATCGAGAACGGGGTTTCCCGTGTACATATTCTGGATGGCAGAATCCCGCACTGCCTCCTTCTGGAGATTTTTACAAACAAAGGTATTGGTACGGCTATTTTGGCCAGTGCAGAAAGCAGGTATTATCATGGGTAATATGGACAATAAAGATATTATGGCATATGCTGAAGAAGCGATCATTCACACGTATAACCGTTTTCCGGTTGTGCTTGATCATGGGGACGGCGTTTATCTCTATGATGTGGAAGGACGGAAGTATCTGGACTTTGCGGCCGGTATTGCGGTATGTGCCTTTGGCTATAATGTGAAGGAATATAACGATGCCCTGAAGGCGCAGATCGACAAAATGATCCATGTTTCGAATCTTTATTATACAGTGCCGATGGCTGAAGCAGCCCATAAGCTGGTCAAAGCCTGCGGCCTGAAGAAAGTCTTTTTTACAAACAGCGGAACAGAAGCCGTGGAAGGCGCCATCAAACTGGCGAGAAAATATGCGTATACGAGAGATCATGGATCCACGGATCATGAGATCATTGCCATGAACCATTCTTTTCATGGCCGGAGTATCGGCGCGTTGTCCGTGACGGGCAATCCGCATTACCAGGAAGCGTTTAAACCTTTGATCGATAAAGTTGTTTTTGCGGAGTATAATAATCTTGAGGATGTTATTTCAAAGATTACCGATAAAACCTGTGCGATTATCTTTGAGACCATACAGGGCGAGGGCGGTATTTACCCTGCAGACGCGGAGTTTATCCAGGGGATCCGCAAAATCTGTGATGAGAAAGATATTCTGCTCATTCTGGATGAGATTCAGTGCGGAATGGGGCGTACAGGCAAAATGTTTGCCTGTGAGCACTATGGCGTCAAACCGGATATTCTGACCGTTGCAAAGGCGCTGGGATGCGGTGTGCCTGTCGGTGCGTTTGTGGCCGGTGAGAAAGTGGAAAAAGCCATGACAGCCGGAGATCACGGTTCGACTTATGGCGGTAATCCGCTGGCAGCGGCTGCGGCCAACGCGGTGTTTGACCTGTTTGAGAGCAGGCATATTCTGGAAAATGTGAATATGGTCGGTGATTATCTGGGCGAAAAACTGAAAGGTCTGGCCAGAAAATACGATTTTATTCGGGAGACGCGCGGGATCGGCCTGATGCGGGGACTGGAATTTGAAATGCCGGTCGGTGATATTGTGGCAAAATGTATTGCGAATGGTCTTTTGCTTATTTCGGCCGGAACCAATATCATCCGTTTCGTACCGCCGCTGGTGATCACAAAAGAAAATGTCGATGAAATGTATGCCATTCTGGATGGCGTACTGGAATCTGTTGCAGAAAATCAATAAACAACGAGAGGGGTCCTTTGGGCTCCTTTTTGTATATTATTGAAAGAAAAATGAAAAAAATTTTTAAACATTTAGTTGACATAATAAAGCAAATGGCAGAAATTGTCATTTGCGTTATTTTTGGTGTATTAAAGATTATGGGTTTACATAAGTTAAGTTGCAGATTCCTAACATGGCGCCAAAAGCGGCAAAAAAAGACTTGTCAGTGCTCAAATTATATATTAAAGTGGTATTTGACAGGTTTTACAGAGAATTTACGAAAACTACACATATGTAAAATTGAGGAGAATGAACAATGAATGTTTCAACAATGATTTTGGGACTGATGGGCGGCCTTGGCCTGTTTCTTTATGGTATGACTTTGATGAGTGACAGTCTTGAAAAGGTGGCCGGTGCCAAACTGAGAGGTGTTCTTGAACTCTTTACCAAAAACAAATACATCGGCATTATTGTGGGTGTTATTTTTACAGCTATTATTCAGTCTTCAAGCGCGACGACGGTCATGGTCGTCAGCTTCGTCAACGCAGGTCTCATGAATCTGTATCAGGCGGTCGGTGTTGTCTATGGCGCCAATATCGGTACGACAGTGACATCACAGCTTGTTTCTTTTAATTTATCTCAGTACGCACCCGCTTTTATTATGATTGGCGTGCTGATGCTGATGATCTTCAAAAATCCTACTGTAAAAAAAGCCGGAGAAGTTGTGATTGGTTTTGGGATCCTTTTCCTTGGGATCAGCACCATGTCTTCTTCCATGAGTTCTTTAAAGGAACTGCCGGCGATCCAGAATATTTTTACATCTTTGAATAATCGTTTGCTGGCGATGCTGCTTGGATTGGTGATCACAGCCATTGTCCAGAGTTCATCGGTAACGGTCAGTATCGTTCTGTTGCTGGCTCAGCAGGGCCTGCTGCCGCTTAAAATGTGCTTCTTCATTATTTTAGGATGTAATATCGGCGCCTGTATGTCTTCACTGCTGGCCAGTCTCAGCGGCAAAAAGAACGCAAAGCGGGCGGCGCTCATTCATTTGTTGTTTAACATTATCGGTTCTATCGTGATGGGAATTATCCTGCTGGCGGCTTCGGATTGGGTGGAAATGCTGATCCGGCATATCTCCGGCGGCGATCTGGGACGATGTGTGGCCAATGCCCATACGATATTTAAGGTATTCCAGGTAATTATCCTGATGCCGTTTATGAATACGATCGTTCGTCTGACCTATGCCATTGTCAAGGGTGAGGATGATCAGACCGAGGAGAATTTACATACCCAGTATATTGGCGAAGGCTACCGCCTGGCTTCGACAACGGCTATTCCACAGGTTTCCAGTGAGATCAGCCGTATGGGAGACATTGCCATTGAGAATCTGGAGCGTGCGCTGGATGCGCTGCTGAACAAGGATGACAAGAAGGCCAGAGAGGTTTTTGAGGTAGAAAAGAACATTGATTACCTGAACAAGGAAATTACCAATTATCTTGTGAGGGCCAATCAGATCAGCCTTCCGGTCGATGACAGAAAGCGCCTTGGCGGTCTGTTCCATGTTGTCAGTGATATCGAGCGTGTGGGTGACCATGCGGAAAATATTGCCGAGGATGTGGAGAAATTGATCGGCATGAATGAGAATTTCAGTGATTCGGCTGGTCGGGAGCTTCGGGAGATGCTGGATATGACCGTGAAGATCCTTCATTTGTCCATGGATATGTTCAATCAGCAGGATGACAGGAACCTTCAGGAAATCATGAAGCTGGAAGATGCGATCGATCTGAAGGAGAGGGAACTTCAGGATATGCATGTGAAGCGGCTGACAGCCGGAGAATGTTCGGCACAGGCCGGTATGATGTTCTCGGATCTGGCTTCGAATCTGGAACGTGTGGCTGACCATGCGACCAATATCGCATACTCTATACTGGATGATGATCCTGAAGGAGAGAAACAGCCAAAGGTAGAACTGGTATCAAATTGATCAACACGATGCGAAGCGGACTATTGCAGACGGCCTGTTACAGGGTGAGCCGGTGCAATAGTCCTTTTTTTTCTGTACAGACGACGGGAAAAAATATATAATGAATATTGGGTGATATGAAATGAGAGAAATCAAGCAGGCCGGTCAGCCGGCCAATAAAGAATTTGTCTATACAAGAAAAGCGTTGTACTA
>CAYURX010000197.1:0-4164 GCA_964447245.1 uncultured Coprococcus sp. | reverse complement strand
CACCGCCGTAACATTTGGCCAGAACGTCCTTACGCATGGCCTTCACCGTCTCTCTGGCAATGATCTTGCTGCCGATCGCCGCCTGGATCGGGATTTCAAACAACTGTCTCGGTATTTCTTCTTTCAGCTTTTCACACATTTTCCGGCCGCGGTCATAGGCTGAATCCGCAAAGACAATGAAGGACAGAGCATCCACCGATTCACGGTTGACCAGAATATCCAGCTTGCAAAGTTCAGACCGCTGATACCCTTTCAGCTCATAATCAAAAGAAGCATACCCTCTGGAACGGGATTTCAGCGCGTCAAAGAAATCATAAATAATCTCATTGAGCGGCAGTTCATACTTCAGCAACGCTCTCGTTGTTTCCATATAATCCATGCCCAGATAAACACCCCGGCGCTCCTGGCACAAATCCATGATCGGGCCGATATAATCCGTTGTCACCATAATTTCAGCCGACACGATCGGTTCTTCCATATATTCGATCTCCGACGGATCCGGCATATTGGACGGATTCGTCAGTTCCATCATCTCACCATTGGTCTTGTGGATCCGATAGACAACGGATGGCGCCGTCGTTACCAGATCCAGATTATACTCACGCTCCAGACGTTCCTGAATAATCTCAAGATGCAGAAGGCCAAGAAAGCCGCATCGGAAACCAAATCCCAGCGCAACGGAAGTCTCCGCCTCATAAAACAAAGACGCGTCATTAAGCTGCAGCTTTTCAAGAGCATCCCGAAGGTCCGGATATTTGGCGCCGTCAGCCGGATACATGCCGCAGTACACCATCGGATTGACCTTCTTGTAGCCCGGAAGCGGCTCATCACACGGATCAAGCGCATCCGTAATCGTATCGCCCACCCGCGTATCCTTCAGATTCTTGATGCTGGCCGTCATATAACCAACCATGCCCGCCGTCAGCTCATCGCACGGAATAAACTGACCGGCGCCAAAATAGCCGACCTCCACCGTGTCAAATTCCGCCTCCGTTGCCATCATCCGCACGCGCGTTCCTTTGGCGATCCGGCCTTCCTTCACGCGGAAGAACACGATAACACCCTTATACGGATCGTAAACCGAATCAAAAATCAGCGCTTTTAACGGGGCATTCACATCTCCTTCCGGCGCCGGGATCTTCTCGATGATCTGTTCCAGTACTTCATCAATGTTGATACCGTTCTTGGCGGAGATCCTCGGTGCGTCGTGGGCCTCAATGCCGATCACATCCTCGATCTCATCCATCACTCTGTCGGGGTCCGCGCTCGGCAGGTCGATCTTATTAATCACCGGCATCACATCCAGATTATGGTCCAGTGCCAGGTAGACATTGGCCAGTGTCTGGGCCTCCACGCCCTGGGCCGCGTCCACCACAAGAATGGCTCCGTCACAGGCAGCAAGACTTCTTGATACCTCATAATTAAAATCCACATGTCCCGGTGTATCGATTAAATTGTAAATGTATTCTTCGCCATTTTTTGACTTGTAGACGATACGGACAGCCTGTGACTTGATCGTAATGCCGCGCTCTCGTTCCAGTTCCATATTGTCAAGTACCTGTGCCTGCATTTCACGGCTGGTCAGTAGACCTGTCTTCTCAATAATACGGTCAGCCAGCGTCGATTTGCCATGATCAATATGGGCAATAATACAAAAGTTCCTGATCCTGCTCTGATCTATCTGCACTGTATATTCCTCCTGCTATTTTATGGGGCCGCAACCGCCCTGTCGTTTTTATAATAATCGCACCATTAGTATAGCATACCGCCCTGAAAATAGACAAGATTATTTTCCCGACAAAACCGCATACAGCATATCCGCCAACGGTTCCATGGCATTTTTCGCTTCTTCGACCGTATTATTCTGTGCCCCCACCTCAACCAGCAGTGAACGGGGCTTAAAATGCAGGTTATAACGGTATGCGCGCAGATAAATATGACGCACCAGATCAGGAAAATAGGCTTTTCCCTTCAACTGTAACTGAAAACTGAAAGCCAGATTGGATGACAGATTCGGATTACCGATAAAATTATTCTCATCGCCATCAGAATCCCGGCACAGGCCATTTAAAAACATGATCTGAGCCGCCTGCCTGCCATTGACCTCCGCCGCCAGATGCACGTTTTCCGGCACGCCGTCTCTATGTATATCCATCACAACTTCAATCGAAGGATTTTCATCCAGAATTTTCTGAACCCCCACGGCCGCCCTGGAATAAGCCATATTCCGGTCGATCTCACCGTCCTGCATATCATAGACGGATAAATCATGATAAACCGCCACATGATATTTTTCTTCCAGCACTTTTGCCAGCTGGCTGCCGACACCGACCACCGTATCATCGGCATTGCCCGCCTCGCTGTCCGCGTAAGTTTCCTGCGAATGCGTATGATAAATGAGTATTTTCGGTTCTTCGCCTGACAGATCAATGGATAAATCCTCTGCCAGCAGTTCTTCTCCGTTAATCAAAGACGCATTGGCAGCCGTTGAAGGATCGACCAGATAAAAATGATTCAGCAAAAAATCATAATCCATCAATGATTTTTCTGAATAAATTTCCCCTGTCGGTACTCCCGCCAGCGTTTCAACATACTGGCTGTCTTCCGTCTCTGTTTCCGATTCAGCCACAGCCTCTGTCTGCGCCGTCTCCGCCTCAGCCTGACGGAGGATCTCCTCATTTTCGCCCGCCATATCATCCAGAAGCGCCGCCGTATTTTCATTGGCAATCGCTTCCAAATCTTCCTGGGAAGGATAATATTCTGTGACCAGCCACGTATCCTCCTGAGTTCTTTCATAGGCTGCCGCCGGACAGGCCAGATCAGAAGCCAGCCGTATGATCTTTTCCAGCCACTCATCCGGTATCACATCCTGTCCAATATTACCGCCGCTCATGCGGTCCAGCTGTATGCCAATATCAATTGCCAGCAGCCCTATCATTACCCATGCACCCAATTGCAGCAAACCGGTCAATCTTCGTTTCATGCGGCAAATCCTCCCTTACTGCCAGCCCGTACACCTTTTTGCCGTTTTTCTCCGGTTCACGGAAAGGTATCTCCGGCAAACGATGTGTTGTTGTCCACCTCTATACAGTATATTCGGCCAACTCAGGATTATTAATGAATCGATTCCAGATGATGGCAGAGAGAATTAATGGCTTCGGAGATCGTATAGCTGATACGGCCGACGGCCTCATCAATATCTTTTGGCGTGACAAACAGATTGGTCATCTGCGGCTCCATCAGTTCCCGCATCAGCAGGTATTTTTCCTCATGGGTAAATTCCTCCGTCGCCCTGACAGCCTTTTGCAGGCTGGCGTTCTCATTCAGCACGCCAATTAAAGACTCCATCGTATCCGCCACGATGGTTGCCGCGTCAATGACCGTCGGCATGCCAATGGCAATCACCGGGATCCCCAGCACCTCTTTTGTCAGACGGTATCTCCGGTTGCCGATCCCCGCCCCCGGATGGATACCCGTATCCGTCAACTGGATCGTCGTCACAAGACGGCGGATACTTCTTGCCGCCAGAGCATCAATGGCAATCAGCACATCCGGCTGGATCTCCTTCACCAGTCCATGCAGGATCTCCGCCGTCTCCATACCCGTCTGGGCCATCACGCCCGGAATCACCGCACTGACATTTCCCATTCCCTTCACAATCAATGAATCCTGTCCGTATTTTTCAAACAAATGACGGGTAATAAATAAATGCTCCGCCACCATCGGACCCAAAGCATCCGGTGTAATATCTCTGTTGCCGATCCCCGCCACCAGAACTTTCCTGTGATGAACACCTGGCAACAGCTTATGAAGCTGCTCCATCAGTACTTTCGTTACCGCCGCATGGTAGGCGTCATCTCCCTCCGCCAACTGCCCGGCCTCCACCGTAATATAGTTTCCCTTTGGTTTGCCGATGACCCGCTCCCCCTCCTCATCTGTAATGCGGACACTCGTCACATGGATCTGATGGGCGGATTCCACGCACTCCTTAATCTCCACGCCCGGCAATTGCTGTCCGCGATGCTCACTGCTATTATAAAATTGTTCCGTATATTCGATCACAAGATCACTGCGCACATTTTCATCAAATAAAGTCATAGCAACCTCCATGCATTTTTTCTTAGTATTCCCTGTTTTTTTGATTTTATAGCTTGACAAAATGTG
>CAYURX010000196.1:0-4194 GCA_964447245.1 uncultured Coprococcus sp. | reverse complement strand
CCGCGGGATTTCATACCGACAACACGGTTTTCCACAATATCTACAATACCGATGCCGTGTTTGCCACCAAGAACATTGAGTTTGCGGATAATATCGGAAACCTTCATGGCTTCACCGTTCAATGTTTTCGGTATGCCTTTTTCAAAAGTCATGGTCACATATTCCGGTTCATCCGGCGCTTCTTCCGGTGTCGTGCACATTAAGAGCAGATGCTTGTAATTCGGTTCAAGAGAAGGGTCTTCCAGCTCAAGACCTTCATGACTCACATGCCATAAGTTGCGGTCACGGCTGTAGCTGCTGTCTGCGGCAAACGGCAGATCAATGCCATGGGCCTTGCAGTAGTCGATTTCATCCTGACGGGATTTGATGGTCCATACGTTTGTCATTCGCCATGGCGCGATCACTTTGATGTCAGGAGCCAGCGCTTTGATGGAAAGTTCAAAACGGATCTGGTCATTGCCTTTGCCTGTGGCGCCGTGACAGATGGCCGTAGCTCCTTCTTTTCTGGCAATTTCAACGAGACGTTTGGCAATGCCCGGACGGGCCATGGAAGTACCGAGTAAATATTTATTTTCGTAAACGGCATGGGCCTGTACGCATGGAACAATGTATTCATCACAAAATTCGTCAACAATATCTTCGATATATAATTTGGAAGCGCCGCTTAATTTGGCCCTTTCATCCAGTCCGTCCAATTCGCTGCCCTGTCCTACATCAATGCAGCAGCAGATGACCTCATAATCGAAAGTTTCTTTTAACCATGGTATAATTGTTGTTGTATCAAGACCGCCTGAATAAGCTAAGACAACTTTTTCTTTCATTTTTCAAATCCTCCTGTGTATTCAACAGATGGCCGGGCCATCTGAAATATGATTCATTTTCTGACTCTCAATTAATATACACCAGTACTTTCCATAATGCAATAGTTTTTTGTAAAAAAATGAATTTTTATTAATTTGTGATGAATAATATGCACGCAGGGCATCTAAAACTCAGCAAATGAAAACACTGCATTTTGGGGACTGCGTGGACGAACAGGAGGAATGGAGGGACATTTTTAACAAAAACAATGCATAAAAATTAATAAGATTAATGAAATTGCTACTTTACTTAATGGCATATATGTATTAATATAGATAAGTGTCTGAAAGTTGAATAAGAGATCGCCTGTGCGATCCAAAGATAAAGGAGTAGATATATGATTAAAGCTGGTATTATAGGTTCGACAGGATATGCCGGGCAGGAACTGGTGCGTCTGCTGGTGCAGCACCCGGAAGTTGAAATCGTCTGGTACGGTTCAAGAAGTTATATTGATAAAAAATATGCGGAAGTATTTCAGAATATGTTCCAGATCGTCGATGCGGTTTGCATGGATGACAATATGGAGGCACTGGCCGATGCAGTGGATGTGATCTTTACGGCGACTCCGCAGGGATTATGTGCATCTCTTGTGAATGAAGAAATTTTAAATAAAGTCAAGATCATTGATTTGAGTGCGGATTTCCGAATAAAAGATGTGGCCGTGTATGAGCAGTGGTACGGTATTGAACATCAAAGCCCTTCTTATATAGAAGAAGCGGTGTACGGATTGTGTGAGATCAATCGTGAATCCATCAAAGGGGCCAGGCTGATCGCCAATCCGGGCTGTTATACGACCTGTTCGATCCTGACCATTTATCCGTTGGTGAAGGAAGGGCTGATCGATCCGAATACGATTATTATTGATGCGAAATCCGGTACATCGGGGGCCGGGCGCGGCGCTAAGACGGCCAATCTTTACTGTGAAGTCAATGAGAACATCAAGGCTTACGGCGTGGCCAGCCACCGTCATACGCCGGAGATCGAGGAACAGTTGGGATACGCTGCCGGATATCCGATCGTCATTAGCTTTACGCCTCATCTTGTACCGATGAACCGCGGCATTCTGGCGACGGCCTACGCTTCACTGAAGCCGGGTGTGACGGATGAGGATGTGAGAGCGGCTTATGAAAAATATTATCATGATGAGCAATTTATCCGCCTTTTGCAGCCGGGAGTATGCCCGGAGACACGTTGGGTGGAGGGCAGCAATTATGTGGATATCAACTATAAAATCGATCCGAGAACAAACCGTATCATTATGATGGGCGCCATTGATAATCTGGTGAAAGGGGCGGCCGGGCAGGCTGTCCAGAATATGAACCTGATCTTTGGACTGAAGGAAAGCACAGGACTGGAGCTTGTGCCGATGTTTCCTTAGAATGGGCAGTATGGGAGATAGAATGTGAGCAGCTTTGAGATTAGAACGATGACAATAAAAGATTACGATCAGGTGGCGGCTCTTTGGGCCGGTATCAGTGGTTTTGGCATCAGAAGCATTGATGATTCCAGGGAAGGCATTGAGAGATTTCTGCTGCGCAATCCAAATACAAGTGTGGTTGCTGAAACAGAAGGGAAGATCGTCGGTTCAATTTTATGCGGTCATGACGGACGGCAGGGATGTCTTTATCATGTGTGTGTCAGCAATGCCTACAGGCATCTTGGTATTGGACGCCAGTTGGTGGCAAAGGCCATTGAAGCGCTGAAGAACGAACGGATCAACAAGGTCTATCTGATCGCTTTTAAGAAAAATGAAGGCGGCAATGCTTTCTGGAATCGTATTGGATGGACATGCAGGGATGACCGGAATTTCTATGATCTGATTTTAAATGAAGCCAATCAGACGGTTTTTAACGAGTAGAACAGTCATTCTTCAGAATAGATAAATGGAGGGCGAGATGAAATATATTGAAGGCGGCGTGACGGCCGCAAAGGGATTTAAGGCATCCAGTGCGGCGGCCGGTATTAAATACCAGGGGCGTACGGATATGGCCATGGTTTACAGTGAAGTGCCATGTACAGCGGCAGGGACTTTTACGACCAATATCGTGAAAGCGGCGCCCGTTAAATGGGACCGGCAGATCGTGACAGAATCCGATCATGTTCAGGCGATTGTCTGCAACAGCGGGATCGCCAACGCATGTACGGGTGTACAGGGCATGGCTTATTGTGAGGAAACGGCAAAAAAGGCGGCCGAAGTCCTGGGCATTTCAAAAGACGGCGTGCTGGTGGCGTCAACGGGTGTCATCGGGATGCAGTTGAACATGGATAGAATTGCAGCGGGCATCGATATGCTGGCGCCCGCTCTTGACGGCAGCATTGAAGCCGGACACCGGGCTGCGCAGGCCATCATGACAACGGATACGGTGCCAAAGGAAGTCGCGGTTGAACTGACGGTGGGCGGCGTAAAAGCGGTGATCGGCGGCATGTGCAAAGGTTCCGGCATGATTCATCCGAATATGTGTACCATGCTTGGATTTATTACAACAGATGTTTGTATCACGAAGGAACTGCTGCAGGAAGCGCTGAGTGAAGATATCAAAGATACCTATAATATGGTATCCGTGGATGGGGATACTTCCACCAACGACACAGTGCTGCTGCTGGCAAACGGGCAGGCCGGCAATCCGGTCATTGACAGTAAGAATGCCGATTATGAAGCATTTTGTGAGGCGCTCCGTGCCGTGAATGCGGCGCTTTGCAGAAAAATAGCCGGTGACGGCGAGGGGGCTTCGGCTTTATTTGAAGTGAAAATCGTCGGTGCGGCCACAAAGGAACAGGCTGTGCGGCTCAGTAAATCCGTGGTGACTTCCAGTCTGGTGAAAACAGCCATCTGTGGTCATGATGCCAACTGGGGACGCATTCTCTGCGCCATGGGTTATTCTGGCGCTTCATTTGACCCGGAGCGTGTGGATTTATTCTTCGAGAGCGCGGCCGGACGGATCCAGATCATGAAAGACGGTATTGCGGCCGATTACAGCGAAGAAGAAGCAACGAAGATTTTATCGGAATCAGAAGTGACGGCCATTGCGGATATTAAGATGGGAACAGAAGAAGCGACGGCCTGGGGCTGTGATCTGACCTACGATTATATTAAAATTAACGCGGATTACCGTTCATAGGGACAGGGGTGTAGAAAATGGAAAAAGATATGAATCAGTATTTATCAAAGGCCGAGGTGCTGATTGAGGCATTGCCGTATATTCAGCGTTTCAACCGCAAGATTATAGTGATCAAATACGGCGGCAGCGCCATGATGAATGATGAACTGAAAAAGAATGTGATCGCGGACGCGGTTCTGCTGAAACTGGTCGGTTTCAAGCCGATCATTGTGCA
>CAYURX010000195.1:0-4251 GCA_964447245.1 uncultured Coprococcus sp. | reverse complement strand
ATTGTAAACAGCGGAAAACCTGTCTATCTTACGAAAAATGGATATGGAGCAATGGTAGTATTAAGTCTGGAAGAATACGCAAGTCTTACAGATAGTGTTGAAATGAAACTTGATGAAGCTGACAGACAGGCATCACTGACAAAAGAAAGGCTTTCCCATGAAACGGTTTTTAGTAATGTAAGGAGTGCGGTACATGGAAAATAAATCCTATCAGCTTAGGTATATAGATGATGTAGAAGCCGCCATTTTAGAAAGACTCAACAATTCTGTTGCTTTTGAACCGTATCGCTCTGCCAAAAAACGTGATTATTCCTATTATCGAATCTATGTAAAAAATTATGTTATCTATTATGTAGTAATTGATAATGTGATGGAGGTACGTCGTTTGTTGTATGGTGCCAGAGATACGGACAGACATTTATAACCGAATAAAGATTTTTAAAAGCAAATTGAAATCAATAAAAAAGCTTTCAAATTTAAATATCAAATCTATTAGAATTAAGAACAGCTATTGCTTATTCCAGAATCAAATATCCCTGGAAACAGTTCAGGCTCAGCCTGTTTGATTTCGGAATTTTCTGCAGATCATCACAAGTAAAACCCTTGAAAAACGCCGGTACTTGGTTTTCTGGAATGCAATGAACAGAAAACCTTAGTATCCGCTGCGTTTTTCACGGAGCGAGAGCGTGTTTTACGGTGATGGCTGTCAGAAATTCCGGTCAATAAACACCGATCTGAACTGTTCGCCGCATACTTGATCCGGAATATGCAATAGCGTCTGAGCGTCTGAGCGTCCGAGCGTCCGACTGTCAATTTTCTAAAAGAAAAGCGATTACAAATTTTGCCCCTTCCCCCGGCGTACTCTGCACAGAGATCGTCCCGCCCTGTCCTTCGACGATGGATTTTGCCAATGGCAGCCCAAGACCGGCTCCCTGAGTATCCAGTGAATTCCTGCTGCGGTAGAACCGTTTGAAAATATGATAAATATCCTCCGGCGGGATTCCCCGGCCATTATCGCTGACAGTGATCCGAAGCATGGCCGGTGTGCAGGCCCATGTGACCTGGATCACTCCGCCGGGTTCCGTATGGTCAAGGGCGTTTTTCACCAGATTGCCAATGGCTTCCCTCGTCCATTCCCTGTCACAGACAAGGGTCGCATTCTCTGAACCATTGATGATCAGTTGCTTTTGTTCCCGTCCGGCCCGTGTCACAAGATCACGGACGGATTCATGAACCAGCGCCGACACCGGCACAGATTCTTTCCTGAAAACAATATTTCCCGCATCCAGACGGGTAATTTTCAGCATGGCGTCAATAAGCTGCTCCATTCTATTTAAAGCCGCCCCCGATTTCACGGAAAAAGCCCGGACAGTATCGGGGTTCTCCGGTTCGTCTTCAATAATTTCCTGATACATGGCAAGGGCCGCCAGAGGCGTTTTCAATTGATGGGAAATATCCGATATGGTGCGTTTCAGAAATTCCTTCGTTTCGCGTTCCGTTTCACTTCTGGCCTTCAGCATGGTGGCCAACTGCTCCACAAGGGCAAACATCTGATAGACGGCGCCCTCCTGCAGCTGCGGTAAATGTCTGGAATAATCCCCTTCCGTAAAACGCCGGATCGTCCAAAGGGCCTCCTGATACAGGCGCTCCCGCTGATACAGAAAAATGGCAACACCCGTGAAAAGAAACACAGCCAGCAGCACACCGGCCGCCAGCAAAAAGCTGCCCGTTGCCTGCGAAAAATCCGAAACAAAAGGCAGGAACCGGACCGCCGTCTGATCCGAGATGCCGATGCCGGACAAAAAACGCGTGCCTGATCCGTCATCTGCCGTATGGGTGACAGCCACGGCAATAACCGGCGCCTCCACTCCCTGTTCCAGCAGAGAGGACACCATGGCCCCTTCACGGGCCAGAAACAGATCTCTAACCGCCAGCGTCTGACGCATCCAAAAACATACGCCCGCCGCCCACATAAGAATTGTCAATAAAATAAGAAAAATCAGAAATTTTCGACTCTGCCGTTCCTGAAAAACGGATTCCAGATGCCTGCTCATGGGGCCACCTCCATCCACCGGTAGCCAAAGCCCCGGACAGTCTGAAGCCGTACCGGATGGGACGGGTCTTCCTCCACCTTTTCCCGAAGACGGCGCACATAGACAGACAGCGTATTGTCATCCACAAAATCACCGGAGCCGTCCCATAACACATCCAGAATACGGCTGCGTGTCACCACCTGTCCGGCATTTTGCACCAGCAGGCAAAGCAGGCGGTATTCCGCGCCCGTCAGATCAAGCGTCCGCCCCTTTAGCTGTACACGGCTGCCGGAAAAATCAATGACCACATCCCCGCAGTCCAGCCCCCTGATGATACTGACTTCCTCATCGGAAGCCGTCAGAAAAATAATCGGAACACGGCTGCCCCGCTGCCGGACTTTCTCACAAACATCAAAGCCTGTGCCATCCGGCAACGTCACATCCAGAAGCAGCAGATCATAAGACTCCGGACCGGTCAGGCGCGCCATCGCTTCACCGACAGTCCGCGCCGTTGTTACTTCAAAATCATTTTTATGCAATGCGTAGACAAGCCCGTCAATCAGGCTCAGATCATCCTCCAACAACAAAATCCTATTCATCGCCTATCTTCTCCTCAATGTATGAACTTCTCGCAATCATTGATGTTATGATAGCTTTTTTACAGGGCTTTGTCAACTTCGCGGACGCTGCACCAATCTGCAGACCACAGCCACAGCGCCAAAGATCACGCCTGCCACCGGCCATACGATCCAGCTTGTATGCCAGTTGTCCTTATAAAAGCTCCAGGCAAGATAACCAGCCGTAACAAGCAGCCAGTAAATACCGGCCACATTGGAGATCAGGCTCTGGCTCCGCTTCTTCTCAACGGTATAATCTCCCTGCTGAAGCAGTTTATCATAGCTGCCCTTGACCATCCCCGCACGGATGAAAATATTCACCGCAACCGCAACGATCACAAGCAGGATACACAGTGCCGAAGCCACTACAAAATCCCCCGCGTTCAATCCGCCGGCCACAATAAGTGGAATCGCGGCCACAATACACATCACAACGCCAATGATAATACTTCGGTTAAATTGTGCTTCAAACCCTTTTTTGTCATTTCCATAAAAATATTCGCTTCATCCAGTGATACGACCCGCCGAACATCCCTCTCTGTTTCAGGCTCAAACCCGACATCCGCGATCACACCTGTTTCCGTCTGCATATCCGGCGTTTCCAGTTCGTCTTTTAATAAGTAATCCGTTGTCACATGAAATAACTGACTCAACAGCAGTATCTTTCCCAAATCAGGAATGGACGCGCTGCTCTCCCATTTTGAAACCGACTGTCTTGAGACGCCGCATTTCTCCGCCAGTTCCTCCTGCGACCAGCCTTTATTCTTTCTCAACTGTAAAATTTTTTCTCCAAGAATCATATCCTCTACTCCTTGCCCGCTCCTTATTATTTTATTTCTTTTAATCGGCCTGATCAACGATATCGCATCATCAATATAGCACATTTCACGGTTGACAACCAGCAAGTGCGCTTGAAAATTTGTCAACCGGCAGTTGCATTTACCCATTTTGTTCTGTTTCCACGTGACAATACCATTCAAATGGACTATAATAGAATCCAATTTGAATCAGCCAATGAAAGGAGCGTACCCATGGAAATCACTTATGATTATTACCGTATTTTTTATTATGTCGCCAAATACCACAGCTTTTCCCGTGCTGCGGAAGTTCTGATGAGCAATCAGCCTAATATCACGAAATTTATGAACAATCTGGAAAATCAGATCGGCTGCAAACTTTTTACCCGATCCAACCGCGGCGTCCGGCTCACGCCGGAAGGTGAAAAACTCTACGCCCATGTGGCCGTCGCCTACAATATTTTACACAAAGCAGAACTGGAGCTGGCCAGCGACCAGAGTCTGCAAAGCGGCATTATTACCATCGACACCAGCGAAACGGGACTCTATGGCGTCCTTTTAGATGTCATGAAAGCCTTTCACCAGATGCATCCGGGCATCCGGCTGCATATTCTGAGTTACTCCTCGCCCCAGGCTTTGCAGATACTCAAAAAAGGGCTCATTGATTTTGCAGTCATTACAACACCTGCTGAAATCAAAAAGCCCTTCAAAGAGACCGTATTAAAATCCTTCCAGGAAATATTGATCGGGAGTCCCCAATATGACTTCCTGTCCCATGGCGTTCACCACTTATCGGAACTGGCC
>CAYURX010000194.1:0-4298 GCA_964447245.1 uncultured Coprococcus sp. | reverse complement strand
TTGCCGCATAAACCTGTCAGTTAAGTTCAAAAAAGAACTCTCAAAAGCTTGATAGGGGTAGTTTGCGCTTTTTTTGGCTACCCGGAAGTTAATGTTTCACAGTAACTGACATTGGTGTCTGAACTGTTACTTTTTGGCTTATAAAAAATCATGATTGATCAAAAAAACGATTGATTATGTGACAGGCCTGTGCTATAATGATTGAGATTGATTGCAGGAGGTGTACGCATGAGCGGTATCAGAATTGCGGTGACAGTGATTTACATTATTGTATGTATAGCACTTGTATTTTTAGTATTTAAAGGCAAGGGTCAGGGCGCTGATCTGTCTGGCGGTATTGCCGGCAGAAGCAATGACACTTATTTTTCAACTTATGGTAAGAAACATACGGAGGATGCAATGCTTGAGAGAGCGACAGTGATTGCATCTGTTATCTTTATTGTTTTATCATTATTATTGAATATGAGCTGGGGATACTAGAAAAAACACTCCTTAGGGAGTGTTTTTTGTATCTGGGGATATAATGATAGTGTACAGGAAGTAATCGTGTACAAAGTATGATTATGCACGAGGAGGTAACACGATGAATGATGTGATTGATAATGCAAGGAGAGAGATGATCCTTGATTTTATCAATGATAAAAAATATAAACCGATGAAGTTTAAAGAATTGTGTATGATGTTTTCGGTGCCGAAGCGTGAAAAGGAGGAATTTAAGGAATTTCTGGATCAGATGATTGTCAGGGGTGATCTGATGCTGACGGCTAATGGGCGCTACAAAAAAGCGGAAGCTGATACATGGACCGGACGTTTCAGCGGCAGCACGCGTGGGTTTGGGTTTGTAACGGTGGAAGGGATGAAAGAGGATATATTTATTCCAGCCGATGAAACAGGCAATGCTTTTCATGGTGATACTGTACTGATCCAGCTTGTATCACCGGCCGTTTCGGGTAAAAGCAGCTATTCATCAAAGCGGGCCGAAGGACGTGTACTGCAGGTGATCAGCCGTGGCTTTGAGGAGATCGTCGGCACTTTCCAGAGGAATAAGAATTATGGTTTTGTGATTCCTGATAATCAAAAGCTTGGTCATGATATTTTCATTCCTTCCGGGAAAACGCTTCATGCGGTCACAGGCCATAAAGTGACTGTTAAAATTACAGATTACGGTACGAAAAATAAGAATCCTGAGGGTGTTGTCACGGAAATTCTGGGGCACGCCGATGATCCGAAGACAGATGTCTTATCGGCTGTCAAAGCTTTTGGAATACCGTCTGAATTTCCTGAAGATGTGCTGGCGCAGCTGGGTTCTGTGCCTGAATCTGTCGATATTGCTGAATTAGCCGGGCGTATGGATCTGAGAAATCGGATGACTGTTACCATAGATGGTGAGGATGCCAAAGATCTGGATGATGCCATTACCCTTGAGAGAAGGGGCAGCCATTTTCTGCTTGGCGTTCACATTGCCGATGTGACCCATTACGTCGAAGAAGATTCTCCTTTAGACAGGGAAGCCCTGAAACGGGGAACCAGTGTTTATCTTGTTAACAAGGTGATTCCCATGCTGCCCCATGTTCTGTCAAACGGCATCTGCTCGTTGAATGAGGGGGTTGACAGGCTGGCCCTGAGCTGTCTGATGGAGATCGACCAGAAGGGCAATATTGTTGGTCATGAGATCGCTGAGACGGTGATACGCGTCAATCACCGGATGTCTTATACGCAGGTCAGCAGGATACTGGAAGGAGATCAGGATGTTGCCGGAACCTACAGTGATGCCCTGGAAATGTTTAAAAATATGAAGACGTTGTCTGATCTGCTTCGCGAAAAAAGACATCAGCGGGGCGGTATTGATTTTGATTTTCCCGAATCGAAAATTACTTTGGATGATCATGATTTTCCGGTTGATATCCGGCCATATGACAGAAATCCGGCTACAAAGATTATTGAAGACTTCATGCTGATGGCCAATGAGACTATTGCAGAAGATTTTTTCTGGCAGGAGCTGCCATTTCTCTACAGGAGCCACGAATCACCGGATGCGGATCGGATACGGCGTCTGATGATTTTTATTAAAAATTATGGGTATTATCTGAATATCAGACAGGATGCCGTACATCCAAAGGAATTTCAGAAGCTGCTCGGACGTATCGAAGGGACGCCGGAAGAAACGATGATTTCAAGACTTGTACTGCGTTCCATGAAGCAGGCGCGATATACGACGGAAAATCTTGGCCATTTTGGACTGGCTGTATCTTATTACTGCCATTTTACGTCGCCGATCAGAAGATATCCGGATCTTCAGATCCACCGTATTATTAAAGAAAATCTAAAGGGACAGCTTGATGATGCAAGGCAGGCCCATTATTATCATATACTGCCGGAAGTAGCGATTCAAACCAGTTCCACAGAGCGCCGGGCCGATGAGGCCGAACGGGAAGTGGAGAAAATGAAAAAGGCTGAATATATGTCAAAACGTATCGGCCAACAGTACGAAGGCGTTGTTTCAGGCATTACCAATTGGGGGATGTATGTAGAATTACCAAACACCTGTGAGGGTTTAATCCGGCTGCAGGACCTGGAAGACGATTATTATATGTTTGACGAGTCCGCCTATACACTCGTTGGCGAGGATACGGGACGGACATTCCGCCTGGGCGACCGGGTTGAAATTGTTGTCAAAGATGTGGATTTCCTGTCAAAAACAATCAATTTCATATTGAAAGATGATGATGACGCAGAAAACTATATCGTATAAAATGATGAGTCATGAGTATATAAGATTTTGATAAAGGAGAGGGTGAGTGTATGGCAAAAAAAGGTACGAAGCTGATTGCCAATAATAAAAAAGCCTATCATGATTATTTTATCGAAGATAAATATGAAGCGGGCATTGTTCTTCACGGCACGGAGGTCAAATCTCTCAGAATGGGTAAATGCAGTATTAAGGAATCATTTATCCATCCTGAAAGTGGGGAGATATATATTGAGCATATGCATATCAGTCCTTATGAAAAGGGCAATATCTTTAATAAAGATCCCCTGCGTACGCGAAAGCTGCTGCTGCATAAAAGGGAGATTTTGAAGCTTCTGGGGCAGGTATCCCAGAAAGGCTACACCATTGTTCCGCTGCAGGTATATTTTAAGGATAGTCTGGTGAAAGTAGAAATTGGTCTTGCCCGTGGTAAAAAACTTTATGATAAGCGAGAAGATATCGCAAAGAAAGATCAGCGCCGTGAAGCTGAACGTGAAATGAAAATTCGTCTGAGATAAGACGGAATAATTGCAGATAGTCTGAAATAATTTATAAAGAATGCATTGAATCGCATGCTGGAATTTGTAATAAAATGTAAACCGCCAGTTTATTGACATTTCAAAAATATTTGCTATAATTATAAAAGCTTAACATCAATCTCGTTTGCATACCGCACATGTCCCGGTCTCTTTGGACAATAAGGGCTTGTACTGGTTTCGACGGGGATGTTGAAGTTTGAGAAGCCATCCGCAGACTCCGGAACTGCGTTAAAAGCTGGAACCTAAATATAAAAGCAGACGATCAGTTAGCTTTTGCTGCCTAATCAGGCGGCTGTCGGCCCGGAATTGCTCACCGTTCCGGTTACCGGCATCGACTTTGGTGAGGACCTCCGTTGCCTAAGCTTTGCGGCATCGGAAATTGATGAAGCTACTGATGTCATAAGCCTGTCATTAGGCGTATGACAAAGGGAATGTCCATATAATGACTGTGATGGGAGATGCTTGAATGGAGATATCTTCGGACCGGGGTTCGACTCCCCGCAGGTCCACTTAAACACAAAATCCGAACACCGCCTGTCGATGTTCGGATTTTTGTGCGTTCATTACGCAAGTTGCAGCAGTTTCTCGCTATGTTCTGACACTACTTTTTTAAGTAATATTATATCCTGCTGCATCAACTCTATTTGTGAAGATGATTTCCCATATTGTATGGCAGCTGGCATATAATTTTCAGCAAGTAACTGAATATCATGTCGAATTTCTCCTTCGATAATGACATTAATACGCATTTGTTCATCTTTAAGAGATGATACATCTTCCTTAAGATCAGATATTTCACCTTTAACGTAAATCATATCCTCCTTGAGAGCGGATACATCTTCCTTAAGAGCAGATACGTCTTCCTTAAGAGCAGATATTTCACCTTTAACGTAAATCATATCCTCCTTGAGAGCGGATACATCTTCCTTAAGAGCAGATACGTCTTCCTTAAGAGCAGATATTTCACCTTTAACGTAAATCATATCCTCCTTGAGAGCGGATACATCTTC
>CAYURX010000193.1:0-4334 GCA_964447245.1 uncultured Coprococcus sp. | reverse complement strand
CCGTCAATAGTATATTCAATGCCGGCTTGTAAATTCAGTAAAAATGCTGATATTTATTCTTTTATATATTTCATATGGTATTTTAAATGGTAACGTGCTATAATAAACCTCGGAATGTTTTAAAGTAGGAACAAATGTTCTATCTATATTTTGTATAGAATTGGTTAATTTGAAGTTATAGACATCATTATATGCTATGTTGTATGGAGGGTATTATGATCGTTATCAAAAGAGACGGACAGGAAGTGAACTATAACCGCAGCAAGATTATAGTGGCTATTGGTAAGGCGAATGCAGAGGTTCCTGAAGAAGAAAGAATTTCCGATGAAGATATTGAGGAGATTGTGACTTATATTGAGACAAGGAACCGCAAGAGAATTTTAGTTGAAGATATACAGGATATCATTGAACAGAAGCTGATGGCGAAGGGGAAGTATACGCTGGCCAAGACGTATATCGTGTACCGGTATACGAGGGAGCTGGTGCGCAGGGCCAATACAACGGATGATTCTATATTGAGCCTGATCAAGAACAGCAACAAGGATGTGATGGAGGAAAATTCCAATAAGAATGCGACAGCAGCCTCCACACAGCGGGATTTGATTGCCGGAGAGGTTTCAAAGGATTTGACGAAGCGTCTGCTGCTTCCGGAGAAAATTGCCAAGGCTCATGAGGAGGGTGTTATTCATTTTCATGATGCGGATTATTTTGTGCAGCCGATATTTAATTGCTGTCTGATCAATATTCAGGATATGCTGGATAATGGCACAGTGATGAATGGCAAGCTGATTGAGAGCCCTAAGAGTTTTCAGGTGGCATGTACAGTTATGACACAGATCATATCGGCGGTGGCCAGCAGCCAGTATGGCGGCCAGTCCGTTGATCTGAAGCACCTTGGTAAATATCTGCGCAAGAGCCATGACAAGTATGAAAAGGCCATCAGAGAACATTTTGGTGATCAGTTTGATGACGAGACAGTGGAACAGCTTGTTCAGGACCGTTTGCAGGATGAATTGCGTTCCGGTGTTCAGACGATACAGTATCAGATCAATACTTTGATGACGACGAATGGCCAGTCTCCTTTTGTGACATTGTTCCTGAATCTGGATGAAAGCAATGAATATATCAAAGAAAATGCCATGATCATCGAGGAAATTCTCAGACAGCGTCTGGAGGGCATCAAGAATGAGAAGGGTGTTTATGTGACACCGGCCTTTCCAAAACTGATTTATGTGCTGGATGAGAACAATTGTCTTAAAGGCGGCAAATATGATTATATTACCCGTCTGGCTGTCAAATGTTCAGCAAAGCGCATGTATCCTGATTATATCTCAGCAAAAAAAATGCGTGAGAATTATGAGGGCAATGTTTTTAGCTGCATGGGATGCCGGAGCTTTCTTTCACCATGGAAGGATGAAAATGGCAATTACAAGTTTGAAGGCCGTTTTAATCAGGGTGTTGTCAGTCTAAATTTACCTCAGATCGGTATTCTGGCAAAAGGCAATGAAGAAGTATTCTGGAAATTGATGGATGAAAGGCTTCAGTTATGTTTTGAAGCTTTGATGTGCCGGCATAATGCATTGAAGGGAACCTTATCGGATGTGAGTCCGATCCACTGGCAGTATGGTGCCATTGCCCGTCTCGGTAAGGGTGAGAAGATCGACCCACTGCTGTACGGCGGTTATTCAACGATTTCTCTGGGTTATATTGGTTTGTATGAAGTGACAAAGCTGATGAAGGGCGTCAGTCATACAGATCCTGTGGGAGAAGATTTTGCGCTGCGTGTGATGAAACGTATGCGGCAGGCGACAGACCAGTGGCGGCAGGAGACCAATATCGGATTCAGTCTTTACGGTACACCGGCAGAATCTCTCTGTTACCGGTTTGCAAGAATCGACCTTGAACGTTTCGGTGAGATTGAAGATGTGACGGATAAAGGCTATTACACAAATTCTTACCATGTGGATGTCAGAGAGAAAATCGACGCTTTCAGTAAGTTTTCTTTTGAGAGCCAGTTCCAGAAGATATCTTCCGGCGGTTCAATTTCCTATGTTGAGATACCGAATATGAGACACAATCTGGAAGCCCTTGAGGAAGTTGTAAAATTTATTTATGATAATATTCAGTATGCCGAATTTAATACAAAGTCTGATTACTGTCACGTATGTGGTTATGACGGAGAAATTATCATTAATAAAGATCTCGAGTGGGAATGTCCTCAATGCGGCAATAAAGATCATTCCAAGATGAATGTGACACGGCGTACATGCGGTTATCTCGGTGAGAATTTCTGGAATGTAGGTAAAACAAAGGAGATCAATTCAAGAGTATTGCATTTGTAATATCGCATTTGTAAAAAAATAGAGGAAAATCGGCAATTCAATAAAATTGAGGATTTTGGAAAGGGCTGGCGGTGTGATCCGCCAGCTCATGTTTGTTTTCATTCATTAAAAATTTTCTCTGGAAAGATTGTATTTTTCCAGCTTCTTATAAAGTGTTACACGATGAATATCCAGATCTTTTGCAGTTGCTCTCAGATTGCTGTTATGTTCATGAATGGCTGAGAGGATGATTTCTTTTTCAATTCTTTCCATTGATTCCGCAAGTGTTAAGTGGCGCGATTCGGATGTCGTCATCTTATTATCCTTTGATAACGCCGACATTATCTCCGCAGGAGGTGTCGAAAATTGAGCGATTAAAGATATTGAGAGATAAGGCATACAGGCAATTGAACCTTTTGAAGAAAAATCAGGAAACACTAGATGTTCTGAAGAAAACTCTTATAGAAAATACAGAAACAAAAGATTGATTTCTTATGCGAAATTACTTATAATTTAAAGGCAGGTAGTTTGCGAACGTATATTTTATTATTGATAAAGGATGAATCAGGTTGAATTATGCAGATATCAAATACTGTGATGTGGCCAATGGCAAGGGCGTCAGAGTTTCGCTTTTTGTCAGCGGCTGTACCCATCACTGTAAAGGCTGTTTTAATGAAGAAACATGGAATTTCTATTATGGGAAACCTTTCACTGAAGAAACGATGAATCAGGTGCTCGTTGATCTGGACAAGCCGTATATTGCGGGGCTGAGCCTGCTTGGCGGCGAGCCCTTTGAGCATGTGAACCAGCAGGGATTACTGCCGCTGCTTCGGGAAGTGAAGAAAAGATTTCCGGATAAAAATATCTGGTGCTATACAGGTTATGATTTTGAGAAGGATATTCTTGGCGTGATGGCGGAAAAGTGGCCGGAAACAAAGGAAATCCTGTCTTATCTTGATATACTGGTGGACGGTGAATTTGTGGAAGAACTGAAAAGTCCAAGCCTCCAGTTCAAGGGTTCATCGAATCAGAGAATCATAGATGTACAGGCGTCGCTCAGGGACGGGCAGGTGGTTCTCTGGGAAGACAAAGAGTATGTACATGTTGAAGTCCGGGAAAATTAGGCGGATGTATGCGGGTATGAAAAAAGCATGGTCAAAGATATTGAAAACGGTGAAATGTTTGAAAAAATAGAAAGGAAATGACAGATGAGACAGCAGGTGAGAATCAGAAAATTAAAT
Source organism: uncultured Coprococcus sp. (assembly GCA_964447245.1). Taxonomy (GTDB): domain Bacteria; phylum Bacillota; class Clostridia; order Lachnospirales; family Lachnospiraceae; genus Coprococcus_A. Next base: position 772 of record CAYURX010000193.1, on the reverse strand, counting down.
GAGACGGCGGTAGTGCCTTCCTATGGGACCGCTTTTTCGGCGGGGGCGGATTTGTACGCCTGTCTGCAGGAAGCGGTGACGATTGAGCCGGGGGATACTTTTTTGGTGCACACAGGCGTTGCCATGGAGATTCCGGAGGGGTATGCGGGGCTGATCTATGCCAGAAGCGGACTTGCGACGAAGAAGGGACTGGCGCCGGCCAATAAAGTGGGCGTGATTGACGCGGATTACCGGGGTGAAATTATGGTGCCGCTGTATAATCATTCTAAAAAGGCGGCGGTGATTGAGAATGGCGAGCGGATCGCGCAGCTTGTCATTACACCGTTTTTGACAGCCGAATTTATTGAAACTGATACGCTGGATGAGACGGACCGGGGAACAGGCGGATTTGGTTCCACAGGTGCAAAATAAAACAGGAAAATTGGAGCGGCCGTTGTTTACATATACACGGCCGCAGTTTGATCAGTCAGTTGCAATTATTAGGTTAGCGTTCATAGTCCTTGTCCTTATTATTGGGAAATAAGGGCCGAAAACCTGTTTCCAGATTCTCGGCCTGTGCGAATACTATTACTTATGCTGTTTTGTCCGCATGGAGTTTCTTTACTTCGTCAAGAGAAAATCCGGAAATAGCAACAATATCATCCAGTGCGTATTTTCCGGCTTTCAGCATACGAAGAGCAACTTCCATCATTCCCTCTTTAAGTGTCTGATTTCTCATATCTTCCATAGCCTTACACATGACTGCAATTCCCTCCTTACTTTCTTTGAAAAA
>CAYURX010000192.1:0-4355 GCA_964447245.1 uncultured Coprococcus sp. | reverse complement strand
CATAGCATCCCCAAAACTGAAAAATCTGTATTTTTCACGCACGGCCACCTCATAAGCATGCATGATCTGCTCCTTACCGGCCAGCGCTGAGACAAGCATCAGCAATGTGGATTCCGGAAGATGAAAATTCGTAATCAGGGCATCGATACATTTAAACCGATAGCCCGGGTAAATAAATATTTCTGTCCAGCCGCCGGCCGCGCGCATCGTCCCGTCATCGGCGGCCACAGATTCCAGCGTCCTTGTACTGGTCGTTCCAACGGCGATCACCCGCCCGCCGCGCTTCTTTGTCTCATTAATGATATCGGCAGCCTCCTGGCTCACCTCATAATACTCGGAATGCATATGATGCATGGTCACATCTTCCACTTTGACCGGACGGAAAGTACCAAGCCCCACATGAAGGGTCACCCGCGCAATACGGATGCCTTTTGCCTCAATGGCAGCCAGCAGTTCCGGAGTAAAATGAAGGCCCGCCGTCGGCGCTGCCGCACTTCCCTCATGCCTGGCATAAACGGTCTGATAACGATTTTTATCCTGAAGCTTATGGGTGATATAAGGCGGCAGCGGCATTTCACCAAGCTGGTCAAGGATTTCCTCAAAGATACCCTCATATTCAAAATGGATCAGCCGGTTGCCTTCCTCTACCACATCCACAACTTCCGCCTTCAGCCGTCCGTCGCCAAAAATCAGACGGGTTCCGGGTTTCGCCTTTTTACCGGGTTTTACCAATGTCTCCCACACATCATTCTCCCGGCGTTTTAACAGCAGAATCTCAATATGGGCGCCCGTACCTTCCTTCACGCCGTAAAGTCTGGCAGGAATGACCTTCGTATCGTTAATGACCAGACAGTCTTCCGGGTTCAGATAATCAATGATCTCTCTGAAAATATGATGGCTGATGGCGCCGCTCTCGCGGTCAAGCACCATGAGTCTGGAGCCTGACCGGTCATCGAGCGGATCCTGCGCGATCAATTCCTGAGGCAGATCATAATAAAAATCACTTGTTTTCATTTTTTATTCCAATCTAACAACAATTTCTACTTTCTGAGTTCAATACCAAGTTCTTCAAGACCGGCCAGAATCTTATCCATAGCGGCGCTGACATCCTTTTCCTCCAGCGTGCGGTCTTTGGCACGGAAGGTGATCGCATAAGCCACAGATTTGTAGCCTTCCTGGATCTGTGAGCCCTCATAAATATCGAACAGATGGTAACTTTCAAGGATATGGCCGCCTTTCCTGCGGATAACTTCCTCGATCTGGCCCACCAGAATATCTTTCTTAACGACCATACTGATGTCACGATTGACAGCCGGATGTTTGGCAATGCCCCTGAAATGACGGTCAAAGGTTGCCATCTCTGTTACAACAGGCATATCCAGTACAGCCACATAAACTCTCGTCTTGATGTCATAATTGTCACAGACAGCCGGATGAATCTCACCAAGATAACCAATTACCTGATCCCGGTAAATAATATTCGCCTGACGGCCCGGATGCAGATAATTCTTACCTGCGGCCGGATCATAGGTCACAATTTCATGCATACCGGCTCTTTCAAGGAATTCTTCCACAACGCCTTTCATTGTGAAGAAATCACCTTCGCCATAAAAACCAAGGGTGAACTGTACCCTTTCATCCGGATATTCTGTCAGCGGCAATGCCTTCGGCAGATAAACCTTGGCCATTTCATACAATTTCACATCTTTATTCCGGCGGTTAAAATTCCTTGCAAGGGATACAAGCATACCGTTTAACGGTGTTGTACGCATGATGCTGTAATCCTCACCCTGCGGATTGGCAATGGTAATGGCCTGTCTCAATTCATCGTCTTTGTCAAGAAGCAGCTTGTCAAACGCCTTCGGACTCTCGAAGGAGAAAGTCATACCTTCAGAGAAACCGCAGAATTCTGCTGTTTCCTTCGCCACATCTTCCACTCTGTGCTTGAAGGAGATCTTACCGCTGGTTGCCTCGCCGCTCGGCAATGTGGATGGGATCTTGTCATAACCATAGAATCTTGCCACTTCCTCCGCAAGATCAGCCAGTCCAACCAGATCCTGTCTGAACGTTGGCACGGTTACAAGCTTTGTCTCTGGGTCATATGCCAGTTTAAGCGCTTTGAAATAACCGATCATCTGTTCTTCGGAAAGCGCTGTACCGAGCAGGTGATTAATTTTTTCTGCGGAGAACGGGATCTGGTGCGGCTCTTTAACCTTACCGTATACATCCACCATGCCGCCCACAACCTCGCCGCAGCCAAGCATTTCAACCAACTGACAGGCGCGATTGATGGCTTCTTCAGCGTTATTCGGATCCAGTCCCTTTTCAAATTTACTCTGGGCGTCCGTACGCATCCCAAGCTTCTTGCCGGACAGACGGATATTCGTACCATCAAAGCAGGCAGCTTCAAATACAATCGTGTCCACATGGTCCGTGATCATGGAATTTTCACCACCCATGATACCGGCGATACCGATCGGTTTTTCGGCATCGCAGATAACCAGCATGGAACTGTCCAGTTTTCTCTCCTGTCCATCCAGCGTGACAAAACTTTCCTCATCTTCGGCACGGCGCACGATAATCTTATGTCCGCCAATGGTTGACAGGTCATAGGCATGCATCGGCTGGCCGTATTCTTCCATCACGTAGTTTGTAATATCAACAATATTGTTGATCGGACGGATACCCTGGGCGGCCAGACGGCGCTGCATCCATTCAGGGGACGGCCCGATCTTGATGTTCTTTGCCACACGGGCGATGTAACGCGGACATAAATCTTCGTCTTTGACTTCTACCTGGATATAGTCGTTCACATCCTCATCATTGCCTGTCTTTTCAACAACCGGAGGAAGGAATGGCTGATTGAAGGTTACAGCTGCTTCTCTGGCCAGGCCAAGGACACTGAAGCAATCCACACGGTTGGATGTGATCTCATATTCGATCACAGCGTCATCCAGTCCCAATACCTTTACGGCATCTTCGCCCAGTGTCAGGTCATCGCCGTTTTTAAAAATGTAAATACCATTTTCAGGGGCATCCGGATACATATCACGGCTGGAACCAAGTTCTTCGATGGAACACATCATACCGAAGCTTGGCACACCTCTTAACTTGCCCTTCTTGATCTTGATACCGTCTTCCGGCGGCGTACTGCCGTCATGACCGCCGGCCACTTTTCCGCCGACTAAAACAACCGGCACAACGGCGCCTTCAAATACATTCGGCGCGCCTGTGACGATCTGAATATTTTCCTCCGCGCCCACATTGACCTGGCAGACAACTAACTTGTCCGCGTCGGGATGTTTTTCAATCTTTTCAATCTTACCGATGACAATTTTCTCAAGATTTTTGTCCATCGGAACATAATATTCACCCTTTGAACCGGATAATGTCATGGCATCCAGATATTCCTGAGGTGTCACATCAGCAATCCCCGGTACAAGGTCTTTGATCCATTTCAATGATGTTCTCATAATTTTCTTTCCTCCTGCCGATTAGAACTGTTTCAGAAATCTGATGTCGTTTTCATAGAGATTGTGCATATCATCGATCTCATATTTGAGCATGGCAATACGCTCAAGGCCCACACCAGAGGCAAATCCCTGGTATTTCTCCGGGTCAATGCCGCTCATCTCCAATACATGCGGATGCACCATGCCGCAGCCAAGGATCTCGATCCAGCCTTCACCCTTACACATTCTGCATCCTTTGCCGCCGCATTTGAAGCAGGTGACATCCATTTCCGCACTTGGCTCTGTGAACGGGAAATGATGTGGTCTGAATTTGACCTTTGTATCTTCTCCGAAAAGCTGTCTGGCAAATTCAGCCAGCGTCCCCTTCAAATCGGCAAATGTAATATGTCTGTCAATGACAAGTCCTTCAATCTGATGAAAGTTCGGAGAATGGGTCGCATCCAGTTCATCCGCACGGAACACACGGCCCGGCGCGATCATACGGATCGGCAACGGCTGAGTCTCCATGGTGTGCACCTGGGTGCCCGATGTCTGGGTACGCAGCAGCAGATCCTTCGTAATATAGAATGTATCCTGTTCATCCTTGGCCGGATGATTGTCAGGAATATTCAACGCCTCAAAATTGTAATAATCATATTCAATCTCCGGCCCTTCAACGACTTCATATCCCATACCGGTGAAAATACGCTCTACTTCCTCCAAAGCAATACTGTTTGGATGACGATGCCCCAGATTATTCTTCTTTGCCGGCAGTGTAACGTCGATCACCTCTGTTTTAAGCTGAAGCTCTCTGGCTCTTGCCGCAAGATCACGCTTCATTGTTTCAAGATTCTCCTCGATCTCTTTCCGGGCCTCATTCACCATCTGCCCAAAGGCCGGACG
>CAYURX010000191.1:0-4400 GCA_964447245.1 uncultured Coprococcus sp. | reverse complement strand
AAGCCATTAATTTCTGCCCGGATTTTCTGAAGCAGATTGATAAACCGGAGTTTATCATCGGCATTACGGGCACCAACGGAAAAACGACGGTGTCCAACCTGATCGCGGATGTGATGCAGGATAACGGCTATGATATCGTGGACAATCGTTTTGGCGGCAATATTGATTCCGGGATTGCCTCCGCGCTGATTAAAAACGCGACGCTGACAGGGCGCATGAAGAAAAAATACGCGGTGCTTGAGGTGGATGAACGTATGACGACAAAAATCTTTCCTCATGTGCAGCCGGATATCCTTGTGTGCACCAATCTGTTCAGGGATTCCTACAGACGAAACGCCCACACAGAATTTATTTCCGGTATCCTCAATCAGACCATTCCGGCCAAATCAAAACTGGTGCTGAATGGCGAAGACTTAGTCAGCAATCATCTGGCTGAAAATAATGCCCGTGTTTATTTTGGCATCGGCTGTCAGGATTCCCATACAACGCCGACGAACAATATTATTAATGATATGATCGCGTGTCCGAAGTGCGGCACGAAGCTGAATTACGAATATGTCCGATATAATCATATCGGACGGGCCTTTTGTCCGTCCTGCGGATTCGGTTCGCCAGAGATGGATTATGTGGTGGAAGCCATTGATTATGAAAAGCGCAGAGTCCATATCCGTACACCGAAGGGGAAGATGGAGATCAAGCTGCTTGGGGATAATGTAACCGATGTATACAATACAGTGACCGCCGTAGCTGCTCTTGAAGAATTCGGATTATCCGGCGAGGCCATCTGCAGATCTTTTGAAAAAATGAAAATAGCCGAGACCCGTTTCGGCTGTGTAGAATGTAAGGGTAAGAAAATCATTACGGATGTGGCCAAAGGTCAGAATCCGGTGGCATGCTCAAGAATCTGTGATTTTGTGCGTCACGAACCGGGTAAAAAGGCCGTAGTGCTCGTTATTGACGATGCGTTTGACCGCAAGGAATCTTCGGAGAATATTGCCTGGTTTTTTGATACGGATTTTGAGTTTCTCAATGATCCGGGCATTACGCAGATTGTTGTGGGCGGCCTGCGTTGTCAGGATCTGCATCTGCGCCTTTTGATGGCTGGTATTCCTGAGGAAAAGATCGTCTGCCGTGACAATGAGATGGATACGGTCGGGTTGATCGATATCAACGGGGTTGATCGTGTTTATATTCTGCATGATCTCTATACGACCCATTTTGCAAAAGCTATCAGTCAGCAGTTATGCGAACGTCTTGAAAAGGGAGGGAAGAAAGCATGATGAAAGTAGAAGTTTTATTTCCTGAATTCTGCGGCATTTTCGGGGATGCCAGCAATATGAAATATTTGCAGCAATGCCTGCCGGATGTGGCATTCATCTATACTTCCTTCACGGATGAACCATTGTTTGTCTCAGAAGAACCGTCGTTGATCTATATGGGCGCCATGAGCGAGAGCGCCCAGGAAAAAATCATCGGTAAACTGATGCCATACAAAGCCAGAATAAAGCAACTGATCGCAGCGGGAGTGCCAATGCTTTTCACCAACAATGCGCTGGAAATATTTGGCGCCTATATTCAAAATGAAGACGGTTCAAAGATCAAGGCACTGAATCTTTATCCGTTTTGTGCGAAACGGGATATGATGCACCGTTTCAATTGTCTGGTGAGAGGCCATTTCAATGATATGGAAATTGTCGGTTTTAAGACGCAGTTTACATTGGCTTACGGGAAGACGGACGAATATCCGTTTATCCATGTGGACAGAGGGACGGGCATGAACAAAAAGACAGAGAATGAGGGGATCCATGACCATAACCTTTTTGGCACCTATCTGGTGGGGCCGTTTTTGATCCTCAATCCGTTATTTACAAAATATCTCATGCGGGAAGTTATGGGAATTGCCGATTCAAAGCTGGCATATGAAGATGTGATCATGCAGGCTTATGAGCGGCGGCTTCAGGAATTTAAAGACCCGAAAACAGCGTTTTAGTTTTTAAACCCGAATTATTCACGCCGTTGCTGTGAATAATTCGGGTTTAATGCGCATATAAAAACCGATTTTACGCATACTGAGCTTAACAAATGTTAAAGTAAGGAGTGTGTAAAAACGATGAATATACAAAAATGCGCAATTATCGGATGTGGTGCTGTCGGTGCGACAACGGCTTATACACTGTTAGGCAGCGGTTTATTCAACGAACTGGTGCTGATCGATATTAACCAGAAGAAGGCAGAAGGGGAAGCCATGGATATCGGCCATGGCGTCCCTTTTATACATCCGGTGGAAATTTACGCGGGAACTTATGAAGATATCAGTGATGCTTATCTGGTTATTGTGACGGCCGGAGCGAATCAGATGCCGGGCGAATCACGCATTGATCTGACAGAAAAAAATGTACGTATCTTTCAGTCAATTATCCCTGAAATCGTTCGCTATAATTCGGAATGTGTGCTGCTGATCGTGGCGAATCCGGTGGATATTCTGACAACAACAGCCCTCCGGCTCAGTGGATTCCCGAAGGAGAGAGTCATTGGCAGCGGTACAGTGCTGGATTCGTCCCGGTTCAAATACCAGCTTGGTGAATATATCGGTATTGACCACAGAAATGTTCATGCTTTTGTAATTGGTGAACATGGTGACAGTGAAGTGGCTGTATGGAGTTCAGCGACCGTTTCAGGCATCGGTATCCGTGATTTTTGTGATGAACTTGGAATTGTCTTTACAAGGGAGCAGATGGATGCGATCGTCAAAGATGTCAAAAACAGCGCCTATGAGATCATTGAGCGAAAAGGAGCAACTTTTTACGCGGTGGCTCTGGCGGTGCGCCGGATTGCCGAAGCATTGATCCGGGATGAACATTCTCTGCTGACTGTTTCGGGTTATTGTGACGGATGCTATGAGATCGATGATGTCTGTATCGGCCTGCCGATGATCATTGGCAGAAACGGCATTGAAAATATTGTTGAGATTCCGCTGAATCAGATGGAGACCTACAGTCTTCAGGAATCGGCGGAAGCACTGAAGAAAGTTCTTGCGGATATGGGTATTAATTGAGCATGAGCGGGCATACATTATATCAAATCATAGCCGGTGGGACAGGTTTCACCGGGAATGTGAGGGTATATGATAAGGAAAATGTTCCGGCTGATGGCTGCGGCCCTGATCCTTGCCGTCCTGTTTGCAGGCGGCGTCTATGCCAATGAAGAAGAAATGATATTAAACGCCCGCGCAGCGGTTCTGATGGACGCTGAAAGCGGGCGTGTTTTATATAGTAAAGACGGGGAGACAGCCTATCCTCTGGCCAGCACGACAAAAGTTATGACGCTTGTGATCGCCCTGGAAAATGCCGATGCGGATACGATCGTGACAGCTTCTGATTATGCAGCTTCCATGCCGGAAGTGCGTCTCGGTGTCCGAAAGGGGGAACAATACCGTCTTGGTGATCTCTATTATGCCCTGATGCTGGAATCCTACAATGACGCGGCTGTGATGATCGCGGAAGCGGTGGCGGGATCGGTAGAAGATTTTGCCGGATTGATGAATGAGAAGGCGGCATTGCTTGGCTGTACCAGCACGCATTTTATTACGCCAAACGGACTGGATGCCAGCGATGCCGGAGGCGCCCATGCATCAAGCGCGAAAGATCTGGCCCTGATCATGCGGTATGCCATTGGCAATGACGCGTTTCTTGAAATTACCCGGACCCGCAGCTATACGTTTAGCGATACATCGGGTCAGCGGTCATTTTCCCTGAATAATAAAAATGCCCTTTTTGACATGATGGATGGTGTGATCTCAGGTAAGACCGGGTTTACCGGAGGCGCGGGATACTGTTATGTCTGTGCTGTCGATGTAGGCGATAAGCGCCTGATCGCCGCGCTGCTTGGCAGCGGGTGGCCGCCGAATAAAAATTATAAATGGCAGGATGTAAAGAAACTGATGGCTTACGGAGACAGCCATTTTGAGTATCAGACAGTCCATATGACGGATTATCTGAAAAGTGAAAAGCTGCAGGTGACAGGGGGACTGGCAGAAACAGCAGAACTCGTTCCTGTTCCGGTCAGTTACCGGATTCTGATGGGCGACGGAGAAAGGCTGCATACCACCGTGCACCTGCCGGGACAATTGGCAGCGCCGGTGACAAATGGGGAAGAAGTCGGGACGGCTTCCCTTTATATTGATGATTGCCTGATCGGACAGAGTGCCTATAGTGTGAATGAGACTGTTGCCAAAAAAGATTGTTATTTTTATTTAAACAATGTATGGCATGCCTTCATCATCCGGTAATCATAAACCTGAATCATTCACAGCCACCACACACGCAAGCCACAGACCAGCTGCGCTATGCGCATCTGTTGCTGCTTCGCAGCTTCTGTCTGAGGCTGTGTGGCGGGTGAAT
>CAYURX010000190.1:0-4407 GCA_964447245.1 uncultured Coprococcus sp. | reverse complement strand
CGCGACCCCGACCTTGGCAAGGTCGTACTCCACCAACTGAGCCACTCGCGCATATCATATATTCTTGACTTCTCTCAAGCACAGGTATAATATATCACACTCAAATAGGTTTGTCAACAGAAAAATGTCAAAAAATTTCAAAATTATATGATATTAAAACAATTTAAAGGGACATCGTTCTGCACAGCGTAAAGGGAGAAGATACCGTAAAAAAGAGGTCTTTCTGCCATTTTGGTATCAATAGCGTCTAAATACCCAAACGGCAGAAAGAACCTTAAAAAACTATCATTTCTCCATGCAATTTGTGCGCTTTCTGGCTATCAGCAGAACAACTGCCCCTGCCAGGTGAATACCGCCGGCTGCATAAAAGACAGTCGTACCGATTCCGCCTGTTTCAGGAAGTTCCACTTTGTAAGTCTCATTTTTTACCGTGTATGAATAAGAATAGCCAATAATTTCTGCATTTTTATCCACATCCTCCGGAACATCTTTTGCGCCGGCAAAATATACGAGAATCGGTTGTTCACTTCTGATATAGCCCTTCGGTGCAGTCACTTCTTTCAGAATATAGTAACGGTCGATCTCAATGTCATCACCTTTAACCTCGACCTGACCGTCTGCATCTGTCATAAATTCGCCGATCCGCCGGGCAGTATATTTCTTTGCAAAATCTCCTTCTCCAAATTCAAAAATTCCTTCTGTACTGCCTGTTTCTTCGTTATCCTGAGTTGCAGCATATACTTCGAATACAGCGCCTTCTAACATTTTACTCTCGTTATCCTGATCAACTTTCCGCAGCGTAAAGTAATCGACGCTTCCCTGACCGCCTGCGGAAGTATGATTGACGCTAAATTTTGTGTCATCATCCAGCTTCGTTTCGGCGATTCCACATTACTGCCATTACCATTCTGCTTTGCTGTCTTTGACAGATGTTTCGGCGCATAGGTTAAATCATGATTCGCTTCATAGACATTTGCCCCATTCACACGAATCGCGGCTTCATTGTGAACGTTGACTGTATCCTTATCGGAAAGATTTTTTCCAACCTCCTCCGTCGGTCTGAGCTTATAATTAAAAGTCACACCTATCAGCTTGTTTAAATAAGTATCATTATCTTTACGTAAACAACTGGCCAGATTCCACCCAATATTTACCGTTCCATTTTTAAGTTCGCCAAACCCGTTCCATGAAACATGAATCGCATGACTGCCCTTAACTACAGGCGACACCTTATTCCCTGTCACCGTGTTCATAAAATTCTTATCATATTCCGACTCGTCAAAATAATCCAGATAATAAAAAGTTGGCGCCCATGTTCCCAGATCGATCGTTCCTGTCAATGTGCCTTCCACATATTCCCAGCCCTGCTGAAATTCATCGTAAAAATCAACATCCAGTCCAATGGCTGCCCCGCCATTTTCAGACAGATAGTCTCTCAGCTTAATCTTCTTGTCAAGCTTCTTGTCATCATAGGTATACAGGCCAATTTCTTCATCGACATCAATATCATACGTCACTTCAATCTCCGAATCTTTAGGAAGATTCAAGGAAGTATTCTGATCCCAGTTTCCACGATCCACCGGATTAAAGACGATATCATACGCGCCCGGATTCTTCCAGTTTCCATTGACGCCTTTGCCAAGATGCGCAAAATAATCTCCCGTTGGACAGGGATATGCAGCGTTATTCAGGTGATAGAGCCAATCCGGATCCTGTTCATTAAGATTTATCATATTTCTCACACCATCTACATCCGTGATGCTGATTTTCATGTTTTTCAGCGCAGCATCCACCCTGTAGGTTTCTCCGTCCAAAAGAACTGATAAATCATCCCACATATAAAACGGCCAATAATTGCCGGCACTGACATCCACTTTAACTGTATAATATAATACACCCTGCGTGTCATAATCCTTGTCATCAATCGTTTTGACCATACCCCTGATACCGGCTGTACCGCCGCTGACCGTCGTCTGATTTGTTGCCTCATCCGGTTCCGGCTCGCCTTTTACAGGATCTGACGGATCAGGCTGAACCGTTGTTCCGCTAAAAGTCACCGTATTATCCACATCAAATTTGTAATAACTCACGCCTTTTGCTGCCTGATAAGGTATGGTATATTTCATCTCAATGGTATCACAGTCATTCATCTGAATATTTTCATTGATCTGTAATGTAAATTTACTGCCTTCCCAGCTCAGGGAATAATCATCCGCCGTCAAAATCTTTTGATGGTTCTCCTGATCTTCACCGCAGCGAATGACCACAGAAGTGATCTGCAGCTTATCCTTGATCTCCTCCGCTTTTCCAAAATAATCCTGCGAATAACCGCCTGCATCCACAAAGGTCATCCCTTTTACCGGACCATTGACCACATTGCCGGTTACAGTATAGGAAAGCTTGCCCCCAATTGAATTATTATGATCATCCTTATATTCTTCCTGTTCTACGCTTTTTGCTACAGACAATGACGGCCTGATCGATGTATTGAATTTGATACCATCACTGGAACCTTCAAAAACAATTTCTGCACCCTCACCCGCCTGATCACCTGACACTTCAGCATTAAGATTAATATCAAATGAAGCATTCGGCACTACAATCACTGCTTCTTTTAATGCGTCATTCAAATGAACCGTAATCAAACCATTTGTATCGATACTGTACGTTGTCTCATACGCTTTCGTAACATTATTCTCGGTAATCGTTATCGTCATCTTCTGGTTCTGTGCTTCAGCAACCTTAATCCCTGATGGCAATTGATAGGTCCATGTATCAATATCTGCATTGAACTGCGTGCCACCCTTCGTCTCGGCAAAAACAAGTCTGATTTTATAGGACTCACCTACATAAACCGTACCATCGACCAGAGTCCCATTCCCATCCTGAATAGTCACGGATTGAAGATAAGGCTTCAGTTCCGTATCTGACAGCAGATCATCTGCTGCATTCTCCACAGAATAAACAGACCCCGTTTCTTCAGCCATGCTCTCTGTTTGAGCGAATACTGTTTCTTCAACCATACCCTCCATTTGAACGGATTCTGTTTCTTCAACTATACTCTCCGTTTGACCGGATTCCGCTTCTTCGGCCGTCGGTTCAAAGCACTGATCTGCATGCATATGTGTGTCATTCTCGGCCTGAACCTCCTGAAAACAATTCTCATCATGCTCATGTTCATATGTCTCCAGTCTGCCGCAGCTTAAATATTTTCTGCCATTCTCATCGGTACTGTAGCACTTGTCATCATGCTTATGAAGAATTATCTCCTCTTTACCGCATGTATAATTTCTGATCGTCTCATAGCAGTTATCTGTATGTATATGACCTGATGTCTCCTCGATTCCGCAGGTAAGCATCTCTGCTTTTTCATAACACTCATCTGTATGAACGTGCCCTTCTTCATCTAGGGCTGTACAGTTGATGTTACCAGTTTCTGTCAGTGTATAACAATCTTCTGCATGCGTATGACCAGCCGTTTCCTCCTCTGTACATACAAGTTTTTTCTTCCTTCCCGCACACCAACTGTCTCTCATAGCATTCTTCTGAGTGTTGATGTTCTTCTAAACCGCAATAGGCATCATGTCCCAGCGCAGCAGCCGGCATAACCAATACCGACACTGTCAGCACAGCAACAATTGCCGCCATACAGGCCGCGATCTTCTGCCAATAATTATTTTTACTATGTTGCATCATGATTTCCTTTATTTTCTGCTGAATTGAAGTTCTCATCAGGATCCCTCCTTTTTCAGTGTTATTTCTATTATACTGAATCTTCCTCACTACTTTTCACTATTCCAACATTCTTTTATTCATATCATACAGAACATACTATTACAATACGCATTACATTTTATTTGTTTTACATATTTTTCTTAATTTTTTGTGCAAAAAAATTCATTTTGGATTCAATCTTCTTCCTTATTATAAAAATTGGAGAGGTCATGACCCATGTGAGCCATGACCTCTCCATTCAAACTATAGAAGCTATGTTTCGTTTTATTTTTTGAATCATTATTTCTTTCACGTAAATGCTTTTTATATTCAAATTAAATTACGCATTGAATTATGAATTATGATACAAATTATTATTCTGATATTTTGGTTCACAGGTCATATTAATACGCAGTCTTCTGAAAATATCCGCATCCACGGCTGATAATATGACTGAGCAATGGGCATCACAGCCGCACAGGGCGGGCAGGCAGTCCATGGCTTTGCGCGCGTTTTCATCTGCTGCGGCACTGACAGACAGGGCCACCAGCACTTCATCTGTATGCAGCCGCGGATTCTGATTGCCCAGATACTGAACTTTCAAATCCTGCACAGGACGGATAACCGCTGAATTCAGCAGATGGACCTCATCCGGGATACCTGCCAGTTCTTTCAGCGCATTCAGTAACATGG
>CAYURX010000189.1:0-4410 GCA_964447245.1 uncultured Coprococcus sp. | reverse complement strand
GGGCGGTGATTTCAGGCAGGCCACTTACCGGGCTGTCCGTCACGGTCTGAAAAAGGCAAAATCCGTCCTGTTGGAACCCTATTACCGGTTCAGGCTGGAATTGCCGCAGAAGCTGGTGGGACATGCCATGACAGATATTGAAAAGATGTGCGGCAGCTTTGAACTGGCGGAAGGAACCGGAGAAGAAGCGGTACTCACGGGAACGGCGCCAGTGGCCGCCATACGGGAATATCAGAAAGAAGTGGCGGCCTATACCGGCGGCCGGGGAAGGCTTTTCTGTCAGATGGCGGGCTATTTTCCATGCCACAATACGGAAGAAGTACTGGCAGCCATCGGCTATGATCCGGAAAGAGATCTGGCCAATCCAACAGGTTCCGTATTTTGTGCTCACGGTGCGGGATTTGTTGTGCCCTGGTATGAGGTGGAAAATTATATGCATCTGGAAGGAGCCGGATTGCCGGGCAATGCGGCGGATTTATCCGGTGATGCGGGCAATGAACCGTCTAACGGGCCGGAAAGAAGAAGTTCGTCCCCGGGACTGTCGCTGGCTGATGATAAAGAGTTGGAAGCCATATTTGTCCGTACGTATGGTGAGATCAGGCGGCGTAAGCCTGAAACGAAACGGGTTATCCGGGCTTCATCAGGTATATCGGATGATCAGCCAAAGCAGCCAAAACAGAGAAAGAAGCCGGAGAAGACGGAGAAATATCTGCTTGTCGATGGGTATAATATTATTTTTGCATGGGAAGATTTAAAGGAATTGTCCGAACACAGCATGGATGCGGCACGCAGTCAATTGATGGAGATTTTATCCAATTATCAGGGTTATACGGGAGTGCGCGTGATCCTGGTGTTTGATGCCTATAAAGTTGAGGGATTTCCGGGAGAGGTGACCAGATGGCATAATATCGATGTGGTCTTTACGAAGGAAGCGGAGACGGCCGATCAGTATATTGAAAAGACAGCCCATGTCATCGGCAGAAAATATGAAGTGACGGTGGCTACCTCCGATGGACTTGAGCAGGTGATCATCCGCAGTCAGGGGTGTTTACTGTTGTCGGCCAGTGAACTGCGGGATGAGATTGGCCGGGTCAACCAGGAAATCCGGCAGGAGCATTTGAATAAGAGCCGTGACAGAGGCAATTATCTGCTCAATTATCTGCCGGAAGATGAAATCAACAGGATGGAAGCCATACGGCGGGGACTGACAGACCCCGAACCGTAGGGTTATTGTGCAGAAGAAGGGGTACAGACTTTTTTCTGGTATAAGAGATACCAGGTGACGAGTACAGTACCTTTGAATATACTGGAGATGGAGATACTCCACCAGATACCCGACAGGCCCAGGGGTGTGCGGGTCAGAACCAGCAGCAGCGGAATACGCATAAATGTCAGCAGGATGCTTTCAATGGAGGATGGCACAGTATTGCCAAGTCCCCCGAAGGCGCCTGCTGTTGTGATTTCGGCACACATAAATAACTGGGAGAAGCCGAGGATCCTTAAGTAGCTGATGCCGATTGGCAGAACATTGGCGTCATCCAGAAATATTTTAAAAATCGGGCCCGGCAGGGCGATGAGCAGAACAGTACATAAAAGTCCCCAGACAAATACGATTTTCATAATCGCCCGGTATCCGTCTTTTACACGGTCATATTGCCCGGCGCCGAAGTTCTGTGAAATAAAGGCATTGATGGCAGCCATAAATCCGTCGGCGGCCATCCATGACAGTGATTCGATCTGGGAGCCGACTTTCTGGGCGGCAACGGCCCCATCACCGTAGGCGGCAATAAAGCGGGCAATCAGCATGGAGCAGCAGGAAAACAGCATATCCTGCAGTGACAGCGGTAAACCGATGCGCAAAATCTGCGTATAATAGCGTGCAGGGCGCAGAACGGTTAAGCGTACGCCTCTGTACAGCGGATGCCTGCGGTAAATGGTGGATAAAAACAGGATAAATACAACCATCTGTGCAAATACGGTGGCGGCGGCGGCACCGGCAACGCCAAGGGCCGGGAATGGGCCGATGCCGAAGATCAACAGCGGGTCTGCGATCACATTGATGACGAGCCCGATGGTATTTAAGATAAAAGGTGTCCGGCTGTCTCCGCGCACATTGAAGGTGGCTGTAAAAATCTGATTCATAAAGGTAAAGATGACAAGGCCGCAGGTTATCTGAAGATAAATAATGGCGTCATGCACGACAGCGTCACTGTTCAGATGAAAAAAGCCGATCAGATGAGGTGCCAGCAGCAGGGCAACTGTGCTGAAAACAGCGGCAAAGGCAATGCCAAGCTGAATCATGGTGCCAAGAAAACGGCGGGCATCCGCCTCATCATCGGCACCCAGGGAATGGCCGATTTTAACCTGGCCGCCCATCTTGGCCATGGTAATGAGTCCATTGGAGAACCAGTTGAACATACCGGCCACACCGACACCTGCGACGGCGCCGCTGCCAAGGCGGCCGATCCAGATCATATCAATGAGATTGTAGGCCATCTGTATAAAATATGTCATCACGATTGGCAGCGCCAGAATACAGAGAGAGCGCATAATTTTGCCATGTAAAAGATCAATTGTTTTATTCATTCGTAATCACCGGAGAATATCGTATCACATTTGGAAAAAAGAGTAAACCGGAAATATTGGCGAAAAGCATTTAAAAGCATTTCTTTACAACAAGGCGGCGGCGCGGTATACTATGAGGAGCAGGTTTTTCGGCTGCGATACCAATATTGAGTGGGTGAAATCGAATAGAAATGAGGTATAGATAATGAAAATTGTTGTTTTGGCAGGCGGCATCAGCACGGAACGTGATGTGTCCCTTGTTTCAGGTACAGGTATTTACAGGGCATTAAAAAACAGGCATCATCAGGTGATGCTGCTGGATGTATTTCTGGGATATGACCATGAGGACTGGCAGGAAGTTTTTGAAAAGGATGAGGACTGGGCGAAATCCATCGGCGCCATCAAGGAACAGAATCCGGATATTGATGCCGTGAAAGCCCTGCGCCCGGATTGGAAGAAGAATTTCTTTGGCCCTCATGTCATTGAGATCTGTCAGGCGGCGGATATCGTTTTTATGGCCCTCCATGGTGAAAATGGTGAAAACGGTAAGATTCAGGCGTGTTTTGACTTAAACGGCATCCGCTATACGGGTACGGATTACGTGAGCTCGGCCATCTGCATGAATAAAGCCATTGCCAAGGATCTGTTTAAGGCAGCACAAATCCCGACGCCGGAAGGCATTCGTTTGAAAAAAGGTGAGCAGCCACAAAAGAAGGTGCCTTATCCTTGTATTGTCAAGGCATGCTGCGGCGGTTCCAGTGTGGGTGTGGTCATAGCGGGCAATGATGAAGAGTATGCCCGGGCTTTGGAGGAAGCTTTCCGCTACGACGATGAAGTCGTGATCGAGCAGTATATCAAAGGCAGAGAATTTTCAGTGGGTGTTGTGGACGGCAGGGCCTATCCGGTCATTGAGATTGCCCCGCTGCATGGATTTTATGATTATAAAAATAAATATCAGGCCGGTTCAACGATCGAAACCTGTCCGGCCGAACTGAGCCAGGAAAAAACAAAAGCCATGCAGGCAGCGGCTGAGAAGGCTTTTCAGGTGCTGCGCCTGAAACATTATGCCCGCATGGATTTTATGATGAATGAGAACGGGGAATTCTTCTGCCTGGAAGCGAATACACTACCGGGCATGACGCCGATGTCCCTGCTGCCGCAGGAGGCGAAGGCTCTCGGCATGAGTTATGAGGATTTATGCCAGTTGATTATTGATGTTTCGATGCGTGATGCATAAATCAAACAGGTCATGGATGGAGGGACGGCAATGAAAAATATGACATTGCAGAATATTGCCAGAGTATGCCACGGCGAGCTTTATCATATGCGGGAAGAACTGGCAGAAACAACAGCGGCGGGTATTGGGATCGATTCAAGACAGATCGCGCCGGGTTATATCTTTGTAGCAACAAAGGGCGAACGTGTCGACGGGCATCGTTTTATCCCGGATGTATTTGCAAAAGGCGCGCTGGCGGTGATCTGTGAACAGTTACCGGAGCGGGCGGACGGCCCGTGTATTCTGGTGGAAGACAGTTTCATGGCACTGAAAGCTGCCGCCGCATTTTACAGGCAGCAGCTTGACATTCAGGTTGTGGGTATCACCGGAAGTGTGGGGAAGACAAGTACGAAAGAGTTTATTGCGGCTGTTCTGGCTGAACATTACAGTGTTCATAAGACGGCGGGCAATTATAATAATGAAGTGGGGCTGCCGTTGACGATTTTCCAGATTCAGGATTATCATGAGGTGGCTGTGCTTGAGATGGGTATCAATACTTTCGGGGAGATGCATCGTCTCAGTGAGGTGGCAAAGCCGGATATCTGTGTGATGACCAATATTGGTCAGTG
>CAYURX010000188.1:0-4450 GCA_964447245.1 uncultured Coprococcus sp. | reverse complement strand
AAAAGAAGCGCCGGATGTGTATGAGTTTTTTGCCTTATGTATGGAGGATGGAGCCAATGCCTGATGAGAAACAGAACAGGAATACGAGACAGAAATCTTTGATTTTAAATTATATCCGTGAGCGGCAGGACCGTCATGTCCGTGCGGAAGATATTATCCATGATCTGAATGCACAGCATGAATCCGTTGGAAAGACAACGGTTTACAGGGTCCTGAAATCGCTGGAGGCCGAAGGGATGATCCGCAAATATACGCTGAGTGAAAAGTCTCCGGCCTGCTATCAGTACAGTGGCGGACACCCGGAATGCCGTCGCCATTATCATCTGGTGTGCAGCGAGTGTGGACGGTTGATTCATTTTAACAGCGTATTGATGAATCAGATCGCGGAAGAAGTAATGGCAAAGGAAGCTTTTGCCCTTGATGAGAGTAAAACAGTATTTTATGGCCGCTGTAAAGACTGCCAATATGGGCGTCAGAACTGCGAGAATGAAGGCGGCACAGGAGGTAAAGATGAAGATTGACAGTTTGATATTTGATCTGGATGGTACATTGTGGGATTCTTCGGAGGGCATTGTGGCTACATGGGGACTGGTGCTTGAAGATCACCCTGAAATTGATAAGGTGGTGACGGCCGAAGAACTGGCGGGAAATTTTGGGCTGCCGCTGGATGAAATTGCCAGAAGGATGTTTCCAAAACAGCCGGAAGCATTGCGGCAGCAATTGATGCGGGAATGCTGCGACAGGGAAAATGAATATCTGGCGGCGCATGGCGGCAAACTGTATCCAAAGCTTAAAGAAACCCTTGGCAAATTGTCGGAGAAATACCCCCTTTTTATCGTCAGCAACTGTCAGGACGGTTATATACAGAGCTTCTATCAGGGCAATCAGACCGCAGAATATTTTAAAGACTGTGAATGCATTGGCGTGACGGGACTGTCAAAAGGCGAAAATATCCGTCTGGTCATGAAACGCAATCAACTGAAATCTCCGGCCTATGTGGGGGATACGCAGGGTGACGCGGATGCCGCCAGGGCGGCCGGGATACCTTTTATCTATGCACGATATGGTTTCGGTGAGGTCGATCATTATGACCGGGTGATCGACGCCTTTGAAGAACTGGAAGAATTGCTGTGACAGGTGAATAGAGGATACAGATAATAAAAAATGGGAATGGCCGAACAGGACATTCCCATTTTTTAAACAATCCAAATTACACGTTGAATCTGAAAAGTATAACATCCCCGTCTTTGACGACATAGTCTTTGCCTTCCATACCGACCAGACCTTTTTCCTTGGCGACGGTGTAGCTGCCGCAGGCCATGAGGTTTTCATAGCTGACAACTTCGGCTTTGATGAAGCCGCGCTCGAAATCGGAATGGATCTTACCGGCGGCACCCGGCGCTTTCGTTCCTTTTTTGATGGTCCAGGCTCTTGTTTCCGTAGGACCGGCAGTCAGGAAGCTGATCAGGCCAAGCAGATGGTAGCTGGCTCTGATCAGTTTTTCAAGACCGGATTCTTCAAGACCCAGGTCTTCGAGAAACATCTTTTTCTCATCTTCTTCAAGTTCCGCGATTTCCTGTTCGATCTGAGCGCAGACAACAAAGACTTCTGAGCCTTCACTGGCTGCAAATTCTCTGACCTGTCCGACGAATGGGTTGGATGCGCCGTCATCGGCCAGATCATCTTCGGTTACATTGGCGGCATAGATGACCGGTTTGCCTGTGAGCAGCGTGTAGCTCTTAAGAAGGGCCTGTTCATCTTCATCGGAAGTTTCATAGCTTCTGGCTGGCTGGCCGTTCTCAAGATGGGCGATCAGGCCCTGGATCAGATTGCTTTCTTTGACAAGGGATTTGTCGATTTTAGCGCTCTTGCCGACTCTGGCATAGCGGCGTTCCAGCACTTCCAGATCCGCAAAGATCAATTCCAGATTGATGGTCTCAATATCACGCAGCGGGTCGATGCTGCCGTCTACATGGATAATATTGCTGTTTTCAAAACAGCGGACAACATGGACGATGGCGTCACATTCACGGATATTGGCCAGAAACTGATTGCCGAGGCCCTCACCTTTGGAAGCGCCTTTAACAAGACCGGCGATATCAACAAACTCGATGGCGGCCGGTACGATTTTTGCAGAATCATAAAGTCCGGCCAGATCGTCCAGACGGTGATCCGGTACGGTTACGATACCGATATTCGGGTCAATGGTGCAGAATGGATAATTGGCCGATTCCGCACCGGCTTTTGTAAGAGAATTAAATAATGTACTTTTGCCGACATTTGGCAGTCCGACAATTCCTAATTTCATCTATTGTCACATCTCCTTTTCACGATATACGTTTCTATTTTAGCATAGTACGATGAAAATGGACAGAGATTTCATAAGAACTTGATTTTTTTTGCAAAGAAGCTTACAATAGTAGGAACAATAGAGTAGGAGGGCTTCATATGGAGGGAGCAAGTATACGATTTCCCAATCTGGGAATCGTGATTGAACATCTTGGTAAAAGCGTATCCATATTTGGATTTGAGATTGCATATTATGGGATCATTATTGGTATCGGCATGCTTTGCGGTATTGCCATAGCCGCTTATGAAGCGAAGCGGACGGGGCAGGATCCGGAATTATATTATGATTTCGCATTGTGCGCGATTATTTCCGCAATTGTAGGGTGCAGAATTTATTATGTGGCCTTTGAGTGGTCCTATTACAGCCAGCATCCAATGGAAATCTTTAATCTGCGGCAGGGAGGACTGGCCATCTATGGCGGTATTATCGGGGGATTGATCTGTCTGGTTGTTTTCACAAAAATCAGAAAGGCGAATATCCGGCTGATGGCGGATACGGCGGTGCTGGGTCTGGTACTGGGGCAGATCATCGGACGATGGGGAAACTTCTGCAACAGAGAAGCTTTTGGCGGCTATTCAGACGGGCTTCTGGCAATGCAGATCCGGGTGGATGAGGCGGCCTACACGACTCCTGAATTGTTGGAAAAGGCCGTCACCATTGACGGTGTTCAGTATATCCAGGTACAGCCGACATTTTTATATGAATCATTATGGAATCTGTGCCTGTTGATCGTGCTTTTGATCTACAGACGCCATAAAAAATTTGACGGTGAGATATTTTTGCTGTATCTGTTCGGCTACGGTATCGGGCGTTCTATTATAGAAGGATTCCGTACTGACCAACTGCTGCTTCCGTATATCGGGCTGCCGGTGTCACAGGTCTTATCAGCCGTTCTGGTTGTATTGTCAGCTATTTTGATTATTATCGGAAGAAAACGCAGTCGTACATGAATATAAGAATAAAAAGAAAAGGGTTATTACGTCAATAGAATGTTGGTGTAATAACCCTTTTTTTGAAAGAACAGAAAACGGTTGGTTTATGATTCATATCTGGTACTCACCTGAATATTGAATCATAGTTTATAAGTATTTTTTAAATTCAGCAACATCCATATTTGAACGTCTGGCGGCTTCGGTGATATTTAAAAGGCCGTCTTTGACCAGATTGACTAAAGTTGTGATTTCGCCCTGGCGTTTGCCTAATAAAACAGGAATCTGTAATCTTCTCATTTGTATTGGCATCCTGCCGGTTCATATAGTGTTCATTCTGCAGAAACAGAATAGGTCATTCCCTTCCCATTTGTAAGGTGATTCGGGTGAAAACCAGATTGAATCTGCCATAAAAAGATGATTTCTGTTCTACTTCTTTATTATACCATTTACAAAAAGGAATAACTACTAAAATTCGTACATATTATGTCACAAAAATTTAACATGAAAAGTTTGCGTTGCCTATTGATATCTCGGGCTAAATATACTAAAATAGATACTACAAGTGGTGATTTGTGGTAGTTGGTGGATTTTAGTGGGAATCAAAATGCGCTTTGTGTTGTGGCAGACCAAAAGCAGCCCCCATAGACGAAGGTGAACACAAGATGGATGGCTTTATCGGTGAATATTATCATACAATTGATACAAAAGGGAGAGTAATCGTCCCTCTGAAGTACAGGGATGCTTTAGGGGATCAGTTTATTATTTCCAAGGGCCTTGACGGATGTTTATGGATACATCCGCTGGAGGAGTGGCGTGATTTCACCGCGAAGCTGAGAGAACTATCCACCATTGATAAAGAGAGCCGACAGTTCAAACGTTTCTTTATGGCAGGCGCGACAGAATGTGAATTTGATAAGCAGGGCCGTATCCTGATCCCGGGGCCGCTTCGCAAGTACGCAGGGCTTTTGAAAGATGTGGTATTAGCTGGTATGGATACCCGCATCGAGCTCTGGAGTGCTGAGAAGTGGGAGATTGAGAATGATATGGATGATGAGGATATGGATGCAGTTGCAGCCCATATGGCCGGCCTTGGCATTAAGATTTAGGAGGCGCGCATGGCATTTCAGCATGTTTCAGTTTTACTGAATGAGACAATTGAACAGTTGGC
>CAYURX010000187.1:0-4508 GCA_964447245.1 uncultured Coprococcus sp. | reverse complement strand
ACGTCCACCTATGCTTTTTACAGCCAACTTTATTTACAGCACCATCTGCTGTTTGAACCGGAAGCCGAAGTATCGACTGTCAGTCAGATCCTTCCGATGGTACAGAATGATCTTGGCATCGCATTCATCCCCGAAGCCTTTGCCATTGACGCACTGGAACAAAAGAAGGTCATTCAGATCCCGCTCATCGAGACGATCCCGAAACGAAATATTTCCCTCATTGAGGACACCAGCCGCCCTTTAAGCACTGCGGCCAATGTCTTTGTCACCATGCTTCGGGAATACTCTAAAATGTCCTCCGCTGCCCGCTAACCGGCCCCTTTCCCTGCTTTCCGACATGACGACTTTCAGCAGAACCGGTGTGATCAGTGTCGTAATGATCACCACAAACACGATTGGCGCAAACAACTGACTGTCCAGCATCCCGCACTCAAAACCCTCCTGGGCTACGATCAGGGCCACCTCACCTCTGGAGATCATGCCCGTACCAACCTGCAGCGACTCTCTGGATGAACATTTGCAGAGTCTGGCTCCCAGGCCGCAGCCAATGACCTTGCTCAAAATGGCGATCACCAGAAGGATGATGGAGAATATCCATATATTTGCATTCATCCCGCCCAGCCTGACCTTAAGCCCGATGCTGGCAAAAAACACCGGGGAAAAGAAAAGATAGGATAATACTTCTGTCTTTTCTATAATATAAGGACACACCTTCAGACTACAGAACATAATGCCCGCGAAAAAAGCGCCCGTAATATCCGCTATGCCAAAGAAACGTTCGGAAATGTAGGCCAGCAGCAGACAGACGGATACAGCAAAAACAGCCGTTCTCCTTTTATTGCCCTGCCATTCAATGAACGGCTTCATCTTCACCATCAGAAAAGCAACCACACCAAGAAAAACAAAATACAGCACGATCTTCAGTAGGATGGCCGCCGGATTCACAGAAGTATTCTTAAGGCTCGTCACGATGGTCAGCACGATAATACCCAAAATATCGTCAATCACCGCCGCGCCGAGAATGAGCGTACCGACCCGCCCTTTTAATTTTCCCATTTCTTTGAGGGTTTCCACCGTAATACTCACCGAAGTTGCGGTCATCACCGTACCAATGAATACAGCCTTCAGACAGCCGTCAACGTCACCGGCTCCCACATGAAAATACAGCATGTAGCCTGCAAATCCGCCTAAAAGCGGCAGTAAAACGCCCAGCAGCGCGATCACCAGCGAGGCCGCGCCATTTTTCTTTAATTCACCCAGATCCGTCCCCAGACCCGCATCAAACATCAGACTGATCACACCAATTTCGGCCAGCATCGTCAAAAATATACCGGACTCCCCGTCGAGGGAAATAAAGTTCAGAAAAGAAGGTCCCAGTATAATACCGACCAGCAGCGCGCCCACTACCTCCGGCATATGGACCTTTCTTGAAATCAGGCCCAAAAACTTTGTTGTAATCAGAATAATTGCAAGAAATAATAAAAACTCATAAGATGCCATGGTTCTCACCTTCCTATCATAGATAATATGTTTTCCTGGTGCTACTTCATCATATCCCTGGTTTAGGAAGGTGTAAAATATATATTTAAAATATTGAGTATGTAATATTTACATATCAAGTTGTCAAAACATCTAACTATCTGCCATTATTCGCCATTTAAAAACTGTTCGACGACCGAATTAAATACAGCCGGATTCTTTCGGGCAACCGAATGATCCCCGTCGATCAAAGCCAGTTCCGCATCCGGCAGGCTTTCATAAATCAGCTTCGTATGGGAAGTTTTTATTAAATCTCTTGTCCCGGCCACCACCAGCGTTCTGATATGCAGATCCGCCAAAGATGCGGCTTCTATATTCGGATCATTGACCATTAGCCCAAGCATCTCCGCATTTTTACGGGCTCCCGGATTCTTTTTCGCAAAAAGCGAAGCTATCCGGTAGCCAAGCTCTATCGGTATCTGGACGGAGGCTCTCACGCCTTCTCCATCCAGATTCGCTCCGTTTAAGATGAGTTTATGGACTCTCTCCGGATAATTCAGGGCAAAAATCATGGCAATATTCCCGCCATCGGAAAAGCCGAGGATGTGGGCCTTCTCAATCTGCCGCTGGTCCATAAAATCCCGCAGATCTTCGGCAAACTGCCGGATCGTAAAGGGAGCCTCTCCCCTCGGCGATTTCCCGTGCCCGCGGGTATCCACGGCGATCACCCGGTAATGCTTTGAAAAATAATGGATCTGGTGAACAAAATAACCGCCGTCCTCATTATTGCCATGCAGTAGAATCAAAGGCTCCCCCGTGCCCTTTTCCCTTGCGTATAACTGAATATCCATTATGCTTCCTCTAAAAAGCGCTCGATCTCCGCTCTTTCAGGCATCACCTTTAAAGCACCCTTTCTGCTTGTAATGATGGAAGCGCCCGCATTGGCAAACCGCAGCAATTCCCTCAGATCGTCCTCTGTCAGATCGTCAAGACCATGCTCCAGCACATAATTCAGCGCGCAGGCACCGAAAGTATCTCCGGCCCCCGTCGTCTCGATCGTGTCTTTGCGCAGGAAAGGCGCCACTTCCACGATCATGTCTTTGTAATAGGCCCTGCTGCCTTCCTTACCCATGGTCACGAAAATCAGCGGAATATCATAGTCCTTTTTCAGCATTTTCACGCCTTCCGTATAGTCTGTGGTTCCCGTCATAAATTCCATTTCATTATCCGATATTTTTAAAATATCGCACTGGCTCAGCCCATAGCAGATCTCCTCTCTGGCCTGCTCCAGAGAATCCCACAATGGCTCTCTTAAATTCGGGTCAAAGGAAATGAGCAGACCATTGTCCTTTGCCACCTTCAGGGCATGGCGGGTCGCTTCTCTGACGCCCGGATGGGTCGATGAGAGCGTGCCAAAATGGAAAATACGTCCGGCTTTGATAATCTCCTCATTCACTTCATCCTTCGTCAGCATCATATCCGCGCCCGGATTGCGGTAAAATGAAAATTCACGGTCACCGTCCGGAAATGTGTGTACAAAGGCCAGCGTCGTGTGCACTTTATCATCCATCAGCAGATTGCTCACATCTGTACCGCTCTTTGCCACCACATCCCGCAGCTGCTTGCCAAACTGGTCATTGCCCACTTTGCCAATGAAAGCCGTCTTTTTACCCAGCTTGTTCAGCATGGCCAGCACATTACAAGGCGCGCCGCCTGGATTCGCTTCAAGCATCGGATTGCCCTGACTGCTCTCACCATTCTCCGTAAAATCAATTAATAATTCTCCTAATGCAACAACATCATATCTTGTATCCATCTTCATTTCCTCCACTTCCACTCTGTCATTCTTATTCGGCTTTCACCAGTTGACACCATATAAAATCATGTCCTGCCAGCACAGAATCCGAAAGTTCTGCCGTTTCACCGGTCATCAGATTACGCCAGATGCCCTTTTCCTCCATCCGGGCCGTCTGCGCTTCCTCACTGAAATTGAAAAGGCCAATGAACACTTCATCACCCATCATTCGGATAATGCCCAGCACCGCGTCATTTTTGACATCGTAGGTATACACACTGGCACCGGCCTCAAAAACCTTCTCCTCTCTGCGGATATGCTCCAGTTTGTCAAGGGCCTCAAATACCTGCCCCTCAACGGTCTTCGCATCATGACGCTTCGCGGCATTCGCCCAGTTGAAAGCACCTCTGTGAATATATCTTGAATCAACGGCTTTGACCGGATCCTCCCTGTAAGTATAATCGTTGACCTGGGCGATCTCATCCCCGCTGTAGAGCATCGGAATGCCGGACTGAGTCAACATATAGGCATGCAGCATCACATCCATCCGGACGGCATCCGCCATCTTCCCGGCATCTTTTTCAAGACCTGCGCTCTCAATGCCGCACATGGAAGCGGTCGTTGCGCAGAAACGGGCATCCATGGTCACAGGGTCATCATTGTAAAGCTCACCCCGACTCACACTGCCGGGAACCTTACCGCAAAAATAATCATTGAGATAACGCTTATGCGGCACTTCTTCCATGCCCCAGCCCCTCAGCGACGGATAATCCAGTCCCCAGCCGATATCATCATGACACCGGAGATAATTCAGGAAAGTATACTTCTTTGGCAGACCATTGACCACATCCATCTGCTGTTTCAACAGGCGGATATCCCTTGTGGCCACACTGTGCCATGTAGTCGCCATGGTCGTCACATTATAAAGCATATGGCACTCCGGCTTCTCAACCGTTCCAAAATAAGGCACGACCTTGTCCGGCTCCATGACGACCTCGCCAAGAAGCAGCACGCTCGGACACACGATCTCGCTGATGATCCGCATCATCCTGACGATCGTATGCACCTTCGGCAGGTTGCGGCAGTTGGTGCCAAGCTCTTTCCAAATATACGGTACAGCGTCAATTCGAATGATGTCGATCCCCTGGTTCGCCAGGAAAAGGAAATTGTACATCATTTCGTTAAACACTCCTGGATTCTTATAATTCAAATCCCACTGATAAGGATAAAACGT
>CAYURX010000186.1:0-4611 GCA_964447245.1 uncultured Coprococcus sp. | reverse complement strand
GAAAAACGTCGGCACTTGACTTTTGGATATTTGCAAAAACCGAAGAAGCAAGTGCCATCGGCACACAGCTGATTCGAAGTTTTTGCAATATCCCAAAAGTCTTAGTGTCCGCTACGTTTTTCACGGAGCGCGAGCGCGTTTCGCGGTGATGGCTGTCAGAAATTATTCTCAAAAATCTGAATGCTGAATAGCTGCTGTTCAATAGTTACTATGCGCGTTTTGTTACAACCGCGTCAATCAGGCCATAATTTTGGGCTTCCTCCGCGCTCATATAGAAATCTCTTTCCGTATCTGCTGCAATCTTTTCATATGGCTGATGGGTGTTGGCTGCCAGAATCTCATTCAGCATTCTCTTTGTATACTGAATGCGTTCAGAAACGATCTGGATCTCTGTGGCCTGTCCCTGTACACCGCCGGACGGCTGATGGATCATGATCGTTGAGTGCGGCAATGCCAGACGTTTACCCGGTGTACCGCCGGAAAGCAGGAACGCCCCCATGCTGGCCGCCATACCCATACAAATGGTAGATACGTCACACTTAATGAACTGCATCGTATCATAGATGGCCATACCGGCTGAAACAGAACCGCCCGGACTGTTGATATAAAGCTGGATATCCTTGCCCGGATCTTCGGATTCAAGGAACAGTAACTGGGAAACGATCAGACTGGCTGATGTATCCGTCACTTCCTCACCCAGGAATATAATTCTGTCTTTTAATAATCGTGAATAAATATCAAAGGCACGCTCGCCTCTGCTTGACTGCTCAATGACTGTAGGTACTAAACTCATTCTTATCCTCCTGTCAATAGAATCAGAGAGGTTATTATGCGCCGCATAACAGCCTCTCATCATTGGTAAGGTCAAAATCCGTCCTGACCCTGTTGTTTATGAAGATTATTCTGCCTCATCTGCGGTTGCTTCTACAGCAGCTACAGGAACTTCAACGGCAGCTTCTGTTACCAGATCAAGCGCTTTCTGCGCAGACAGGTCGCTCTTGATCGCTTCTGTCTCTGTATCTCCGAAGATTTCTTTCAGTTTTTCAACTTCCATGTTGTACTGCTCAGCTAATTTGCTGTATTCTGCATCAATTTCTTCTTCAGAAATTTCAATATTTTCTGCGGCGGCAATGGCTTCAAGCACCAGTCTGCTCTGAATATTCTTCAGTGCCTGCGGCTTCAGGGATTCAAGAAGCTTCTCCGGTGTCAGGCCTGAGAACTGATAATACTGCTCCATTGTCAGACCATTGTACTGCATCTGCTGCGCGAATCTGTCCTGCATCTGTCTGGTCTGTGTCATCACCATCGGTTCAGGAATATCCATTTCCGCATTCTCAATGACCTTTCTCATGACATTTTCCTGTTTGGTCTGAAGGGCGGCGCCGGCCTTTCTGTCCTCGATGGTCTTCTTCACTTCAGCCTTGTATTCTTCAAGTGTCTCACATTCAGATACATCCTGCGCAAATTCATCATCAATTTCAGGCAGTTCCTTTGTCTTGACTTCATGGACTTTGACTTTAAACAAAGCCTCCTTGCCGGCCAGTTCCGCTGCGTGATACTCCTCAGGGAATGTCACATGGACATCGACATCAGAATCCGCAGCCGCGCCAACGAGCTGATCTTCAAATCCAGGAATAAAGGAACCGGAACCAAGTACAAGTGAATAATCCTTTGCAGAACCGCCGTCAAATAATTCGCCGTCTACGGAACCTTCGTAATCGATTACCACTGTATCACCGTTTTCAGCCGGTCTGTCAACGCTGATCTCTCTTGCGTTCTGTTCCTGCGTCTTCTTCAGTTCAGATTCAATTTCTTCATCTGTGACTTCGATCACAGTTTCAGGCACTTCGATGCCCTTGTAATCGCCCAGTTTCACTTCCGGTTTTACAGCTACTTCAGCAGTAAAAATAAAGTCCTGTCCTTTATTGATCTGAACAACATCAATGTCCGGCTGTGATGTGATAACAACATCTTTGATCTCAGCCAGCGCTTCATCATAGGCTTCCGGAATAACAATGTTTGCCGCATCTTCATAGAACATGCCCGCACCGTACATTTTCTCAACCATCGCCTGCGGTACTTTACCTTTTCTAAAGCCCGGTATAGAAATCTGATTCTTCATCTTCCTGTAAGCCTGTGTAATTGCTTTATCAAATCTGTCTGCCGGAACCGTAATCGTCAGTTTGGCCATATTATGCTCTAATTTTTCTACCTGTACACTCATGATATAAAATCCTCCTTCATCTATCCCGAAACAGACTCCCTGCGGAATAACTGTTTTCAAGCGCTTATGCAAACAGTATATTATACATCGTTGAAGATGTAAATAGCTTTTTTCATAAAAATTTATAAAAATGCCAGTTATGGTAAACCAATTGTATACCACATACAAAACGACCCATTTCATGATTGACTGGCATGCCTGTTATTGTAAATAAACATGCATCCTGACATTGCAAAGATCAGCACATAGCCAAGGATACTGAGCCAGTCCGGCAGTTCCCCAAAAAATATAAAACTCCAGATTGCCGCAAAAATAACCAGCGTATAATCGTAAATGGATATCTCCCTGGCCGGCGCGTATTTGTAGGCAGCCGTGATACCAAACTGACCGCCGGCCGCGCCGATACCTGCGCCAATCAAAATCAAAAACTGCCGCAGCGTCATTGGTTCAAAAAAGAAAATCATATACGGCAGCGCTGCCAGACAGGAAAATGCAGAGAAGAAAAAGACGATAAAGGGCCCTTTCTCTCCGCGGATCCCCAGATATCTGACGCATGTATAGGCGCCGCCGGCACAGATCCCGCCGATCAGCCCGCACAGTGCCGGAATCGTTGCCGTCAGGTCGAAAGACGGCTTAATAATAAACAAACTGCCGATAAAGGCGATCACAATGCTGATACACTGAAACGGCGACAGTTTTTCCTTTAAAAACAAATAAGAAAAAATCAGCGTAAAAAACGGTGACAGCTTGTTCAGCATGGACGCGTCGGACAATACCATATTGCTGAGGGCGTAAAAGTTGCAGAAAATCCCCACTGTTCCCATTGCTGCCCTTAAAATCAGATAAGGCAGGTTTTCTCTCTGAAACGAAAACCCCGTTTTGCTTCTATATAATAGTATAAAAGCGATGATTGCCGCCACAATATTTCTGAAAAAGCTTTTTTCAATTGACGGCAGATCTCCCGATAATTTGACACAAAGGTTCATGATTGAAAAGCTGAAGGCCGAAATCAGAATACAGATAATCGCTTTATTTTTAGAATTCACCGCACTTTGCTCCTTTCCCTGCAGTCTCCGGCCAATGGGACTGCGTACTCATATAACTGTTATGATAACGCCCGTCGTAAGTCACATCTTCGCCAAACCATTCCGGCGGCGTAAACTGCCTGGCTTCTTCGATTGAAGGGAACTCAACCTCCGCCAGTATCAGTCCCGCGAAAATCCCTTCAAAGACATCCAGCTCAATGGTATATAAATCCCATGGAATCAGATAACGGCGTTTTGTAATGACATTGCCGTCCGCTTTTTTCAGCAGATGAGCATAAGATCCGGCATCCAAAGGCAGGTTATATTCCTCCCGCGCCATCATGCCGCTGCCTTTATATGTCATATAATAATTTTCATCTTCACGCCGCACGCGCACGACCGGACTCACATTCAGATAGGCCTGTTCAATCGAATGAAACGGATAGTTTTTCAAAGATCCGGGCACCTTTTTAATTAAAAATTTACGTTCTATTTCCATAAATCCTCCTTATAATTTCCACTTATAGTTTAACCGATTCGTCACATAATAGTACCAGGATAAACAAAGCAGACAAATGATCTGCCTGAAAAATGTTTGTCCTTCAGATACAGGATAAAAAGAACCAAACAACGGAGGTGTCACAAAATGACAAACAATTCTAGTTCTACAATGGAAGTACCACAGGCTAAAGACGCAATGGACAAATTCAAAATGGAAGTTGCCAATGAAATCGGTGTAAACTTAAAACAGGGTTACAACGGTGATCTTACCAGCGCACAGGCCGGTTCTATCGGTGGTGAAATGGTGCGCAGAATGATCAAGCGTCAGGAAGAACAGATGGCAAACGGCGGAGGTATGCAGTAATCGGCATCTGCACGCAAAAACCATCGGAAGGCGGGCCAGAAGGCCCGCCTTTTTTTTGACTGCGTCATTAAAATACGCAAAACGCAAGGATGCCGCTCCCTTGCTGCATCCCTGTCCTGTAAAACTATCTTGTCCAAATACACCCGGCTCTACTCGTCTTCTTCATCCTCAACCGCTGCCGCTGTCACTGCTGATGCAACGGTGGCTACTACAACCAGTACGGCAATAATAACTACGCCAAGAATGAGCGCCGGTAAAAATACTGAAATAAAATCCATACCCAACACCTCTTGATTTACTATACCACAAATAAAACCAAATGCCTAGTCTCAATTTAAAAACTTTTACAACACACTGTTCAGGAATTGTTTTGCTTTTTCCGTCTTCGGATGGCTGAACAATTCTTCCGGCGCCGCTTCTTCCAGGATCATACCGTCGGCCATAAAGACGACCCGGTCAGCCACCTCACGGGCAAAGCCCATCTCGTGAGTCACACA
>CAYURX010000185.1:0-4633 GCA_964447245.1 uncultured Coprococcus sp. | reverse complement strand
AGGAATTGTAAATCAATGTATATCCCGCAATACCTGTCGTATTCTGATAAGCTTTTGAAAAACCGCCGTCAATGATCAGCAGTTTGCCGTTGCCTTTAATCGGACTCTCGCCTTTTTTAAATTTGACCGGCATATGGCCATTGACAATATGGGCCCTGGCCGGGTCCATCCCGAATTCCCGAAGGATCATATCACAGATATCTTCTCTCTCGATCAGCTTGTAATAATAATCCTTCCGCTCCTCACGCAGAGACGGTTCATTGATGAAATAACGCTCAAAAGTGGCCATCTTCTCCTTGCCATAAACCGGAGAATCCACATTGGACCAGATAAACCACATAATATCCTGTCCGTAAAGTTTCTCCTCAGACTCCGCCATATAATAACCCTTGCGCGCGCAGTTCTCCAGAAAATCGTACAACGCTTTGCCGGAGAACTTCTTGCCGGAAAGTGTCACATCCCTGAATGTGCCATCTTCATTAAACGGTACGCAGCCATGAAAATACAGATTGTCATTGTAGCACAAATACATACTGCCGTTTTTAAACAGGAACTGGATATGCTTCTGCAATTTCTCACAGCTCTTAAAGGCTGTCACCAGCCTGTCCATAATATCGGCTTCTTCCGGTGATAATTCATACGGGTTCGCCGGATCAATGGTCGGAAAATGGTGATCAAGCAGTTCGTAATCCTTACCTTCTATCGTTATTATACCCTTTTCATAGTTGATTTTATCCAACAACAGGCGGTCGGCCATATGGAATTCCGGGCGGCGCATCATCAGCTGCCCTTCCAGCTTAAACTGGATAATGGCAATGGCCTTGTGCATCTTTTCCTCGACCCGTTCCTCAACCTGGCTGATGCTTGTATTGTCCTCACGCTCCACATGATGAATACTGAATAATTCACAGTCATCATCACCATAGACATTATTGGCAAAATTCGCCAGCGGCATCAGATTGATACCGTAATCATCCTCCAGCGTGTCCAGGTTGCCATAACGGGCGCTGATGCGGATCACATTGGCAATACAGGCCGGATGGCCGCTGGCCGCGCCCATCCACAGGATATCATGATTCCCCCACTGCACATCCACTGAATGATAATCGATCAGCCTGTCCATAATGGCGGCTGCGCCCGGACCTCTGTCAAAAATATCTCCAACAATATGTAAATGATCCACAACCAGACGCTGGATCAGATTGCACAATGCCACAATAAACTCCTTGGCACGTCCGATGCGTATAATCGTGTTGATGATTTCATTATAATAGGCCTCTTTATTGGTTGCGTCTTCCCTTTCGTAAATTAATTCCTCAATAATATACGCAAAGTCCTTCGGCAATGCTTTCCTTACCTTGGAACGGGTATATTTGGACTGGGAACGCTTACAGACCCGGATCAGACGATGAAAAGTCATCTTGTAAAAATCTTCGATATCTTCTTCTTCCTTCTCGATCAGTTCCAGCTTCTTCTCCGGATAATAAATCAGTGTTGCCAGCTGCTTCTTGTCCCTGTTGCTGATATTATTGCCAAATTCCTCGTCGATCTTGGCACGCACCGCGCCGGAACCATTCTTCAGCACATGAAAGAACTGCTCAGCCTCCCCGTGAATATCACTCAGCGCATGCTCTGTCCCTTTTGGCAGATTCAAAATCGCCTGTTTATTGATAATCTCTGTGGAAGCCGCCGCAATTGTCGGATATTTCTCCGACAGCAGCCTCAGATATCGCATTTGCAATTCATCCAATTTTTCCATTCTACCTTCTCCTTTTCCCCAATATTACCCGATCACATCCTGCATCTGATACATTCCCGGCGCCTGATCCTTCAGGAAGCGGGCAGCCTTAAGGGCTCCCTTGCCAAAAATGGCTCTTGAATAAGCCGTATGTCTGATCTCGATCACTTCATCCGGCCCACAGTAAAGCACTTCATGCTCACCGACAATGGAACCGCCCCGGACAGCCTGAATACCGATCTCATCGGGACTGCGTCTGGCTCTCTCGGCCGAACGGTCCAGCTTGTAAGTATAACGTCCGCCCATGGCTTCATTGATGGCATCGGCAATCGCCAGGGCTGTGCCTGACGGCGCATCCATTTTTCTGTGATGATGCTTTTCAACGATCTCTATATCATAACCGGACTCGCCTAAGATCTGCGCTGCAATGGCAGCCAGCTTGAAGACCGTATTCACCCCAAGAGACATATTGGCCGACCGTAAAATCGGAATAAGCTCCGATGCTTTCTCAATGGCTTCCAACTGCGCCTCATTCATACCCGTTGTACAAAGAACCAGCGGCAGTCTGCGCCTGACAGCATAAGCCAATATTCCATCCACGGCCTGTGCCACGGAAAAATCAACGATCACATCCGCGTCCGACTCACATGCATCACAGGAAGTAAATACCGGATAACCGTTGTCCCTGCTGTCTGTACGGTCAATACCGGCCACAATGGCCACATCTTCATCCTCAGCCGCCAGATTGGTAATCACCTGACCCATAGCGCCATTACAGCCATGCAAAATTATTTTCAACATAGACTCACCTTCCATTCCTCATTATCACTAAAATCGCCATTGTCAATTCATGGAAATTTCTGATTGATAAAAATATTTTACCCTACATCTGCAGACAGCGCAATTATAATTAATTTTTTAACATATTTTTATGCTATACAACGGCTTTGAAAAAGAAAAAACCAACACACCATGGCGCCAAACACACCAGAGTACATTGGCTTTCAACATATGACCGCAGTTTATTCGTAACAGTTCAGCGCTGTCATTTTTGTTCACACAATTACGGACAGACTGAACTGTCACAATTATTCCGCCAGTTTCAGGCCATAATCACGCATGGCCGCAGCCAGCCTTGCCTTATGTTCCGGCTCGATCTCCGTCAAAGGCATACGCAGCGGGCCGACTTCCATGCCAAGCATATTCATGGCCGTCTTCACCGGGATCGGATTCACTTCATTGAACAGTTCATGCATCAGCGGCAGCGCTTTCAACTGCAGAGCCAGACTGCCCTTTGTATCGCCGGCCAGATATCTGGCGACAATATCATGGGAATCTCGCGGACAAATATTGGAGAATACGGAAATCACACCAATACCGCCCAGAGACAACAGCGGCACGACTTCGTCATCGTTGCCTGAGTACAGATCAATGCATCCGTCCGCCAACTGCATCAATGTGGCTACCTGGGAAATATTGCCGCTGGCCTCCTTGATGCCAACGATATTCTCACAGGTCCTGGCCAGGGTCACGGTCGTCTGAGGCGCGATATTCACACCTGTACGGCTCTGTACATTATACAAAATAATCGGCAGATCCGTATGCTTCGCGATCTCTGTATAATGGGCCACCAGACCTTTCTGTGTCGCCTTGTTGTAATAAGGGGTCACGATCAGCGCACCGTCCGCTCCGGCCTCCTCGGCTTCCTTCGTCAGATAGATCGCCGTCTCCGTACTGTTGGAACCTGTACCTGCAATAACCGGCACGCGTCCGGCCGCACGCGTAATTGCCACTTTGATACATTCCACATGTTCTTCTTCCGACAATGTGGAAGACTCCCCTGTCGTTCCACAGATAATAATGCTGTCCGTCCCATTCTCAATCTGGAAATCAATCAGGGACTCCAGTCTCTCATAATTCACAGAACCATCCGCATGCATCGGTGTAGCGATCGCAACACCTGCTCCTTTAAAAATTGCCATAATCTTTTCCTCCGAGTCATAAAAATAAGTCGGCGCACTGCCGACTTATAAGAATCATTCCGAACATTCCTCAAGCAGCACTCCATCAACATGATGACAGTCATGCAGTTCTTAACTGCATGCCCAGTAATCTATCCTTCAGGGGGATACAAAACTTCGGCATATTACCCTTTCATCCTTAATCATCTGTGCCTGAACACATCATAAGTCCTACTCATCCAATATGCGCCTCTACTTAAATTACGTTCTCATAGTAACACCAATCCCAACTGCTGTCAATACTTTTTACAGACCCGAAGGGCCTTCACAGGCAGTATTTTTCAGAATATCAATACAGGATATATAGTCTGCGTACGGTATCAGCTGCTCAGGCATATTCCGTCCTGTCAATATCAGTTCCACAGCATCATCCTTCAGTTCGATCAGATGAATCACATCCTCACAGTTAATGATTCCCAGATCCACAAGTCCCAAAATCTCATCAAGGATCAGCACATCGCATTCTCCGATCGTGAGTACCTTTCTGGCAAAATTCAGGGCATTCCGTATATTAATATTTTCTTCTTCCTTTTCTTCATCATTCAGATTCTCATAAAAAGCCGCTTCTTTTTCAAAGCGGAAAACCTTGATCTCCGGCTCCAGCCGCTTGAGATAATCAAGCTTGCCTGTCATCTTTCCTTTCAGAAACTGTATGACAAATACTTCCTTTTCCTCGCTGGCACAGACAAGGGCTCTCCCCAGAGAGGACATGGATTTTCCTTTGCCTTCACCGCAGTAAATTTTTACTAGACCTTTTTCCACAATCTTTCCCTCAAATTCAATCATTGGATCATGTAATTATGATGATACAGCATAGTACATACCATATTCTGCGCC
The DNA here is from genome assembly GCA_964447245.1 of uncultured Coprococcus sp. Classification (GTDB taxonomy): domain Bacteria; phylum Bacillota; class Clostridia; order Lachnospirales; family Lachnospiraceae; genus Coprococcus_A. The sequence goes on along the minus strand of CAYURX010000185.1, from coordinate 37 downwards.
AAACGTCAAGCCCTTTGCTGTTATTATTCTACACATT
>CAYURX010000184.1:3616-4756 GCA_964447245.1 uncultured Coprococcus sp. | reverse complement strand
AGCTTTGTATTCTGACGGTCAATGGCCAGTGTATACTGGGTCAGATCATTGGTGCCGATGCTGAAAAAATCCACTTCCTTTGCCAGTACATCGCTCATGAGCGCCGCGGCCGGCGTTTCGATCATAATGCCCTGTTCCACATGGCCATATTCAATGCCCGCTTCCGACAGTTCTGCCTTAACTTCATTGACAATGGCTTTGATCTGCCGCACCTCGTCCACACTGATGATCATTGGATACATAACCGCGATTTTCCCATAAGCGCTGGCCCGGTAAATGGCACGAAGCTGGGTCTTAAACACCTCCGGCCTCGTCAGGCAGATCCGGATAGCCCGGTATCCCATGGCCGGATTTTCTTCATGCGCCATCTCAAAATAACCGCACTGCTTATCCGCACCAATATCCAGTGTACGGATAATCACCGGCCGCCCTCCCATGGCCTGGGCCGCAGCTTTATAAATCTGAAACTGTTCTTCTTCTGTCGGATAATCCTGACTCTCAAGATAAATAAACTCACTCCTGAATAATCCGATACCCTCCGCGTCATTTTGAAGGGCCAGCGCCAGATCCTTCAGATTGCCAATATTGGCATACAGCTTCATTTTCCGGCCATCTTTCGTTACCGTCTCTTTACCTTTCAGTGTCTGAAGGAGTGCTTTTTGTTCCGCATCAGCCTGCTGCCGCCTGTGCATTTCTTTCAGCACATTTTCATCCGGATCAATATACAAACTGCCATTAAAACCGTCAACAATGGCCATTCGCCCATCCAATGCCCCATCCAATGGCATCTCTGTGCTGACAAGAGCCGGGATCCCCATGGTTCGTGCCAGAATCGCCGAATGGGAATTGGTGGAACCATGAACAGTCACAAAGGCAAGGATCCTGTCCTTATCAAGCTGAACCGTTTCGGAAGGCGCCAGATCATCGGCCACAATGATCACTGATTCACTGGCTGTCAGATCCCGGCCGTCGCTGCCGCTCAAAACCGCGATCACTCTTTCTGCAACATCCCGGACATCCGATGCCCGCTCACGCATATAATCATCTTCCATGGCCGCGAAGATCCGGGAATAATTATCTCCGGTGGCGGCAACGGCATATTCCGCGTTCACCATCTCCGTGCGGATGATATTTTCTACT
>CAYURX010000184.1:0-3606 GCA_964447245.1 uncultured Coprococcus sp. | reverse complement strand
ATTCATTAAAATCATCGTCCTCAAGCATCATTTGATGGACATAGAAAATGGCCGCACCGGCTTCACCGACTTCCTTCACCGCTTTTTCATAAAGCGCTTCAAGCTGTCCAACAGCTGCCCGCCTTGCTTCATGGTAACGCTCCAGTTCCCCGTCCGTATCTTTGATCCTGTTCCTTATAACCTGCTGGTCTTTTTTCTGGTAAAGACGGATCCGCCCAATGGCAATACCGCCAAAAACAGATTTTCCATGATATACCTGCATTGTCCACTATCCCCGATCTGTTACATTTTTTCTTTCATAAACGCCGCAAGTGCCTTACTCGCTTCATCTTCATCCGGCCCGTCAAAGGTCATGGTCACTTCCTGTCCGCATTTTACGCCAAGACCCATAATGCCAAATATACGTTTGCAATCCGCGTCCCTGCCGTCCTTCACAATTTTAATCTCTGACTGAAAGGATTTCGCTTTCGTCACCAGTTCTCCGGCGGGTCTGGCATGAATGCCCTCCGGGTCCGTAATCACATAGTTAAACTCCCTCATAAGATGATCTCCTTTTCTTCAATAAGCCAAGCAGCAAGGCAGATAGGACTGTCCCGGCCACTAGTGCCACAATATACATCAGCGTATGCTCCACAACCGGAAAAACAAATATTCCGCCATGGGGCGCCATCAGCGCGCACCCGGCCGCCATGGAAATGGCTCCGGCGATTCCCGAACCAATGATACACGAAGGCAGCACCCTGACCGGATCCGCGGCCGCGTAAGGGATCGCGCCCTCCGTAATGAAAGCAAGTCCCATAATGAAATTTGTCGGTCCGGCTTCCCGTTCTTCCCTTGTGAATTTATCCCTAAATATCAGGGTTGCCAGCGCAATGGCGCAGGGCGGACACATGCCGCCGATCATCACCGCCGCCATGACATCATAATTGCCCGACGCAATGGCTGCCGTCCCAAACACATAGGCAGCTTTATTGAACGGGCCTCCCATATCAATGGCCATCATCCCGCCAAGTACCAATCCTAAAATTATTTTACTTGAGCCGCCCATGGATGTCAATCCGTTGTTCAGGGCCATATTGATCGCGCCCATGACCGGCTCCACAATAAAGGTCATCAAAAGTCCGGTCAGTAAGATACCGCATAACGGATAAATTAGCACCGGTGCAATTTTTTCCAGCGCATCCGGCAAATGACTGCACCATTTTCGAAGCAGTAAAATCAGATAACCGGCGGCAAACCCGGCCGCCAGCGCTCCAAGAAAGCCCGACTTGCCGCCAGCCGCGATCATACCGCCCACAAAACCAAGCGCCAGCGCCGGTCTGTCGCCAATGGCTTCCGCAATAAACCCCGCCAACACAGGCAGCATAAAGCCAAAAGCCACACCGCCGATGGATTTCAGCATGGCGGCCACCGGCGTGATCGTACCGAAATTCGCCCTTTCTTCTACCGGAAGGGCATTCATATCAACCAGCAGACCGTCAATCAAAAACGCCAGCGCGATCAGAATACCACCGCCCACTACAAAAGGCAGCATATGAGAAACGCCATTCATCAACTGTGTATAGATACGGTGTCCCACACCGCCTCCGGCCTTCATCTCCTCCGTTTGTCGTCCCGCTTCATTTGCCTCATACACCGGAACATTCCCGGCAAGGACCCGCTCCATCAGCGCGTCTCCCTTGCTGATCCCATCGGAAACCGGACACGCGATCACCGGCTTTCCGTGAAAACGTGCCATCGGCACTTTGGCATCGGCGGCCACAATAATACAGTCTGCCGCCGCAATTTCTTCATCCGTCAGAACATTTTTCGCACCGGCCGACCCCCGTGTTTCGATTTTAATGGCAAAACCGTATTTTTTAGCCGCTTTCTCCAATCCCTCGGCCGCCATATAAGTATGGGCGATGCCCGTCGGACAGGAAGTCACCGCCAGCACCTTTCGGCTTCCGCCTTCCGCCTTTGAGCCATTCTCCTGCCGCTGCCTGTTTTCCATCTGATCTTTTGCCTGACCGCCGCTGTTCTTTGCCTGCTCCGCCTGATCGATCATTTGTAAAAATTCCTCTGGTGACGCCGCATTTTTAAGTCTCTCCGTAAAATCCTGATCCATCAGCATCACAGCCAGCCGGCTTAAAACATCCAGATGCACATTTTCCTTTGTATCCGGCGCCGCAATCAAAAACAATAAAGTCACCGGCGCCCCGTCAAGGGAATCAAAATCCACGCCGCCTTTGATCACCATGGCCGACAGCCCCGGCTTTGTGACAACCCGGCTTTTTCCATGAGGAATGGCAATGCCGTCCCCGATCCCCGTTGTGCTCTCCTCCTCACGGGCGTAAACCTGTTTTCTAAAACCGTCCAGATCATTGAGCACACCGCTCTTATCCATCAGCGCTACCGCCCGGTCCAGGGCCTCGCTCTTATTCTTTGGCGCTGCCTTCAGATCAATACTCTTAATATCCAGTAAATCTGTGATTCTCATAATCAGCCTCACTCTCTGTCCCACTCTCAGTTATTCACTGACGGTACGGAAAATATTTTCAATCTCACTGCGTGTTGCCAGATTTTCAGAAAAAGCGCTGGCACTTCCGGCCGCAATACCCATCTTAAAAGCATGCATCGCATCCCGGCCTTCCGTTGCCATCCATCCGGCCAGAAATCCCGCTACCATGGAATCCCCGGCGCCAACACTATTGACCAGACGGCCCTTCGGGGCTTCCTCCTGATACAAATGGCCATCTTTTGTCAGCAGTACGGCGCCCGCGCCTCCCAGGGATACGAGAACATTATCCGCGCCCATGGCCTGCAGTTTTCCCGCATAAGGGACAACAGCCTCTCTTGTGGCAAGCTTCACCCCGAAAATAGCGCCCAGCTCATGATGGTTTGGTTTCACCAGAAACGGATGATATTTCAAAACATTTCGAAGCAATTGCCGCTCCGCATCCACAACGATCCGGATGCCTTTGCCATCCAGCCTTGCCATGATCGTTTCATAAGCCGTCTCCGGCATCGAAGCCGGAATACTGCCGGCCAATACCAGTATATCGCCGGTCTGCAGTCTGTCCAGTTTCCGCATCAGCGCCTCAGCCTGCGTCCTGTGAATCTTTGGCCCCTGTCCGTTGATCTCCGTGCCGTCAATGGATTTCAGCTTGACATTAATACGGGTAAAGCCTTCCTCCAGCCTGATAAAATCCGTCCGGACCCCCAGCGCTTCAAGCCGCCTTTCCAGTTCATCGCCTGTAAAACCTGCCACAAACCCCAACGCCGTATTTTCTATGCCCAGGTGGCTCAGTACCGTCGATACATTGATTCCCTTGCCGCCGGGCAGTAATTGCTCCGTCTTTGTCCGGTTGGTCAGTCCCGGTTTAAAATCACTGACAGATACAATATAATCCAGCGACGGATTAAAAGTTACTGTATAGATCATCATGTATGATTCCTCCTGATAATATAGGATGTCTCTAATTATTAATTTTATAATCGATAATTTCAAATAAACGCTAAAAACTTATCCTCACCGAAACAAAAGGAGCTTATGCCATCAGCATAAGCCCCGCTAAATTTGGTTTGATTCATCTATTTATTTGACAGCACCTGTCGCAACACCAT
>CAYURX010000183.1:0-4796 GCA_964447245.1 uncultured Coprococcus sp. | reverse complement strand
CCAGTTTTTTATTCATAAATCCTGATAAAATCATTCTCATAGTCCGCCCCGGATGATCTGCCATCAGTTCCGACAAACGTTCATAAAGCCTGTATTCTTCCATATCCGGCATTAGATCCAGGACAGCCCGCACATCCCGGTGCTCATACAGGCCATAGGCCGCATAGCGGCTGACCTGAAAAACAGGAATACCGGAAATACCGTAGGCCGTCAGTTGGATTTCACCCCGGTCAGCCGACGCCGGGCAGCCGTCAATGATGATCTGTACTTTTCCCTGCACACGGATGCCTGCCAGTTCTTTGAAAAACTTTTCCCTGCAACGAAGCGCACAAAGAGCCGGGACGACCGGGACGATCCGATGTCCCATCTGACGGCAGAGTTCATAGCCGGAGCCATTGGATCCAAGGGCACTGTTTGACTGTCCGCCCGCAGCCAGGATCACCTGGCTGCTCTGATAATGATTGATATGAGTTTGTACAACAAAACGGTCCTTCCCGGAACCGTTTCGCATTTTCTGAATCTGAATGACTTCCTCTCCCGTCACCACATCCGCTTTCAATTCAGCCAATTCCCATTTCAGGGAATCGCAGACCGCCGATGCCTGTTCGGACATAGGATAAATATAACCGTCTTTGTTTTTCGTGGACAACGCCAGCGACTCAAAAAAGGCCAGCGTATCACCGGCATCGAAACCAGCCAGCACTTTCATGGGAAAACTGCTCTGGCGGCTGCGATAGGCTGCTTTGTCCATATACCGGCGGTCAATGCCGGCATTGGTCAGATTGCATTTGCCATTTCCCGTTGCCAGAATTTTTTTGCCGGCCTTATCCATCCGGTCAAGCACCAGAACAGACGCGCCATTTCTTGCCGCGGCAATGGCGGCTGCAAGTCCCGATGCACCGCCGCCAATCACACACACATCATAGATCATAAGAACTTATCTCCTTACAGCAAATGAAAACGATGCAATAATCGTATAATGGTTGTTCCTTTCGGGAAGGCATATAATTCTTCTTCCTTCAGGCCGCCCAGAAGAATCAGAGCCACCGCGTAAACGCAGACGGCAACAAAAATGGAAATCAGCGTTGCAATGGCATTGATATGTATGACGAAATACACGCCCTTGTATACAAAATAAGTCACGCCGCCCATAATGGCCGAAGCAACACCGGGAATGATAAAAGTCATCTTCGCTTCCTGCTCATAACCGATATAATGCTTCAGCGCAAGCTGATTGAGTAAACACATTAAAAATCCAAACAGAATATTACTATACAAAATCGCATAGATATTCATATCGCAGAATTGCAGTAAAATCACAATGAAGACCGTATGGATGGCAAGAGCGATAGCCGAATTGATGATCGGCGTCCGCATTTTATCGATCCCCTGCAGCGCGCCAATGGTCACAGTTGACAGCGAGTAAAACAGGACATAAGGTGTACCGATGGTAATCAGATGCACAGTGAGGGATGATGTATCATTGAACAAAAGCCGCATGATCGGTCCGCCAAGTACGGACAATCCCACACAGGCCGGAAGGGCAATGATCATACAGAACTTGACCGTCATTTCGATCTTCTGATGGATCTCCTCTTTATTGCCGCTTACCATGGCTGTGGAAATTCCCGGTACAACCGCCAGCCCAAGGGCTGTGGCCAACGCCAGCGGCACATTGACAAGCATCTTGTATTTACTGCTGTAAATACCATATAGCGATGATATGAGATCCGCGTCATAGCCAAGACCTGTCAGGATATTACTATATAAAGATGAATCAATAATACCGCTGATCTGGTAGATCACCGAACTGATGATCATCGGCGCCATGGTCAGACTTAAAACCTTATAGATTTCCTGATAAGCCATCGGCTTATGCAGTCTGTCCCTGCCGACCCTTCGCATAAACTGCGGCCGGTATAAATAGTAAATGATCATCAAAAATACCGCACTGGCCAGCGCGCCGACACAGGTACCAAGCGTACCGCCCATGGCAGCCATGGCCGGTCCCTGGGATACGAGAATGGCGGCAGCCGCCACACTGACAACCGCATTAAAAATCTGCTCAAAGATCTGAGAGATGGCCGTCGGCATCATTGTCCCGATTCCCTGAAAATAACCTCTGAACGTACTCATCACACAGCACAAAAAAACCGTTGGTGCCAGCACTCTTAACGCAGGCACAACGCCCATCATCTCAGGCCCGAAAAAGGCTCTTGTAATCTGATTGGCAAAAATGAATGTCACACTGCCGATAACGGAACCGACAACAAAAGTCCAGATCATCGCACTTTTCATAATACGATGTTCGTTTGTATAATCCCGTTTCGCATGGGTCACGGACACAAGCTTACTGACAGCCAGCGGTACGCCGTTGGATGAAACAAGTAAAAGCAACATATAAATATCGTAAGCATAACCGTAATAGCCCATGGCCACATCACCGGCGATCCTCTGCAGCGGTATGCGGTAAAACAGGCCGATCAGCCGGACGACGATCTGCGCAATGGCCAGAATGGAGCCCTGCACAATAATATCACCGCCGCTGCTGTTTTTACTTTTGGAAGTACTTCCCATTGATACACCCCTTGTCGTATTCATTACTTACTCGAAACTGACGGACTTGTCGTTCGGCACGATTTCAAAGAATGTCTTGCCAGGATTCAGGCTGATTTGATTGCCTTCTGAATCAAAATACGTTGTTTTATCCGCGTCATCCGCACGTTCCCATGTCACCTCAATCGCCTTGCCGTCTGTAATCAGCCAGCCGCTGCCGGATCCGTTCAACGTCAGATCCTGATGATCCTCGCTGCTGATGGATCTTTCATCCACATACTGCACAATGATATTCTTAAACGCAAGCTGCGTCTCATCTTCCCTGTCAATATGAGGTTCACCGTACTGATAGCGATAATAAAGTCCGTCTTCCGTATTATAGGTGAAATATGGTTTAGAGTCAAATGGAATATTCACCGTTGACGCGTCCGTGCCGCCTTCCAAAGGGGTATCGGACGTGTTAAACAGAAGTCTTGGAGAAAAATCATCCGGATAATCCCTTGAAAGTCCGGTGATTTCCAGTCCCTTTGCCAGCATTTCTCCGGTCGTATAGACATTATGCGGCGCTTTTCTGTCTGTTGAACGATAGAACACGCTGGATTCATAACTCGAAAGACCGCGGATCGTCTTGATATTCTCATCTTCTATCCGCGCAAGGGCATATTTTGACTGACCATAATGCACATAAATTGCGTCATTGTCATTGGCAAAATCAATATAATAATGTCTCGCGCTACGGATGGAACCGATTTTTTCCACATCATCCACATCCTGAAAGACAGCCATCAGACGGGTAATACCGCCTTCCACCTGGGCCTCATAAATCATCTCGGCCTGTCCCACACCGGACTGCGGCAGAGCAGCCTGGATATTATTGATCATGATCGCATAAGGACGTTTCATGCCAATCTCATTGCTCACGACTTCTCCGGTCAGATAGCTGTACATCATACCCTCCGGTACCTCATCCAAAGCCGCCTGCGTCTCCGTCACAGGCTCTGTTTCCGCAGCCGTTTTCGTTTCGATCACAACGGCTGTCTCCGGCTGCGTTTCCGTTGTCTCCGTATTATCCTTTGAGCAGGCAGCCAAAAGGGCAGCCATGACGACAGCTATTCCAAGCGTTCTTATCATTCGCTTTTTCATCTTAGATCTCCTCCTAAAATCATGCCGTATCCCACAGCGATCAACGCCTGAGATTAAGCATATTCAAAATGTCTCTCTGTTTTTCTTCCATGGCTTCCCGTTCTTCATCTTCCATATGGTCGTAACCAAAAAGATGCAGCATACTGTGCGCCACTAAAAAGCCCAGCTCCCTCTCCTGGGAATGGCCGTAACTGGCGGACTGCTCAATGATCTTATCAACCGACAGAATAATATCACCAAGCATCAGTTCTCCCGTCTCAGGGTTAAAGAAATCCTCCGCCGGACAATCATCCAGCACGGAGAAATCCCCCGGCCGCACGTAATCCACCATCGGAAAAGACAACACATCCGTCGGTTTGAACAGATCCCGGTAATCCCTGTTGATCATGGCGATCTCATCGTTCGTCGTTAATATCACATTGACTTCCGTTTCATACGGACAGTCTTCAAAGTCCAGTGCCGCATGGATCACGTCATGAATAATCTTCTCATAATCAAACGCCAGCTCTTTATCTGACTCATAATCAATATTGACAGTCATTTTTCATCCCCCGGTTAATTCTCTTTTTTGCGTATGCGCCCGCGCCGCTTATTGTCCGGCTTCGCACTTCTCGCCTGCTGGCGCTCATAATCATCATAAGCTTTGACGATCTTCTGGACAAGCGGATGCCGCACCACATCCTGACTTGTCAGCATACAGATCCCAATATCCTTAATACCGCCCAACACCTTTAAGGCCACATCGAGCCCCGACTGCTGGCCTGACGGCAGATCCTTCTGGCTCTGATCGCCTGTAATAATGACTTTTGACCCAAAGCCGATACGGGTCAGAAACATCTTCATCTGGGCCGGTGTCGTATTCTGAGCCTCATCAAGCACAATATAGGAATTGTCAAGGGTACGACCTCTCATATAGGCGAGGGGCGCCACCTCGATCAATCCCTTCTCCATATTCTTCTGAAAACTCTCCGCTCCCATGATCTCATAAAGGGCATCATAAAGCGGCCGCAGGTAAGGGTCGATCTTGCTCTGAAGATCACCCGGCAAAAAGCCCAGTTTCTCCCCTGCTTCAATGGCCGGACGGGTCAGAATGATCC
>CAYURX010000182.1:0-4902 GCA_964447245.1 uncultured Coprococcus sp. | reverse complement strand
TCCATATAAATAATGAAACGATAATTTCTATTTTTAATCTGTGCGATCACATTGGACAAATCCCTGAACTGATGCTTGTAAATCTCGATCATACGAAGGCCGCGGTCATAATAAGCATTGACAATGGCCTTGATACTGGTGGATTTGCCGGTGCCGCTGTCACCAAACAGCAGCACATTATTGGCTTTGCGTCCTTCCACAAAGGCTTCTGTATTGTCGATCAGTTTCTGCTTCTGAATCTCATAACCGATCAGATCGTCTAACATCACTCTGTCCATATTGTTGATCGGACAAAATTCAACATGATTCTCCGTACGGGACGCAATTCTGAATGCCTTGTTCAAACCAAACATACCGACACCGTAAGCCTTGTAGAAATCTGTCACCGCCTCAAAAAACTCATGCTCATCGGCCGTCTGTTCCAGGCGAGCGCTCAGAGTCTGCACCTTTTCACTGACATTTTTATTGTACATCAGTTCTTTTTTGCCGATGGCCTGATAATTGGACAATCTGGTAAAACAATCAATTCCCAGTTTTTCCTCAATCGGTCCGAAATCAAAGTCAAACAATTCCTTAAAAGCTTTGAAATCGCCTTTGGCAAAATAATTGACACTGCCCTCATTGGCTCCCACTTTTTCACAGGTCAGTGTAAATGGATTTTCATCCGTAATCAGCAGATAGGTCAGATAATTATGCCAGAGATTATGGTCAAATCCATAATCCGTCGCCACCTGCAGTAAATGCTTCACCTGGGTAAAAACCCTTGTCACCAGTTCGTCCACCGGCTGCGTTCCCTGGTCCATCTGTTTGAAAATATCACTCAGTTCCATTAAAATACTGTTTTTCGGCATATCTCCGTAAATCAGAAGTTTCGATACGATTCGATACATTGATTGTCACTCCTTTATCCCTTCGGTATTGGTATCAGACGCAATTCGCAATCGGACGCAATTTGCACCCGGGGGTCTTATGGGCCGCACGGCGCCTGTGCGGTTCTCATAAGAAACCAGCCGTGCAAATTGCTGTCTACATGTTATGAATAACAGTTTCTGATACCTCAATCGCTTTTATTATTCTCAATTCGCATTTGTATAATTTATTATACTTAAATCAAACTTATTAGTAAATACATAAATCAAGCTGAATTTACCGTTCATATATAATTCAGGCCGAATTACTGTTCAGCCATGATGTTTCGGGATTATATAATTTCTGCAGACAATCACAAGCGAAACCCTTGAAAAACGTCGGCACTTGACTTTTAGATACTTGTGGAAACCGAAGAAGCAAGTGCTGTCAGCACGAAGCTGATTCGAAGTTTCCACAGTATTCATAAAAGTCTTAGTGTCCGCTACGTTTTTCACGGAGCGAGAGCGCGTTTCGCGGTGATGGCTGACAGAAATTATATCCAAAAACATGGTGGCTGAACAGTTATCGGCCGTCTTTTTTCTCCGTTTAAAGCGTTGAATTTCTAAAGTGTTTGTGTTATACTGTTAAATACTGGATTGAGTTAGAAAATGGAGGTTTTACCAATGAATAAAGAACAGATGCAAATGAATTTTATAAGAAAGCTGCCAGTGCCCCAGGAAATCAAGCAGCAATTTCCGATTTCCGATAAAGTGGCGAAACACAAGGCCATCCGCGATGAAGCGATCCGTCAGATTTTTACCGGCGAGTCCGACAAATTCCTGCTGATCATCGGTCCATGTTCCGCCGACAGCGAAGAACCGGTGATGGAATATATTCACCGTATTGCGCGGGTGCAGGAAAAGGTCGCTGACAAAATTGTCATTGTCCCGAGAATCTATACGAACAAGCCGCGGACAACCGGCAAAGGCTACAAGGGGATGCTGCACCAGCCGGATCCTGAGAAAAAACCGGACTTGCTTGAAGGGCTGATCGCCATCCGCAAACTCCACACAAGAGCCATTGAAGAAACAGGATTAACCTGCGCCGATGAAATGCTGTACCCGGAGAACCACCGCTATCTTTCAGATTTATTGAGTTATGTCGCAGTGGGCGCCCGCTCTGTAGAAGACCAGATCCACCGCCTGACGGCCAGCGGCGTCGGCATTCCATGTGGTATGAAGAATCCGACCAGCGGCGATCTCACGGTTATGCTCAATTCCATCGAAGCCGCCCAGAGTCCGCAGATGTTTCTTTATCGTGGATGGGAAGTGCAGACAAACGGCAATCCGCTGACCCATGCCATCCTGCGCGGTTCTGTCAACAAACACGGTACGACGACACCGAACTACCATTTTGAGGATCTGAATCGACTGTATGACAGCTATGCTGCCAAGGGTCTTGAAAATATGGCCTGCATCATCGATACGAATCACTCCAATTCCAATAAACAATATGAACAGCAGATTCGTATTGCCCACGAAGTTTTACACAGCCGCCGCCATTCCGATCAAATCAGACAGCTTGTCAAAGGCTTCATGATTGAAAGTTACCTTGAAGATGGCTGCCAGAAAATTGGTGAAGGCGTATTCGGCAAATCCATCACAGACCCGTGCCTTGGATGGGAAAAATCAGAAAAACTGATCTACGATATCGCAGATCAGTTATAAATGATTGGATTTGATTCCATATTTTATAGTTATTTATAAAAATATGGAATCAAATCTATTTTTTTAGAACAAATATTTTACGCGTCTCTTAGAATAGCTTCCGCTTTCAGATATTTTTCTTTACGAAGGATATCCTTGCGCGTCGGTGTTTCCAAACGGGACAGATCTCCATTGTGAGCCAGATCAGCCAGCTTCACTTTCCGGGCAATGGGATTATCCCTGATGCGGCGGACATAATCCATATAATCCATATCCTCCGTCCTTGTCAACAGTTCCAGCGCTTCCATGACCTGTGGCGGAAAGCCCATCTCTTTCAGATCATCAAAAGTCCACGCCGTATCCTCCACCACATCGTGAAGCAGGGCTGTGCATATTTCATCCTCTGTCTCCATCTGTTCAGCCAGATGAAACGGATGCAATAGATAGGGCAATCCGCTCTTGTCCTTTTGATTCTGGTGAGCCTCAGCACAAAGGGCCATCGCCTTCTTCGTCAAAGGTGTATAAAAAATTCCTTTCGCCAACGCCTTATCCTCCTTCGTTTATTGTAGCAGCAATTGCATCAGAATACGGATGTGAAAACACCCGCCCTTCATCAGCATTGTTTCCATTCGTTCCAGATTCGTATCAGAATGTTCCAATTCCCTTGCAAAACGATGGGCAGTATCCTCCATATGCCTTGGATAGCGGGCGCAGGTTCTGCACAGCATCCGCTCTCCCGCCTCCGCCTGAAGATCACAGAGTCCTTTTTCATTGAACAGAACACACTGGTGTTCATACTGCACAAAGCTTTGATTTTTAAAATCAATGGCATTTCTGATACGATTGCCAAACCCGCCCGGATAAGCCAGATAGCGCCCAAGGCTTCTGTCATCAATGGCAATTTTCCATCCTGCGCAGCAGGTATCCGGGCAATCACCGCCAACGCATCGAAATTCAAAATAATAGGAGGGATATCGATTAATCATTCCGCTTCCATCCTTCTGTTTGCTTAATTGAACTTATCGACGGCTGTCACCGTCAATAACTGCTCCGATACGGTAAATTTTACATTATAGTCGTCAAAGCGAATGCCGTATACCCGACTGTCATCATGCTGGTATCCCGGCCTTGGGTCCTGGGCCAGAACGCCGAGTAAAGCTTTGCGTTTATCCGCCGGAACCAACTCGATCAACTCCGGCGCGCACTGCACATCCAGAGCATAATCCTTATATTTTCCCGCGAAACCGCCCAGGGCTTCCGGGTGGCAGTCCACATGGGGCAGATAAGGCTTAATATCATAAATTGGCGTCTGATCCAGTAAATCCGCGCCGGATACCGTGATCACCGGCCCCCTGGCTGTATCCAAAGCAATATCCTCAATTCTTACTGACGACAGACCAATGGGATTTGGCCGAAAAGGCGAACGGGTAGCAAAAACTCCCCGTCTGATATTACCTCCCAGCCTCGGCGGCCGCACAAGCGGCGACCATTTGCCATCCGGCACTTCTGAAAACTGCCATAACAGCCAGATATGAGAATAATCCTCCAGCCCCCGAAGCATATCCGGATTCCTGTATTCCGGTTCAAACACAATTTTCCCTGTGAGTTCCGGCACCAGTCCGCTCTGCCTCGGAATCCCAAATTTTTCTTTCAAATCCGTATGAATGCGCGCTATAATTTTCATTTTACCATCCTGTTTCATAAACAATGATCACATGTGGACTGATTCTATACCCGGTCATGATCTGTCACCCTGTTTTTCAGAGCACCGATACCTTCAATGCGGCATTCTACCACATCGCCCGGTTTCAAAAATTTCGGCGGCACAAATCCCATACCAACGCCCGCCGGCGTTCCCATGGATATAATTGTTCCGGCCCGCAGCGTCATCCCCTGGGATAATTCACTCACCACATGATCGATATTGAAAATCAACAGACCTGTATCACTGTCCTGACGCAATTCTCCATTTACATAAGACTGAATTTTCAAAACCGGCGGATAAGCGATGGCATCCGCCGTTACAATACAAGGTCCCATCGGCGTAAATCCATCCAGACTCTTACCAAAATACCATTGTTTGTGACGGGTCTGTACATTGCGGGCGCTTACATCATTCAGCACTGTATAGCCAAAAACATAGTCTTTGACCTTCTCCTCCGGCACGTTGCGGGCCTCCCGGCCAATCACGACCGCCAGTTCCGCCTCATAATCCAGACTGTCAACCAGCCCTGTATGAGCCTCAATATCTCCCGTTGGTCCCACGGCCTCGTTGACACGCTTGGAAAAATAAACGGCGTACGGGCGCTCACCGCCAAATGCCTCTTTCTTATAGCGGGCCGACTCC
>CAYURX010000181.1:0-4931 GCA_964447245.1 uncultured Coprococcus sp. | reverse complement strand
ACGGTACAGGATATTGAAAAAGCTTTACAAATTCCGATTTCAATTGTACAATCAAACGGACAGGACCTCGTCTGTAAGCTTCTGGGCGGGGAAAAATAAAAAAGAACAGAGGTGATTGGATGAGTAAACCAATTGTAGCCATTGTCGGCAGGCCGAATGTGGGGAAGTCCACATTGTTTAACGCGCTGGCGGGACAGCAGATTTCCATTGTGAAGGATACGCCGGGCGTTACGAGGGACCGTATTTATGCGGAGGTCACATGGCTGGATACACAGTTTACCATGATAGATACAGGCGGTATTGAGCCTTCCACAAATGATCTGATTTTAAAGAGCATGCGGGAGCAGGCTGAGATCGCCATTGAGACGGCGGATGTGATCATTTTTCTGACGGATGTCCGTCAGGGCGTTGTGGACGCGGATTATCAGGTGGCCAATATGATTCGGCGCTCGGCCAAACCGGTGGTGCTGGTTGTCAATAAAGTGGACAATTTTAAAACGATGATGGCCGATGTTTATGAATTTTATAATCTGGGACTGGGTGATCCGATGCCGATCAGTTCGACATCAAAGCTGGGGCTGGGTGATATGCTGGATGCCGTGATCAGCCATTTCAAGCCGGGTTCAGCGGTGGAGGAAGAAGATGACCGTCCCCATGTGGCCATTATTGGCAAGCCAAACGTGGGGAAATCTTCCCTGATCAATAAACTGACCGGTGAGAACAGGGTCATCGTCAGCGATATCGCCGGCACGACACGGGATGCCATTGATACGTCCATTAAGAGAAACGGCCGGGAATATGTTTTTATTGATACGGCCGGACTGCGCCGGAAGGACAAGATCAAAGAGGATATTGAGAGATACAGTATTATCCGTACCGTTTCCGCTGTGGAGCGGGCCAATGTGGTTGTTTTGATGATCGACGCCCAGGAGGGAGTGACCGAGCAGGATGCCAAGATCGCCGGGATCGCCCATGAGCGGGGCAAAGGGATGATCATTGCGGTGAACAAATGGGATGCCATTGAAAAGAATGACAAGACCATGAACAAGTTTACGAAGGATGTCCGTGAGAAATTGTCTTTTATGCCGTATGCGGAAATGATTTTTATCTCAGCACTGACCGGGCAGCGCCTGCAGAAATTGTTCGATACGATCGACGCGGTGATTGAGAATCATGCCATGCGCATCGGTACGGGCGTTTTAAATGAAATTCTGAGCGAGGCCGTTGCCATGAAGCAGCCGCCGTCCGATAAGGGCAAGCGCCTGCGCCTCTATTATATGACGCAGGTATCGGTGAAGCCGCCGACATTTGTTATTTTTATCAATGATAAGGAACTGACGCATTTTTCCTACACACGGTATATTGAAAATCAGATTCGTGAAACCTTTGGTTTCAGAGGGACGCCGCTGCGTTTCATTTACCGGGAGAGAAAGGACAAGGGATAAAAATGTCCACACAATCCATGATTTTGAATGTGATCATCTGCCTGGTGATCGGGTATGTTTTTGGGTGTTTTCAGAGCGGATTTTTCTACGGGAAAATAATCCACGGCATTGATGTGCGCAATTACGGCAGCGGCAACGCGGGAACGACGAATACGCTGCGGACGCTGGGTAAGAAGGCCGGATATATTGTTTTTCTGGGGGATGCCTTAAAAGCTGTTTTTGCTGTGTGGCTTGTGAAGTTTCTGGTGTTTCCCGGTCTGGGCGATACGACGAAGATCCTGGAGACGGTGACGGCCCTTGGCGTTGTCCTCGGCCATAATTATCCGTTTTATATGAAGTTTAAAGGCGGCAAGGGGATTGCGGCCACAGGCGGATTCATGTTTGCGCTGGATGTGCGGATCGCGGCCATTGCGGCGATTGTCTTTGCCATTGTTTTCTTTACAACGCGCTATGTGTCGGTGGGGTCGCTGGTGATTACAGCGCTGTTTCCGGTTATGATTCTTATCTTTTATCCGGGACAGTGGGTCATTTTCGGTTTGAGTCTTATTTTCACGGCGATGGCCTGGTGGCGGCATCGGGCGAATATCAAACGTCTGATGAACGGCACGGAAAACCGTTTTGAGAAAAAGAAGAAATAAAATATTCTATTTTAACAACCTCTTTCATATATTGTATTACTATATATGGAAGGGGTATTTTTATGGACGAATTGCGCGTATATAAAGATATTCAGGTGCGGACGGGCGGCGAGATTTATATCGGGGTCGTGGGGCCTGTCCGTACCGGCAAGTCCACATTTATTAAAAGGTTTATGGATCTGATGGTGCTGCCGGGCATACAGGATGCGCATGAAAGGGAGCAGGCCAGGGATGAATTGCCGCAAAGCGCGGCGGGCCGGACGATTATGACAACGGAACCGAAATTCATTCCGAAGGATGCCATATCCATCGCCATATCCGATGATATTCATGTGAAAATCCGCTTAATTGACTGCGTTGGCTTTATGGTGGAAGGGGCTTCCGGCCATATGGAAAATGATAAGGACAGAATGGTGCGGACGCCATGGTATGATGAGCCCATTCCGTTTAAAAAGGCGGCGCATATCGGAACCCAGAAGGTCATCAGGGATCACTCGACCATCGGGCTTGTGATTACAAGCGACGGCAGTTACGGCGAACTGGCCCGTGAGCAGTTTATAGATGCCGAAGAGAAAGCCATCGGTGAACTGAAACAGATCGGCAAACCATTTATCGTGATCGTTAATTCGGCAAAGCCTTATGCCATGGAAACGCAGGCTATTTGCCGCCAGATTGAAAATACCCATGACGTGAAATGTTTATCCTTCAATTGCGACCAGTTGAAAAAAGAAGATATTCAGTCCATGATGTCGACCATGCTTTTGGAATTTCCGGTATCGCAGATCGATTTTTATACGCCGAAATGGTTTGACCTGCTGCCGGAGGATAGTCCTGTCAAGACGGCCATTGCTGATGCAGCCAGAAATTATCTGATGAATGTGCGGCATTTGAAAGATGTCAGAGCCATGCAGGAGCATCTGTCATGCCCTTACATAAAAAAGCATTTTATCGAGACGATCAGCATGAGTGACGGCCGGGTCATTTTCCATCTGGATATTGAACAGAAATACTATTACGAGTTGTTGTCGGATCTGCTTGGGATGCCTGTGAACGGCGACTATGCGTTTTTCAGGATACTCAGGCAGTTATCGGAAAATCAGGGCGCTTACACAGCCGTATCAAGGGCCGTGGAGGAAGCAAAAGTGAAAGGCTACGGCGTTGTGGCGCCGGATCAGCAGGAAGTCCGGTTGGAAGCGCCGGTGCTGATTAAGCACGGAAACCGGTACGGTTTTAAGATAAAGGCAACGGCGCCGTCGATCCATATGATCAAAGCCGGCATTGAGACGGAGATCGCGCCAATCGTCGGCGATCAGGCCCAGGCGGAGGAACTGATCGCTTCCATGAACGCGGGGCAGCAGGATAATCCGCAGGCTATATGGGATACATTGATTTTTGGCAAGACCGTCGGCCAGCTTGTGGGCGAAGGGATACAGACGAAGGTAACACGTATGTCTGAAAACAGTCAGGTAAAAATGCAGGAGGCCATACAGAAAATTATCAATGACGGCAATGGCGGCGTGATTTTCATTATTATATAAACTTTTATCTGTGTATATTGAAGCAAAAAGCATTCCGGAGTGATGGACATTGTATTATTCCGGAATGTTTTTTAGTTTGAGATGTCAAAAATGGTTGATCTTAAATATTTCATAAATAAAGGGAATGAACAGGAATTTTATCATTTAGAAGAAGGTTTTAGTGTCTGTTGATTGGATATTATGCCAAAGCATTGAGGCAGGTGTCAGATTCTGCGATATTGAATAGTTGTGTTATGGGTAGCATCGTATTATACTTCTTTATCATTGTAGCTTTTTTGGAAAAGTGATAAAATGAGGAGGTAGAAAAATTGATTAGTGATGTGCAACGTTTGGAAAAGCAGCTGTTGGCGAGGAGAACAGTATGGATGAAAAGATAATTGCAGCCTTTGTTGGGGTATTCCAGATGGGAGAATTTTGAATTAGTTATAAAGAAGGCGATTATAGCCTGCGAAAATGCTGGAGGTAATGTAGCTGACCATTTTCGTGAGGTCACGAAAATGGTCAGTATAGGGAGCGGTGCTGCCAGGAATGTAAAAGATTATGCTCTGACACGGTATGCTTGCTATTTAATTGCTCAAAATGGGGATTCGAGAAAAAATGAGATTGCTTTTGCACAGAGTTATTTTGCTGTTCAGACGAGAAAGCAGGAAATCATTGAAGACAGAATTCGCCTGATTGAACGGTTAAATGCAAGAGAAAAGTTAAAGGAATCTGAGAAAAGATTATCGCAGAATATTTATGAGCGAGGAGTCGATGACGCAGGTTTTGGAAGGATAAGATCCAAAGGAGATCAGGCACTTTTTGGTGGCTTTACGACCAAAGAAATGAAAACACGACTTGGAGTAAGGGAAAATAGGCCTTTGGCAGGTTTTCTTCCAACATTGACGATAGCGGCAAAAAATCTGGCAACAGAAATGACAAATTACAATGTTGAGCAGAAAGATTTATATGGTGAGCCGCTTATTACAGAAGAACATGTACAGAACAATTCAAGTGTTCGAGTAATGTTGGAGCAAAGGGGGATAAAACCGGAAACTTTGCCTCCGGCAGAGGATTTGAAAAAACTGGAGAGAAGAGTTAAGAAGGACGAAAAGAAATTAATGAGGAAATAATGAAGAATTACCGGAATCCGAACGGATGAAGTGCAGAGAAAGAATATAAAGAATACATAGGACCTGGCGTTATTGGCAGGATATTTCCAAAAAGCATTGGAAATATCCTGCTTTTATGTTAAACTTAATTGATTACAAGATTGAAAGCAGAACGAAAAGGATGACAGAAGGAGTTTATAGATGCATGTAACGATTTAT
>CAYURX010000180.1:0-4974 GCA_964447245.1 uncultured Coprococcus sp. | reverse complement strand
GGAGTAGCTGTCTTTACAGCAGTACAAACGCCTCTCTTCTATGGAGAAGATAAATCTGAAGATTTCTTATGAAGGGAATTGTAGCTTTTCTGCAGAGCAGGTGCTGTAGATTTCTTTTCAACAGTCTGTCTTCCTTTTCTTACTAACTGGTTAAATGTTGGCATTATTTTCACCTCCTGGTAATAAAATAAACTGGTTGCCGTTATCTTGCGTAACGGATAAGCGCGCACTTATTGCGCACACTTGAAAAGTATAACAAACACGCCTGTTATTGTCAATATGTTTAAATTAATTTTTTGTGCTTTATTTCGAACTATTCTGGCCGGTTCTACATGCCTGCTTACGCAGGCACTGCCATACATATAAGTCCACGCCTTGCTTCCTCATACCTGTTGTCGTCTCATAAACAGAGCCGGACTGAACTGCAAGCAGCCCATCCGTCCCTGTTTTGAGACTGGACTTATACAGTAAATAATCCTTTAACTGCCGGATAGATCCTCCTGAAATGCTGGTATCTCGCCTCATATTTTGCCACCAGTTCCGGCTCCGGCAAAATAACATCCGTTACTTTGACGACCTGACTGGCAACGCTCTGCACATCCGGATAAGCGCCGCAGCCGACGGCCGCCAGCATTGCACCTCCGAGCGCCGGACCTTCTTCACTTTCAATTGTCTCAACTTCAAGATTCAGAACATTGGCAATGATCTTCTTCCATAACGGACTTTTCGCTCCGCCGCCGCATATCTTTGTTCTTCGAATCTCTATGCCAAGACGCCTTGCCACCTCCAGAGAATCCCTCAGACCAAAAGCGACGCCTTCCAGCACAGCCTGGGTCATATCCGCCCTCGTTGTATCCATGGACATTCCGATAAACATCGCTCTTGCGTCAGGATTATTGTGCGGCGAACGTTCTCCCATTAAATATGGCAGATAGAATACACGATTCTCCCCAAGTTTGTCAATGGCAGACTGTTCCCCGGCAAAATCCGTTGTTTTCAAAATATCCTCATTCCACCATTTATTACAGGAAGCTGCGCTCAGCATACATCCCATCAGATGATAGCTGCCGTCCGCATGGGCAAAAGCATGAAGCGCGTTATGTTCATCCATTCGAAATTCTTTGCTGGAAATAAAAATCGTGCCGGAAGTTCCAAGAGAAATATTGCACATGCCATCACCCACCGTTCCTGTACCAACGGCAGCCGCCGCATTGTCACCGGCCCCGGCAATCACTTTCAAATTCTCCGAAAGACCAAGTTCAGCCGCGATCTCCGGCTTCAGATGACCGACCACTTCATAACTCTCATAAAGCTTCGGCAGTTGATCCTCAGTAACGCCGCAGATTTTCAGCATCTCCTTCGACCAGCAGCGGTGTGCCACATCCATCAGAAGCATACCCGAAGCATCCGATACATCTGTGCAGAACGCCCCGGATAGACGGTAGGCCAGATAATCCTTCGGCAGCATGATCTTTGCGATCTTCGCAAAATTTTCCGGCTCATTTTTCTGCATCCAGAGGATCTTCGGCGCCGTAAACCCGGCAAAAGCAATATTGGCTGTATACCTGGACAAGTTCTCTTTGCCAATAACTTCATTCAAATATTCTGTTTCTTTTCCTGTTCTGCCGTCATTCCACAAAATCGCAGGACGAATCACCTGATCCTCATGATCCAGAGCCACCAGGCCGTGCATCTGCCCGCCAAAGCTGATGCCGGCAACGTCCTTTTTATCACAGTCCGCCGTCAAAGCCCGAATACCGTCCATTGTCTTTTCAAACCAGTCTTCGGGATGTTGCTCTGACCATCCCGGATTCGGAAAATACAACGGATATTCTCTTGAAACAACTTTATGTATATGACCGTTTTCATCCATCAGCAGAAGCTTAACGGCGGAAGTTCCCAAATCTATACCTATCAATAACATATCTTCATTAACTCCATGGATTTTCAGTCGGATACCTCACACCAGCCGGCTGATTATAGCCGATCTCGCAAACCGGTACGCCGATATATTTAAAGACTTCATACAATGCTTTGCCATAATGGCCAAAGGCGACCGCGCCATGATGCGGGAATCCGCCTTCGATCAATACATGGCGATAGAAGCGGCCCATTTCAGGGATAGCGAAAACGCCGATGGAACCGAACGAACGGCTGGCGACCGGAAGCACTTCACCCTGTGCAATGTAGGCACGGAGAATATTATCCGATGTACTTTGCAAACGATAGAATGTGATATTCCCCGGTATGATATCCCCTTCAAGGGTTCCCTGGGTCACTTCTTCAGGCAGGCTTCTTGCCATGATCATCTGATAACGCATCTCACAGGAAGTCAGCTTGCCGGAAGCCGTATTGCCGCAATGGAATCCCATGAAAACATCCTTTTGCGTATAAGGGAATCTGCCTTTGATATCTTCCTCATACATGGCTTTTGGTACTGTATTGTTAATATCCAAAAGTGTGACCGTATCCTGGCTGACAACGGTTCCGATGAACTCGCTGAGGGCGCCATAGATATCCACTTCACAGGATACCGGTATGCCGCGGGCTGTCAGACGGCTGTTCACATAGCAAGGCACAAAACCGAACTGAGTCTGGAAGGCCGGCCAGCACTTTCCGGCAAGAGCCACATATTTGCGATAGCCTCTGTGTGCCTCTATCCAGTCCAGCAAGGTCAGCTCATACTGAGCCAGCTTTGCAAGGATCTCCGGTTTTTTATTGCCTGCACCCAGTTCAGCTTCCATATCTTTGACAACATCAGGGATCCTCGCGTCCCCCGCATGTTTGTTAAATGCTTCAAAAAGATCAAGTTCCGAATTTTCCTCGATTTCAACCCCGAGATTGTATAGCTGCTGGATCGGTGCATTGCAGGCAAGGAAATTTAACGGACGCGGGCCGAAGCTGATGATCTTCAGATTATTCAAACCGATCACTGCTCTGGCAATCGGTAAAAATTCATGAATCATATCCGCGCATTCCCCGGCATCGCCAACCGGATACTCCGGAATATAAGCCCGCACACCCCGCAGTTTCAGATTGTAGCTGGCATTTAACATCCCGCAGTAGGCATCGCCTCTGCCCTGGATCAGATCATCTTCCTCTGCCGCAGCCACAAACATCTTTGGCCCGTCAAAATGCTTTGCAAGCAGGGTCTCTGAAATCTCCGGCCCGAAATTGCCCAGATACACAACCAAAGCATTACACCCTGCTGCCCTGACATCTTCCAGAGCCTGCACCATATGGATCTCACTCTCCACGATGCAGACCGGGCATTCATAAATCTCCTCTGCTCCGTATTTCTCCGTATAAGCCTCAATCAGTTTTTTTCGTCTGTTCACTGAAAGGCTTTCCGGGAAACAGTCACGGCTGACCGCGACAACGCCGATCTTTACTTCCGGCCTGTTACTCATAAAAAACTCCCCTTTCTCCAAATGGTTCTTTCTGCCGTTTGGGTATTTAGCCGCTAATGCTTATTCCAGAGTAAGTATAATTTGAACAGTTCAGATATCTGTTTATTGAACGGAATTTCTGACAGTCATCACCGTGAAACACACTTGCGTTCCGTGAAAAACGCAGCGGATACTAAGGTTTTCTGTTCATTGCATTCCAGAAAACCAAGTACCGGCGTTTTTCAAGGGTTTCACTTGTGATGATCTGCAGAAAATTCCGATATCAAACAGGTTGAGACTGAACTGTTTGCAAAGATATTTGATTCTGGAATAAGCATTAGCGGCTCTTTATACCCAAACTAAAAAAAGAACCCTCCAAATTCCCTGGTTTCGTCTATTTTAAAAATCCATTAATGATCTGTTCCTCAGCCTCAGCTTCAGTCAAACCGAGCGTCATCAGTTTGATGATCTGTTCACCGGCAATCTTGCCAATGGCTGCCTCATGAATCAGAGCCGCATCCAGATCATTGGCCTCCAACTGCGGAATTGCAAGAATTCTTGCTTTATCCATAATAATGGCATCACACTCTGTATGACCGCTGCAAGGCGCATTGCCTGTAATTCTTGAATCAAATTTCTGGTAAGAGCTGTCTCTTGCCACCGATCTTGACACAACATCCGCGCTGGCCCCTTCACCGTTCAGGCAAACCGCATAGCTGCTGATGGCTGTCTGGCTGCCATGGGTCATCAGGCGTTCCCGCACAACCAGTCTCGCGCCTGCGGCCAGTTCAGCCGTTGTCGACCGGTCTGTGGAATCCACGCCTTTAATCTGCACCATTTCCATTTCCATCGTACTGCCCTCATCCATATGCACTTCCGTGCCCGGATTGAGAATCCGTTTGCCGCTGCCATCGCCGCCGCCGTAATGCTTTTCTACATATTTAACCTTTGCATTCTTCCCCACAAAAAATCTGTGCAGGCCGTCATGTTCGGAATCCTGTGTGCCGCAATTGTCAATACCGCATCCGGCCACAATAACCACATCGCTGTCCTCTCCGATATAAAAATCATTGTAGACCATTTCCTTCATGCCGCTCTGGCTCAGAACAACAGGAATATGGATGCTCTCATTCTTTGTTCCCGGCTTGATATGAATATCAATACCGCTCTTATCCGTTTTGGAAATAATGTCAATATTGGCCGTTGTATTTCTTGCCGCCATCTGACCATTGGCCCGGATATTATAAGCGCCCTCCGGTACACCGTGCAGATCAGCGACCTCCGCTAATAATCTTTTTTGAATCTCGTCTATCATTTCTGCATACCTCCCTCATTAAACTTTGTGCAGGCACTGACAGCCGATGCCGTTCCCAAAAGACCCGGCAGAATTTCTTCCTTCGGCCCCTGATGAATGATCCGGCCATCCGCAATCACAACAATCTCATCTGCAATATTCAAAATACGCTCCTGATGGGAAATAATAACAATGGAACCTTCACGGTTCTTCGCCTGCATCCGCTCAAAGACTTTAATCAGATTCTGGAAGCTCCACAGATCGATCCCCGCCTCCGGCTCATCAAAGACA
>CAYURX010000179.1:0-4990 GCA_964447245.1 uncultured Coprococcus sp. | reverse complement strand
ATTCTGGAAAATATGTCATTTGACAGAGGACATGAGAATGAAGATGTGGTGCATCGCCAGTTGGAGGCCATGAAGATGGCTTTTTCAGACGGGCAGCAGTACGTGGCTGATCCTCGTTATATGAAAGTGACGGCAGAGCAATTGCTGTCCAAAGACTATGCGAAGAAGCGGGCGGCGGATATCTGTGAGCAGGCGCTGAAGCCAGCGTTCGGAGACCCGGCCAGCGGCGGTACGATTTATCTGTGTACAGCCGACGGCGACGGGAATATGGTCAGCTATATCCAGTCTAATTACTGTAATTTTGGTTCCGGTATTGTGATACCGGGAACAGGAATCGCCCTGCAGAACAGAGGCTTTAATTTCTATATGGATCCGGCCAGCAGCAATTGCGTTGGACCGTGCAAGAAAACCTACCATACGATTATTCCGGGATTCCTGACGAAGAATGGCCGGGCCATTGGGCCATTTGGCGTTATGGGCGGATTTATGCAGCCTCAGGGTCATGTGCAGGTCATGATGAATCTCATTGATTTTGGCATGAACCCGCAGGAAGCCTTAGACGCGCCGAGATGGCAGTGGACAGGCGGTATGCAGATCGAACTGGAGCGGGGGTTCCCTCATGACGTGGCCGAAAAACTGATGCGCCGCGGTCATCAGGTGAAGATTGCCGCGGACAGTATGCTTTTTGGCCGTGGACAGATGATACTGCGGGATGAAAACGGTATTCTGACCGGCGCAACGGAACCGAGAACCGATGGCTGCGTGGCGGCCTGGTAGTTTTGATGGCAGTAAAATGCAAAAATACAATAGAGAAAATTGAGTGGAAGTGTTGATCAATGAAATGGGATTCTTATTTTTACAGAGTGATTCTTGCCCGTGGACGTCAGTATTATCATGCGGGAAAGGTGAAGGATCTGGCATATGAAGACGGCGAATGGACTGCGTCGGTAAAGGGCAGCCGGACTTACCGGGTGGCCATCGAACTGGATGAAGATGACGATATTGAAAGTATGACCTGTACCTGCCCTTTTGCGGAGGACGGTGAAAGCTGTAAGCATATGGCGGCTGTTCTGATGGCGATTGAAAAGAAGCAGCAGAGCGTCAGAGGGCAGGCGGCAGCGCAGCCTGCGACAGCGAAACAGGCTGCAACGAAACAGGCGGCAGCGCAGAATACAGGGGAGCAGATGTCTGCCAAAAAGCCTCCTGCAAAGAAGAGAGCGGCAGAGAAAGAACCGGAGATCGATCTGGCAGCGCCTTTTGCGAAAATGAAGGCCAGAGAAGCTGACAGTTACAGCTATTTTGATCTGAATTATATGGTGCATGATCTGCCCGTCTCGGAACGTGTATGGAAGAAAGGGAAAAAGCTGCTTGCGGAGCAGCAGGTGACGCTTGATAACGTGTCGATCGGTTATCTTTCGGAGTATTACGGCGGGACGCTGCAGGGGACGGCAAGGGCCGCAGCCAGGCATAATGGCCGGACTTATGGGGTGACAGTTTCGTTTGACAAGGACAAGATCGTGACGGCTTCATGCGGATGCCCGGGATGCTACAGTAATTATGACGCAAGATATTATAGGTATGGTCACAGTGAAGTATGTGCCCATGAGGTTGCGCTTTTGTATCTGCTGGAGGATTATCTGATTGAGAATAATCCGGGGGACGCGACGGACTTAAAGGCAATAAGCCTGATGCAAAAATATCAGCAGCGGCATGTCAATGCGGTGATGTCCAGTATGGAGGAAGACAGGCAGACGCTGTATATTGAGCCAAGACTGGAAAGAGATACCTCCGGATTGTTTGCTTCCTTCAGAACAGGGACGCAGAAGCTGTATGTGATCAAGAATCTGACAAAATTTGTCTCCCAGATGGAGAATGGGGAAGTGGCCGCTTTCGGTACAAAGACACAGATCCCGCTGGGACAGTGCCGGCTGGAGGAAAATTCACAGCGCTATTTTGATTTTATCCGGAAGGCAGTTGTTGACGAACGGAAACGGCAGGAACGGCTTTATTCGCGATACAGTTACGGTTATTCTGAAGAAATGATTAAGGGGGAGATACCGCTGAACGGCCCGTGGCTGGACGAGTTCTATGATTTAATTAAGGAAACCCGGACAGAGTATACCTACTGGACCAGTGAAGGCAAAAAGAAAGCCAATATTGTATGCGGCGAAGGTATGCCAAAGCTGCAGATGGGCGTGCGGGAAACGATTGATGAACGCGGCATTTTTCAGGGCATTGAGGTCAATGGATGGATCGAGCCGCTGCTGGAAGGGCATGAGGCCTATTATTTTACAGAGGATGAGACGCCTGCCTTAAAGAAAGTTCAAACAGATGATATCAAAGAACTGATGCCTTTGTATGCGATGTCAGGCAATGGCAATCTGGAGTTTTCGGTTGGAAGAAAAAATCTTTCACAATTTTATTATACCATTCTGCCGGTTTTCAAAAAATATGGCACGGTGGTAGAAGATGAGATGCCGTTTGTGCGCGCTTATCTGCCGCCGGAGGTCTTTTTCCGCTTTTATCTGGATGCGGAGGATGAAAATCTGACCTGCCGGATCGGTGCTGTCTATGGTGAGAAGGAATTGTCCGTGATGCCGCTTTTGGCGGAAGAAGGGCCGGGCCATGTAGAGGATTTCAGGGATATGAACAGGGAATCGGAAGCGATCTTCCGTGTGACGCGGTATTTTCCGGAGCAGGACGCTGCAGAAGATCTTTTTCACTGCGGACGGGATGAGGACCGGGTGTATCAGGTGCTGAATCAGGGACTGGAGGATTTGATGGCTTTTGGTGAAGTCCACCGGACAGACCGCTTTAAGCGCCTGAATATCCGAAATACGCCGAAGATCACCGTTGGTGTGGCTGTAGAGAGCGATCTGATGAATCTGAATATCATGTCCGACGGACTGAGCCGCGACGAACTGCTGGCGGCCCTGGACAGCTATAAGCGGAAGAAAAAATATTTTCGCCTGAAAAATGGTGATTTTGTCAATATTGAAGATGACAGTATTGAAGTGCTGGGGCAGTTGATGGAAGCCATGCATGTGACGCCAAAGGAATTTGTCAAAGGGAAAATGCAGCTTCCGGCCTATCGTGCGCTTTATCTTGATAAGATGCTGGAACAGAGCAGCGGCATTTATTCAAAGCGGGACAGCCATTTTAGAAAGCTTGTCAAAGAATTTAAGACGGTCAATGATTCGGATTATGAAGTGCCGGAAACATTGCAGGATGTGATGCGTAATTATCAGATTACAGGCTATAAATGGCTGAGGACGCTGGATCAATACGGTTTTGGCGGTATTCTGGCCGATGATATGGGACTTGGTAAAACGCTTCAGATGATATCGGTTCTATTGGCGTGGAAGGCGGAAGGACGCAGGGGAACGTCACTGATCGTTTCTCCGGCCTCCCTTGTTTATAACTGGCAGGAGGAATTTAATCGTTTTGCGCCGCAGCTTGGAGTGTGTACGGTGACGGGCACACAGAAGGAGCGGACGGATAAACTTCAGCGTTATCAGGACTGGGATGTGCTGGTGACCTCTTATGATTTGCTGAAGCGGGATATTGCTTCTTATGATAATTGCAGCTTTTTATGCCAGGTATTGGATGAGGCGCAGTTTATCAAGAATCATACGACGGCAGCAGCAAAAGCGGTCAAGCTGATCCACAGTAAGACGCGGTATGCCCTGACAGGAACGCCGATCGAGAACCGGCTCAGTGAGTTGTGGAGTATTTTTGATTATCTGATGCCGGGCTTTCTCTACCGCTATGACAATTTCAAGAAGGAACTGGAGACGCCGATTGTGAAGAATAAGGACGAGGCGGCTTCGGCCCGACTGAAAAAGATGGTCTCACCGTTTATTCTGCGCCGTTTAAAGAAGGATGTGCTCAAAGACCTGCCGGATAAGCTGGAAAAGGTTTACTACGCGCCGATGGAGGCCAAACAGAGAAAGCTTTATGACGGACAGGTGACGCATATGCAGGCCCTGCTCCAGAAGGAAGGCGATGCCGATTTCAGAAAGGATAAACTGAAAATACTGGCTGAACTGACGAGAATAAGGCAGATCTGCTGTGATCCGTCACTGATCTATGAAAATTATGACGGCGGTTCGGCAAAGCGTGAGGCCTGTATGGAACTGATGGCACAGGCCATGGAGGGCGAACACAGAATGCTTGTTTTCTCACAGTTTACAACGATGCTGGAGCTTCTTGAGAATGATTTGAAGGAAAAGCGTATTCCTTATTATAAAATTACGGGCGAAACGCCGAAGGAAAAGAGGCTGGAACTGGTGCATGATTTTAACGAGGGAGATGTGCCGGTATTCCTGATTTCTTTGAAAGCCGGCGGTACGGGCCTGAATCTGACAGGCGCTGATGTGGTCATTCATTATGACCCGTGGTGGAATCTGGCTGTACAGAATCAGGCGACGGACCGGGCCCACCGGATCGGGCAGAGCCATATCGTAACGGTTTACAAGCTGATTGTCAAAGATTCCATTGAGGAAAAGATTCTGAAGATGCAGGAGGTCAAAAAAGATCTGGCGGAGGAAATTCTCAGTGGTGAAAATGGCGGATTGTCTGCACTGAGTAAAGATGAATTGATGGAACTGCTGGCAATTTGATACATTGTTGACTGTTCACGGCTATCTGTGAGCAGTATGCCGGAGCGTCGTGCTTGCACGTAAGAGACAGCATAGCTGCTCACAGATTGGCTGTGGAACAGCAACCTCCATACAGCCACAGACGAAAGCGGACATTTATGGCCGCGACAGACGCAAAGCGGCTGGTCTGTGGCTTGTTTGTGTGGAGGAGGCGCGAATAGTAACATACATTTGCAAAAATATTTGCAAAAAATATATTGCAAAATAGGTATAAATCTAAAAAAAACTGTTGACAAAGCAAATATTTTCATGTATTATAAATAGCGTCGCTGAGGTAGTCGTTCAGACGACGGTCAGCCCAGATAGCTCAGTCGGTAGAGCAGAGGACT
>CAYURX010000178.1:0-5011 GCA_964447245.1 uncultured Coprococcus sp. | reverse complement strand
GAGGAAGCTCAGAAGGAACTTGAAGAAAAAGAAGTGGAGGCAGCAGCAGGCGGCGGTGCCGTGAAGGTAAAGGTTTCCGGCAAGAAGGAAGTTTTATCCGTCACGATTGGCCCGGAAGTTGTTGACCCGGATGATGTGGAGATGCTTGAGGACCTGATCGTCGCTGCGACCAATGAAGCGCTTCGCAAAATGGATGAAGTGTCCCAGTCTTCCATGGCGAAGATCACGGGCGGACTTGGCGGATTCGGCGGAGGGCTTGGATTCTAATGGATGCTTACAGCAGTCAGATCAACAAGCTGATTGAAGAATTGTCCAAACTTCCGGGAATCGGTACAAAATCGGCTCAGAGACTGGCGTTTCATATCATTAATATGCCGAAAGATCAGGTGGAGAGTCTGGCCGGGACCATTGTGTCAGCCAGACAGAAGATTCGTTACTGCAGTAAGTGCTGGAATCTGACGGACAGTGAACTGTGTCCGATCTGTGCCAATCCAAAGCGTGACCACCATGTCATTATGGTGGTGGAGACGGCAAGAGATCTGGCTGCCTATGAAAAAACGCAGAAATACGAAGGCGTTTATCATGTGCTGCACGGCGCCATTTCTCCCATGCTCGGCATCGGGCCGTCGGATATCCGGCTGAAAGAATTAATGGTACGGCTGCAGGAGGATGTGTCCGAGGTCATTATTGCCACCAATTCAACACTGGAGGGTGAGACAACAGCCATGTACATCAGCAAACTGATCAAACCGACAGGTATCAGGGTGACAAGAATTGCCAGCGGTGTGCCTGTGGGCGGCGATCTGGAATATATTGATGAAGTGACCCTTCTGCGTGCCCTGGAAGGCCGTGTGGAATTGTAGAATCAATCATTAATTTAACGAATGGAGCTGCTGCGCGGCCAATATGAAAACAATCAACACATTGGCTGCGCAACGGCTCTTTTTTGCGTATGAACGGTGCAGAATCCCTGTAAAGCAGGCTTCTGTTTCATCCGCTTAGACTCCGCCCAGGAATGTCAGAAGACCGAGGCCGATGCTGCGGCAGAGTACGGGCAGTAATTGCCGGGCCTGGGGGCTGTCAAGGCTGTCAAAGATACCGGTAATATGGAGGTGGCCAATAGCGGGAAGATTGCGGGAAACGCCTGCGCCCGGATAGAGGCAGTCATCGCTCAGGGTAATGCAGCCGATTTGGGGGCTGTGGCCGAGGGAGGCGTCTATGGCGATCAGACAATGGTCATTTTTAATATGTTCTAAAAAGGGAAGACAGCCGGGCAGGGTCAGCGCATTGAGCGGCGCCTGCATTGTACCGTAAATGTGAGGACAGGAATATCGGGATAAGATGGTGCCGATGAGGGGACCAAGATTATCCCCCATGACTTTTGCGGAACCGATACAGGCAAAAGCCAGAGGTTTTCTTTCTATATTGACATTTTCCAGTAAATACCGCAAATTTTGCGCAAAGGCGGCAGAGACGCCATAGGTCCGGCTGTCCAGCCAAATTGTGGAAGACATGAGAAAACTCCTTTATATTTTTATGATGAGAGCATAACCATTTGCCGTCCGGTTTATACATGGACAGGGGTCAGGTGACAGGAAATGTCTATGATTTATGGCTGGGTGGTCGACAACTCTCGATAAAAAATCAGGAACCTTTGTGTTACGATAGTCCTGCATGTAAAGGAGGATGAGCAGAATGGTTGAAATTAAGTATCAGGAAAATGATGGTGTCAAATTGCCGAATAATATCCGGCAGGTAGGTACGCCGGGGGATAAGTTAAAGATATATATAGAAGATTATGTAATGACCTATCTGAATCAGATCGCGGGACAGAAACCTTTTGGACAAAAAGCTGCACTCCTTCTTGGAGAGAAGGTCAGAAAAGACAAGACGGATATTTTCTTTATCAGTGCAGCGATCCATATGGAGAATCTGCAGATCAAAGAAGACAACCTGCAGATAACAAGTGAAATCTGGACGGGATTGTATGAGCGGATCGATAAATATTTCAGGGAAAAACATATACTGGGATGGTTTTTGTCAAGGCCGGGCCAGTCTGTCGGTATGAGTGCGCAGATTGAAAAGGTACAGGCGGAACAGTTCAGGGATAAGGGGACGATTTTTTATGCCATGGACCCTATGGACCGGGAAGATGCTTTTTATGTTTATGAAAAGGGCCAGCTCATGCGGCATCAGGGCTACTATATCTATTATGAGCGCAATGAAGCCATGCAGAATTATATGATTGAGCTGAAAAAGGATCAGACATCCAATGAGGAGACCGAGTCGACGGGATTCCAGAACCGCCTGTTCGAAAGAAAAACGGATAATAAATGGAAGAAAGAGGCGTATACCCGCAGTCATCGGGCGGGCAGACGATGGTTCCCTCAGGTGGCGGCCGTTGTACTTGTGGTATTGATCGCGGCAGCCATAAGGAAAAATGTGACGGATCAGCGGATGGAGGTCAGTCAGGTCGTTGGACGTTCGGCGGCCAGTGAGACGATGTTGAATGAATCCGGAGAAACGGATAATCTGGATCTGGTGGAGACGATCATGCAGCAGGCGGCGGAATCCATCAGTGAGAGCGAGACAGTGCCTGAGACAACGGACAGCAGTATGGGCGAGACGGAGAGTACCGTGGACGAAAGTGGATCGGAAGCCAGTGAGAATACCGATGTGGCAGCAGGCGCGCATCAGAGTTATACGGTCAAAGAGGGGGATACCCTTTTAAAAATCAGCCGTGCCCTTTATCAGGACGCGGCTCATGTGGAAGAAATTATCCGTCTGAATCAGATCGAAGATCCTGATTATATTTATCCTGGCATGGTGCTGCAGCTGCCATAGGTGGCAGAGAATACCAAAAAGGTTGACGAGTGTGAGTTTTTTATCTATACTAACAGATATAATTATCGTAAGTGACACATCAATTTGCCGCTTACTATAACAGAGAACAAAAGAAAAACAGAATCGGAGGAAGGATATGGAGATACAAGGCGGGGAGACAACGGAGAAAAGAGCCGGATTGTCCAGAATGCAGTCTATAGCAGTGGCAGGTATTGTGATTCTGATTGCGGTCCTGACCTATGCCCTTGTAAAAAATAACAGTGTCTATACTTCATATGAGGTCACCAATACATTATCCCGCGGAGACAATACATCTGTCTATTATCAGATTATGAATAAGGGAATGCTCAGGTACAGCAAGGATGGCGTTGCCATGACGGATAAAAATGGTTCCGTTGCCTGGAATCAGACTTATGAAATGTCGTCTCCCATATTGGCAGCCAGCGATCAGTATGTAGCGATTGGCGACATGGGCGCCAATACCATTTATATTTTTAATGATTATGGCCAGATTGGGCGGATAACGACAGATATGCCGATCCAGGAAATCAAGGTTGCTGACCAGGGGGTAATGGCTGCCATATTATCAGACGCGAACTGCAACTATATTAAGCTGTATGATAAGCAGGGGAAAGAACTGGTCAGCATAGAGGCAACTTTGGAGAACACGGGTTATCCGCTGGCACTGGGGCTGGCGCCGGATGCGACGAAACTGGTGGTCAGTTATTTAAGTATTGGCAGCGGCAGCGTGCAGACAAAAGTTGGTTTTTATGATTTTACAGATGTGGATGGCGATCATATGATCGACACAAAGGTATTGGAGGGACTTTATCCGAAAATAACATTTCTTGATGCCTCCCGCGCGGCCGTTTACGGTGAAAATAGCTTTTCGCTGTTCCTTGTCAACAGTCAGGTGAGCGATGCTTCGACGGTTACATTTGAAGACGAGATCAAAAGTGTATTTTGCGGCAATCAGAAGATGGGATTTGTTTTTAAGAATGAAGATGAAAATGGAAAATACCGCATGGAGATTTATGATCTGGTCGGCAAGAAAAATGTCACCGTGTATTTTGATTTTGATTATCACCAGGTTTTTGCGGATGATGATGAAATTATTTTGTACAACGAGCAGGAGGTACGGATCTATCAGTACGGAGGCCGTCTGAGATTTGAAGGCCTGTTTGATATGGCCATAACAGGAATGATGGCTTCATGGGAGGACGGCATGTACTGGCTGGTGGATGATCAGGCCTTAAGAGAAATACGTATTGAATAATGAAACATAACAGCAAAGGAGGAGTTTGATGAGCATTTTAGAATGGGCTGCGGTTATTTTGCTTGGCGTATATGCATTAAACGGTTTACGCCGTGGATTGGTACGGGAAGTATTTGCAACATTTACGATTGTCGTATCGATTGCAGTTGCTTCCAATATATCGCCTTATGTCAGCCGTTCCCTGCAGCATACAGTTGCGTTCGATACGGTCAATGATTATATAGGGACGACGGTTTTTGGCGGGGAAGGAGCGGAGACCGGGCGTGTTACGGAGCAGACGGAGTTCATTGAGCAATTGCCGCTGCCATCGTCTGTCAGAGATGCTTTGCTGGAAAATAATAACAATGAGATATATACTGCTTTTGGTATTACAGAGTTTAAAGATTATGTGGCAAATTATCTGACATGCCTGATTTTTAATGCCCTGTCCTTTATCATCGTTTTTCTTGCGGCTGTTATCTTATTGAAGATTATAGCAGCGGTTCTGGATATCATTACTTATTTGCCGGTGCTCCACACATTGAATAAATTCGGCGGCTTTATCTTTGGCGCGGTCAACGGTTTGGTTACTCTGTGGGTGATCTGTATTGCGGTCACCATATTCAGCGGCACAGAAATCGGCAGTTATATTTACGGCGGAATTAATGACAGTATGTTTTTAAGAACGATCTATAATCATAATTATTTGCTGACTGTTGTCAGCAGTCTGAAATATCTCGTCATATAAATGGTAACAGTTCAGACTGTCATTTTGAAGCACAATACGGACAGCCTCTACCTGTAAAACCCGTTCGCACTCGGAGAAAAACGCAGCGGATACTAAGACTTTTTGTTCGCACAGCTCCAAAAAGTCAAGTACCGGCGTTTTTCTACGGTTTTCAGGTAGAGATC
>CAYURX010000177.1:0-5015 GCA_964447245.1 uncultured Coprococcus sp. | reverse complement strand
GACAGAAGCTGCGAAGCAGCGACAGATGCGCATAGCGCAGCTGGTCTGTGGCTTGAGTGTGTGGTGGCTGTGAATAATTCGGGAAAATAATCAAATGACACTAAAAATAGAGGTTGTCGTTCAAACCGGCAACCTCTAAGCAATTATTACTGATTCAAATTCTCCTGCACAGTCCGCAGCATCCGCCATCAACTATAAACAACCACGCAATCATTTTCAAGGATCTGTGTCTGCCCGTTCGGTATCAGATTTTCCTCACCGCGTTTCACAAGAATAATCAGTGTATTATTCGGAAGATTCAGTTCTGCAATGGTTTTATTACACCAGCGATGCTTTTTTGATACAACAAACTCATCCAGATGCTCATGTCCGCCAGATTCATAAGCCTGTACGCTTAACACCATCGTATCGCCCGCCTGAATCTCCGTATTTCCATCAGGAATAACCTTTCCGCCGCCGCTGCGCTCGATCATAACCGCCAGCGACCCCGTCGGCATACTGACATCACGCACAAGACGTCCGGCCCAGTTATGCCCTTCCGGTATATACATCTGCATCATAGTAATGGCCGAGGACTCACTGTAATCATTGAATGTCTTGCGGACATCACAGGTTTCATCCACCATGGACAGCCTGTGCGCCACAGCCGGAAGCAAAGTCCCCTGGATCGCCACGGAAATCAAAGCTACCATAAAGACCGTGTGAAATAACGCATCTGAAGATGAATTGCCGCCCGCAATCACCATAATGGCAAATACAATGGACGCCGCTCCCCGAAGTCCTGCCCATGATACCATCAGGCATTGTCTGGTCGTACAATGAAACGGTTTCAGCAATAAAAATACAGCCACGGGCCGTGCAACCACCGTCAGAAAGATGGCAATGGCCAGCGAAGTTGAGAAGATTTCCGGCAGCTTATGCGGATATGCCAGCAGACCGAGCAGGAAAAACAACAGGATCTGTCCCAGCCCTGTCACGCCATCAAAGAACGGAATCAGATTCTCCTTACCTCTGATGCGGCTGTTACCCAGTATGATCCCCATCAGATAAACGCTCAAAAAGGCATTACCGCCGATCGTATCCGCCAATCCAAAGCCAAACAGCACAAGACCGATGACAAATATCGTGTCCAGCCCTTCCGTCTGCACTTTGGTCTTTTTCAAAAATACAATACCAAAAAATGCAGCAGCGACACCAATGGCAATGCCATAAACAACCTGTGCAAATATCATATACGGCACCGTACTGATATCACCGCCGGCCTTTAAAGAAATACCGATGGCCGTCAACAAATAGGCCACTGGATCATTACTGCCGCTCTCCATTTCCAGCAAGGAGGCCGTGCCGTCTTTCAGGTTCAGCTTCTTTTTACGCAGTACCGAGAAGACACTGGCCGCATCCGTCGATGACAGCACAGCCCCCATCAGAAAACTGTCAGCAAAAGAAAAATGCAGAACCGCATAGCAGAATAACGCTGTCAATCCCGCTGTCACAGCGACTCCAACGGTTGAAAGGCTTACAGCTTTCACGGCCACCGGTCTTGCCGCACTCCATTTCATATTAAAACCGCCGTAAAACATGATGAAACACAGGGCGATCATACAAATATTCTCAGCCATCTTATAATTATCAAAAGGAATCCGCAGAATGCCGTCGCTGCCGAAAAGCATACCGATACCCATGAATAAAATCAACGCCGGCATACCAAACTTACCGGAAAACTTTTCAGCCAGTAAACACAAAAACAATACAGCTGCAATTAATATAAAAACAGAGGCCATTCATAAACTCCTTACTTTAATTCATTCTCTCAATTTCATACTGACTCACAATTTACCACGTAGACAAAATAATTGTACCATAGATTTTAGAGAAATTAAAGGCCATCAATCGAACCCATGACAAACAAATAGGGCTATCTGACTTTCTCGTCATCAGATAGCCCTTTCAATGAATAATCGAAAGTTTCACTTTATAACCTCCTGTTCCCTCTTTGTTAGTTGGCTGTACGTCCACTATGGATCTCTGCCTTTTGCTGTTCTCTCCTCCTTCATGTTACATCTATGTAAACTTCTATGGAAGATTTCTCAGTGTCAGTTAATTATCCCATTGGACCGTCCTCCTTGAATGAATTTCTTGTTGTTTTATAATTTCTTTGCTTCTATGGCATTATTGTACCCTCTTTTCTCCATTTTGTCAAGTATATTTTATCAATTATTTTTCATTTTTAAAAATTTCAGAATATTCAGTTAATTTATTGGTGTTTTTGCCAGATTTCCTTTCCCATTTGTGCCATATCCTGCCGAAACTCTGCTGGTTCCAGCAATTCAGCCTTTCCCCCAAACGATAAAAGCCAGCTCAAAAGGTGCTCTTTATCGGTATAGGCAATTGACAACATCAGTTTTCCATCCGGCAGTTCTGTATAACTATCCTTACCGTATTCTTCAATCACGCGCCATTTGCACTCTGGCTGAAACAGGGCTTTGATTTGGAAATTGACAGGAAATATTTTTTCAACAGACAAATCCGGTACAGGCACCGGCCTTTTTTCGAATTTTCCGCCTGCGCACTGCAATTCCGACATCCGGTTCAATTTAAACAGCCTGAAATCCTCCCGTGCAGCGCACCATCCCCACACATACCAGTTGGCCCATTGAAATACAAGATAGTACGGCTCGATTTTTCTTCGGCTCTCTCCTTTTGGCCCATAATACATAAATGTCAGCCATTCCTGCTGCTCAATCGCTTTGCGGATCATTTCGATTTTCGGAGTCAATGACGATTTATACCAGGAAGCAAGATCAATTTGCACATACGGACCACCATGCAATGTATTTGACGCATTGCCAGTCAGCCTGTCCATCAGCTGGCCATATCGGTTTGTTCCGCTGACGCTGTCCAGACTCCTCAGACCCGCGAGAATGGCCTGCATGTCAGATGATGTCAATAACGTACGATCAATTGTATAACCTTCCATAATGGAAATACCGCCATTGGCCCCCTGCGTTGTAACCACAGGGATCCCCGCTTTGCATAAGGCTTCAATATCCCGATTGACCGTTCTTCGGGAAACCTCAAATTTTTCCGCCAGATAAGGCGCCGTCACTTTTTTCTGTTGTAATAGAATAGATAAAATACCGATCAGACGGTCAATTTTCATAAATACCTCCTAACTGACGATTTCACGCCTGCCTACAAGCCAAGTACACGATGTACGGCTTTGGCTACCTCCGCGATCCGCTTTTTCTGAAACTCCGGGTAATCACGAAACCATTTCATATTTAATGGTGACGGATGGGGTAAAACAAATGTCCTCTTACCGTTAATTTCCTGATCTTCAAACACAAGCTCTGTCATTTTTTTCTTCGGAAAAAAATATGCCGCGGCCGCACTGCCTACCAAAATATATATCTCATTCTGTACCAGCGCTATCTCTTTTTCCAACCATCGACCGGCACAGCATTTCGGCGGGCGCCGATCACCGCCTTTGGGTTTTTTCCCCGGATAACAATGGGCCATGGAGACAATATAAAAATTATCAGGATTATAAAAAGTATCATCCGAAATCCGATACCACTCCAGGCGCAGTCTCCGGCCGCTGGCATCATTAAATGGTTTGCCCGTCTGATGCACAGTGCGGGAAGGCGCCTGACTAATCTGCATAATTTTCGCTCCGACATTGCCGAATACAATCGGATTCGGCTCAAAACCAAACTCCATCTGGCAAAAACGGCAGTCCCTGATTGCATCCTGCAGAGCATTAAAAGCATCATCCTGAGACATGTAAAAATCTCCCTTTCCTCGATCAACAATTACCATATATAGGCCGCCAGGTATCAATTTGCTCATTTATTATAAGTCATTATACAGGTAAAAGCAATCTTAAAGGGCTGCCAACTTCTATTGCTTCAAAAAACGCCTGGCTGACAGCCATCTATCATCCCTCTGCGATCAATACTATTTCTCATATAAGAATTTCTCAGGCAATGTTACATGAAAATCTACTGCCAGATCACCACATCATACTGCTTCAGCAACTCGCTGGTTGCCGCCGCGATCTTTCTCCCTCCCGGCACCATCCATCCGATCACGCCAATTCCTGCCGGAAATACAACCGGGCACTCTGTCGCCATCCTTCATATTTTTTAATGTCAAAGGAGTTCTTTACACATTCTCTTGCTTCTTTCAAATCCGCAAACTGCTGATCATAAAGCATCTGCACCAGCAGATTCCCAATGGCTGTCGCTTCTCCCGGGCCCGCGTAAACGATACGTCCGGTATATTTTGCTGTAATCTGATTCAGATATTCCGCATTGGAGCCGCCGCCCACCACATAAATACAGTCATAATGTTTCCCGGTCATCCGTTCAATCTGCCCGATGGTATCGCCATAACATTTACCCAGGCTGTTGTAGATCACCGCCGCGATCTCCCATTCATTTTCCGGCACCTGCTGCCCGGTACTTTCACAATAAGCCCTCACGGCCTCTGTCATACTGGACGGAGCCAGAAACCTGTCATCATTGCAGTCCACAATAGAAGGAATGCTCTGTTTTTGTGCCTGCTCACAAATATAGCCATAGGAATATTCTTCCGCAAATTCTTTTCGGATCGACTGAATCATCCAGAGTCTCATGATATTTTTCAGATACCGGAAGCGGTATTCATAACCGCCCTCATTTGTGAGATTTTGTCTCCTGCTCTCTGCCGAGCAGTCCGCCGCCGTGATCTCCGTTCCCATCAGGGACCATGTACTCTGTCCGTTTCACCCCGGTCAGAAGAAAATTAAAATAATTCGGAATCAATAACATATACTTCGCTTTTGCCAGAAGCTGCGGCTCCTTCTGTTTGACGGCCATCAGTTGATAAATCGTGTTAAAAATCTGCTTCTGGATTCCGGTACGCGCATAGAGTGCTTCCGGTGAAATTCTTTCATACACTTTGGCATCCATCCCGTTTGGGTAGTGTCAAAAACTACCTGTTTTTTTGTTTCAAATTCTTATAAAAACCTTGAT
>CAYURX010000176.1:0-5021 GCA_964447245.1 uncultured Coprococcus sp. | reverse complement strand
GGAATTTTCTATTTTTTACCGGATATCTCAAAAAGATCAGGGAGTGGCAGGAGGAGGAGATCCGTTATATTGAAATGGCGATCCCAAACAGCGAGGTACGTTATATTTACAAAACAACGGTCATGCGCTGGTTTGAAGAACGGATCGCCAACAGGGAGTTATCAGATTTATACAGAGCCATCGTTGATGGCGATACGGCGAAAATCGAGGATATACTCTGTGAAAATCTAATGGAAACCATCAGTTTTTATGATTATCAGGAAAGCTTTTATCATGGATTTCTGGCTGGTATGCTTAAAAATATCGGTAATTATATTGTCCTTTCCAATCGTGAAGCAGGCTGCGGGCGGCCGGATATTCTTCTGAAATATCCGAGTGTACGCGGGAAAGCGATTATTTTTGAATTGAAAGTGGCAAAGACTTACCGTGAAATGGCGGCAAAATGTGAGGAGGCCCTTCAACAGATCGAGGAGCGGCACTATGAGGATAATCTGCGGCATGAAGGGTATCGCCGGATCATGAAATATGGCATTGCATTTTACAAAAAAGAGTGTATGGTAAAATTGGGGCAGTAATCTGATGACAGTCCGGCTTGCATGTTTTGTACAGCGCAATCCGGACTGCTGTGTTATTGAGAAATATATTCATCTATATAGAGGATGTTTTATTGACTTCAAGGTGTAATTGTGGCATAGTAGTTAGTATAAGCTAACTGAAAAAGCATATATTGGCGTGTGGAGGCGTGTATGTTTCTGGAAATTCATCATATAAAGAAGGCTTTTGGGTCAGGAGACAGCCGGGTGGAAGTGTTAAAGGGCCTTGATCTGGCAATCGAAAAGGGGGAATTTTGCGTGCTGCTCGGGCCGTCCGGCTCAGGCAAATCAACGTTATTGAATATTATCGGCGGCATTGACGAGGCAGATGACGGCGATATCTGTATCAATGGCGAGCGCATGGCCGATATGAATGAAAAGCGGTTGACCATTTACCGCAGAAAGCATCTCGGATACATTTTTCAGATGTATAATCTGATCCCCAATTTAACAGTGCGGGAAAATATAGAAGTGGGAGCTTATCTTGGCGAACATCCGCTGGATGTGGATGAATTGCTGCATACGCTGGGGCTCTACGCGCACAGGAATAAACTGCCGAATCAGTTATCCGGAGGGCAGCAGCAGCGGACGGCCATAGGACGGGCAATCGTGAAGAATCCGGATATTCTGCTGTGTGATGAACCGACGGGGGCTCTCGATTACCAGACATCCAAGGAGATATTGAAGCTGATAGAAATGGTCAATCAAAAATATGGCAATACCGTGATTATGGTGACGCATAATGATGCCATCAAAGACATGGCCGACCGGGTCGTGCGTCTTCGGGACGGCATGATCAGGAAAAATTATGTCAATGCGCATAAAGTACCTGCCGAAGCACTGGATTGGTAAGGGGGCAAAGAAATGAGAAATCCGCTGATTAAACGGCTGCCCCGTGAATTGAAAAGTGAAATGGGTAAATACATCGTGATTTTTCTGCTGTTGGTGGCTTCCATCGGATTTGTGTCGGGTTTCCTGGTGGCGGATGGCAGTATGATCACAGCGTATCATGAAAGCTTCGAAAAGTATACGATTGAGCACGGCAATTTCCGGCTGACCAAAAAGGCTAATAAAGCCCAGAGAAAAGCCATTGAGAAGTGCGGTGTGAAATTATATGATAATTTTTATGTGGAAGAAAGCCTGACAAACGGCAGTACCCTTCGTATATTTAAAAACCGTGAGGAGGTCAACAGGGTATGCCTGATGGAGGGGGAGATGCCGGCCGGACCGGGTGAAATCGCCATTGACCGCATGTATGCGGAAAATAATGCCATTGCCATTGGCGACCAACTGTCCGGCGAAGGCCGGACATGGAAAGTCACAGGGCTGGTGGCGTTATCGGACTATAGCTGCCTGTTTGCGGATAACAATGATTCCATGTTTGATTCCATCAAATTTGGCGTGTCTGTTGTGACAGCCGAAGAATTTGAAGATCTGAGCAGTGATGGACTGGTTTACAGCTATTCCTGGCGGTATGAGACGGAACCGGAGGATGAGATCCGGGAAAAGGAAATGGCCGATGATCTGATGGAGAAGATGAATGATGAGGTGGCGCTGGAGGATTTTGTGCCGCGCTATCTGAATCAGGCCATTCAGTTTACAGGTGAGGATATGGGCAGTGACAGGGCGATGATGATCGCGCTGCTGTACATGGTGATCGCCATCATGGCCTTTGTCTTTGCGGTTACCATCAGCAATACCATCAGTAAGGAGGCAAATGTTATTGGTACGCTGCGGGCCTCCGGTTATACAAGGGGTGAACTGATCCGGCATTATATGATGATGCCGGTGGCGGTGACTGTGACCGGAGCAGTTATTGGCAATCTGCTGGGATATACCCTGTTTAAAAATGTCTGTGCAGGCATGTATTATGGCAGTTATAGTCTGCCGACGTATGTGACGCTGTGGAATGCCGAGGCGTTTCTGATGACAACAGTTGTGCCCGTCGTGATGATGGCGATTATCAATTTTGTTGTTTTATACCGGAAGCTGCTGCTGCCGCCGCTGAAGTTTTTGAGGCGGGATATCAGCCGAAGAAAACAGAAAAGGGCGGTTTACTTAAATCATCACATTCCGTTCTTCGGGCGTTTCCGGCTGCGGGTGATTTTTCAGAATATGAGTAATTATTGCATTCTGTTCATTGGCATTCTATTCGCCAATCTGCTGTTAATGTTCGGTCTGCTGCTGCCTTGCGCGCTGACCCATTATCAGGATACGATCGGGGATCATATGCTGAGTCAATATCAGTATTTGCTGCAAATACCTGTGGGGGCCGTCAATGAAGACCGAAAACTGGAAAGCCTGCTGCAGATGATGTATTTCCAGTATTCTGTGGAAACGGAGAATGAAGATGCGGAGAAATTCAGTGTATATGCTTTAAAAACGGTGGGCGGACGGTATAAGAGCGAGGAAGTGACGCTTTATGGCATTTGCCCGGACAGCCGGTATGTGCCGGCGGATGTGGGTGATGGTCAGATTTATATATCTTCTGCCTATTCCCAGAAATTTGAGATAGAGCCGGGAGACACGATCACTCTGAAGGAAGCCTATGAGGATCAAACGTATAACTTTGAAGTGACAGGGATTTATGATTATGACGGGGCGCTGGCTGTTTTCATGAGCCAGGAAGCGCTGAATCAGACCTTTGATTATGATAAAAACTTTTTCTGCGGTTATTTTTCAGACACGGAAATTACGGATATTGATGAAAAATATATTGGCTCAGAGATAGACATCGAGGATCTGACAAAAATATCCAGACAGCTCATGACCTCCATGGGAAGCATGATGTATCTGGTCGATGGGTTTGCGATTGTCATTTTTATGGTGCTGATTTATCTGTTGTCAAAAATTATCATAGAGAAAAACGCGCAGTCCATCTCTATGGTCAAGATCCTGGGTTATACAAATGGCGAGATCAGCCGCTTATACATTATTTCGACATCCATTGTTGTGGTGGTTTGCCTGCTTCTGAGTCTGCCAATCGAATATCAGGTCATGCAGGTTTTGTTTAAAGAGGTCATGATGAGCAGTATCAGCGGCTGGATCCCCCTTTATGTGGATCCGGTGATCTATGTCAAAATGTTTTTGCTTGGAACGATAACTTACGCAGTGGTGGCGCTGATGGAATACAGAAAGATCCGGAAAGTGCCGATGGACGAGGCGTTAAAAAATGCAGAGTAAACGGCAATGATGCGGGAGGTGTGACGGTATGCAAATCAAAAGAAAGATAAAAAGAAAAATAATGGTGCTGCTGGTGGCCGGAATCCTTGTGCTGGCCATGGCCTTTTCATCTTTGGCCGGGACAGAAGCAGCAGCCAGCCAGTTAGACGGTCAGGAAGAAGCGGAGAAAGCAGATAACGAGAAAGCAGATAACGAGAAAGCGGATATCGGGAGGCCGGATAAAGAGGAGACGGTCTATGTGAAAGCGGATGCCTTAGGCAATGTCAGAGAAGTGACGGTTGAGGCATTGCTGAAAAATCCGGGCGGCAGCGACGGGATCCGGGATTATTCGACGTTAACAGATATTAAAAATACAGAAGGTGACGAAGAATACAAAGAGGAAGACAAGGGCACTCTGATATGG
This sequence comes from uncultured Coprococcus sp., assembly GCA_964447245.1. Lineage (GTDB taxonomy): Bacteria > Bacillota > Clostridia > Lachnospirales > Lachnospiraceae > Coprococcus_A. The sequence goes on along the minus strand of CAYURX010000176.1, from coordinate 842 downwards.
GAAAACCATGGTGAGGATATCCGGTATGAGGGAAAAAGCGGCAAAGAATTGCCCGTTTCGGTAAAAATCAGTTATTATCTGGATGATCAGCCGGTGGAGCCGGAGACATTGGCAGGAAAGAGCGGCCGGTTCCGTATGCGCTTTGATTATGAAAATCTGACATCAGAAACGGTGGAAGTGGATGGCGGATCTGTTAAAACCCAGGTGCCGTTTGTGGTGCTTTCAGCGGCCTTTCTGCCCTCGGAGATATTTTCAAATATAGAAGTGACCAATGGAAAGGTTATCGCTCTGGAGGATGAAAATATCGTTGTCGGCAGCGCTTATCCGGGGCTGGCGGACAGTCTGGGTTTATCGGATTATGAGCCGACAAAGGATGTGGAACTGCCGGATTATGTGGAGATCTCCGCAGATGTGGCGGATTTTGAACTGGCGTTTACAGCGACGGTGGCGACGACGGGCATGTTTGCTGAAACGGACACGGATGAACTGGATGATGCCGATGATCTGATTGATGATATGGAAAAGCTGACAGATGCTTCTGCAGAGCTGGTGGATGGCACGGCCGAACTATTGGATGGTGTGGAAGAATTCCGTTCTTATATGGCACAGTATGTGGATGGCGTCAGTGCTGTAAATGATGGCGCAAAGGCGCTGGCGGATGGACTTGGCGCATTGAATGAGCAGAAAACCGCTTTTGAAACAATGATGACGACGGCTGTCGAATCGGTGCAGCAGGCAGTGAGTACAGCGGCCGGTGAACTGGCAGTGGTCGACTTGAACGGGGTAGAAGCGGCAGCCACCGTGCAGGCCAGAGATCAGGCTGTGCAGGCTTTAGAGGCAGC
>CAYURX010000175.1:0-5062 GCA_964447245.1 uncultured Coprococcus sp. | reverse complement strand
GAATGCAACCTTCGGATCAATACCGAAAATACGGCCGCACTCTGCGGATTCAATGGCAATCTCAACCAGTTCCTCAGCCGTCGGTTTAATATTGATCGCACAGTCACTCATGGCCAGAACTTCATTCTCACCTGTTGCGGATGGACGTACCATGATGAATGTGGAAGAAACGATCTTATTGCCAGGTTTTGTCTTGATCAACTGTAAAGCAGGGCGAACAGTATCTGCTGTTGAATATGTAGCGCCGCCGAGCAATGCATCTGCAACACCCATCTTGACAAGCATTGTACCAAAGTAATTGCCATGTTTTAAAATCTTGCGGGCTTCGTCCGGCTGAATATTCTTGCCCTTACGAAGTTCACAGAACATTTCAACCATCTCGTCCATTCTGTCATAATTCTCAGGATCAATAATCACTGCACCTCTGATATTGTAACCGTATTCTTCAGACGCTTCCTGAACGGCCTCTGCGTTGCCAACCAGAATCGGTGTCAGGAAATTGGAAGCCAGCAAACGGGAAGCTGCTTCAAGAATACGTTCATCTGTACCTTCTGTAAAAACAATTGTCTTAGGGTCTTTTTTCAGCTTACTGATCATCGCGCCGAAACCCTGCATATTTTTAGCCATCTCAAATATCCTCCTTAAAAATAACGAATAATTCCTTCAATTATTCTCTATATATAATTTATCACTTTTTTCACAGATTGCAATGGCTTATCCGATAATTAAAAAATTAACAAAATTTCACTCTTTTTTTGTGCAAATTGGTCAGGCCAATTTAATTTTTTGCTATTTTTGTCGAACACCTGTCCGCAAGCAAAATCAATACCAACAATCCAAGCAGATAGGCCCCGGCCATCTCCCAGGCATAACCGTTCATGGCGAAAATCAGCGGCGCGCCAATGCCACCGGCGCCCACAAAACCCAGCACCGACGCATCCCTTAAGTTCACATCCAGACGATACCAGACATCGGCCGTCAAGCCCTTTTTGCACACCGGCCAGACGACATGACGCATCATGGCCGCCCATCCGCAGCCCATGGAACGAAACGCCATCAGCAATTCGCCGTCCATCCCATCCAGTGTATTCATAAACATCTTGCTGCACATGCCAAAGCTCAGTAAAGCCATGGTCATAAGACCGGCAAAAGCTCCCGGTCCCGTGACCCGGATAAAAATCAATCCTGCAATGATGGATGGTAAAGTACGGACAGCCGCAATAAACAGCCGCATCAGTACCGCCGGTACTCTGCAGGAAGTAGTATAGCTTCCGATCAATGCCGCCGGAAACGCCAGCAAAGCTCCGATGGCAGTCCCGGCAATGGCAATACAGAGCGTTTCCAGCAAAAGCCATGGCACGCCGTTCGCCGTAAGATTCACCATCAGCGACCAGTCCGGGTGCAGCAGCCCTTTAAAAATACCTGCCAGGATCATCCCGCCCTTTGAAGGCATTCCCCGCCATTTGAGCCCGGCAAAGCTCCAGAGGATCAGCACCAGTCCGGCTGCCGCCCACACATAACAAAACCGTCGGTTCATACACTCCGGCTCCAGAAGACACCGCCGCAGATATTCTCCCGTCTGCTCAATGACAAGGACAACCACAAAAAGCCATACCAGGATCATCCCCGCCCTGGCATATTCCCGCCAGGCGATCTTTTCATTCAGTAAAAGCCCCAGACCGCCGGCCCCCACATAACCAAGGATCGCCGCGTGACGGATATTGATTTCCAGAGCATACAGACAGTCTGACAGCCAGACCGGAAACAGTTTCGGCATTATTCCATGTCTGAAGGCGGCTAAACGGCCGTTTCCCACTGCCAGCAGCCCTTCATAAGCCGAATAATCCAGATGATCCAGTTTCTCCCATGTCATCCGCGCCACGATACCAAAAGTGAAAAAGGCAATCGCCGCCATACCTGCCAGAGATCCGGTGCCAAGGACAAAAGAAGCCGCCAGCGCAGCTACCAGCACAGGCACAGCACGTATGATACTGACAATTCCGCGAAGGATGACTGCCATTTTATGCATTCCCGTCACCTGTCCGCAGGCCATGGCCCCGACAGGCAGCGCCAACAGCCCGCCAATCAGACTGCCGCCCACAGACATCCGGATCGTTGCCGCCAGAGGAGCGATAATTTTACCCGTATAGGATATATCCGGCGGCATCATCCGGCCAAGAATGACCAAAGCCTGTCCGCCCCGCTCGAACAGGACTGGCAGGCTAAAACCACAAAACCACATCGACAAAACAACCGCCGCCGGAATCAGACTGTGTCTGATGATTCTATGCACATTCATTCCGACAGCTCCTTTCCGTAAATGGCCGTCAGGACACCTTCATCCAACTGCTCCGGACTGCCGTCAAAAATGATCTGTCCCTCGCGAAGCCCAATCATGCGGTCCGACACGCGAAGCGCCTGCGCCACATTATGACTGTTCATGACGATGGTCATCTGCTGCTCTTTCTGCATATTTTTAAGCAACAGCAAAATCGCTTCCGCATTCACCGGATCAAGGGAAGCTACCGGTTCATCAGCCAGAAGCAGCCTGCAGCGCTGCATAAGGGCACGCGCAATGGCTGTCCGCTGCTGCTCCCCGCCGGACAGAAGCCCCGCCCGCTGCCCGGCCTTTTCGGCCATTCCCACTTTTTCAAGGCAGGTCATGGCTTCCGCCGCTGATTCAGGTGAAAAGCATCCCGTCATCACACGCCAGAAAGGATAATCATACAATCTGGCATTACGCACATTCTGAAGCACAGAAGTCTCCTTCACAAGACAAAAATTCTGAAAGATCATACCGATCTGCCGCTCGATCCGTCTTTTTTCCCGGCCGCGGGCAGCGGATATGCACTGCCCATCCACAAGGATTCTGCCCTCCGTTACCTCAAGCATCCCATTGATGCACCTTAAGAGAGTGGATTTTCCGGCGCCGCTCGGCCCGATCACGGAGACAAAGCTGCCTTTTTCAATATGCAGCGAGACTGAATGCAGGCCCGCTCTGCTACTGTCATATCGTTTCGTTACATTATCAAGTACAATCATGAAACACCAACTATTGCAATTCTTTTAACAAAGACTGCGCATCCCGCTCACCGTCATAGTCCGCAGGATCCGCTTTTTCATATCCCTTATGGGAAAATGTGGAAATAACGGCCAGACCTTCCTCCGTCTCACCTATTTCAATCATCGCGTCAGCCAGAGCTTCTTTAAAATCGTCGGTCATAATTGCCGATGCTTTGCTCACACTGATCGTATCATTGTAAATGCCTTCCGTTACACCAATGACATTCGTATCTTCCCATACCGGGTTTTCACCGCCGAAATCCGCCTGCCACTGATCTGTGAATTTATTCTGCACATGGCCGAAGCTGACAATAATATCCGCCTGCTCCGCCGCCAGCCGTGCCATACTTGTGGCATAAGAATCGGATTCAATGACATTTGACAGATCATTGATGCCCTTGTCATAGCGTGCAAGCAGCCAGAGACTTGGATAAATATAGCCGGAAGCCGAAGATGCGCTCATGACAGCCCATGTGGCATCATCCAGTTCTTCCCATGTCAAATCTTCCCCTCGATTCACCTTTTCAGCCAGAGCCTTCCCCTTCTCACTCGGTCCTGCCAGAATGATCGAACGGTAATAGGTCGCCATCTCATCCACATAGGTCCCTTCCGTACCGTCATTCCAGTCGGCCGGATTCTCTGAATCTTTACTGTAAGCCTGTCTGAGTGCCGTCAACAGAACGTCGCATTCATTTTCATAGAGAACATAGGTACCTCCGGAAATAAAGCCCACATCGGCTGTTCCCGCACTCAGTGCTTCACCGACAGCTTCATAGGAAGCGCCCACTGCCATGGACACCCGATCGACCTGATAACCGTGTAGCGCCAACTGATTTTTCAACATTTCCTCCAAAGGTTCTGTGGCCGCCAGAATCGTTTCAGACGCGTCATAAGGCGCAAAAGCGATTTTTAATTCATCGATCTCCACCATGTCCGCAGTATCTGTATTTTCTGTCCGGGCAGCGCCATTTTCCGCCGTCTCTGCGGTCTTGTCCGTGCTTTTCGTTCCGGCACCGCCCTGACCACAGGCCGTGCATAAAAGCAATACTGCCATCAATAGCGCCGCACTCCGTTTTATTTTCTTCATTTTCATTGTCATCCTTTCCTGTTTCTGACTTTCGGTTCTATTCATCTATCTTTTTTAATGCTTCCACCACATTTTCAAAAGCCATGCTGTGAGAAGCTTTCACTAAAATCGTATCCTCCGGACAGATGATTTCAGGCAGCGCTTCCTCCAACGCCTCTCTTGTCCCAAAATAACGGGCCCGGCCGCCGGCACGGACAGCCGCCTCATACATGGCCGCCGATAATCCGCCCACACATAAAATACAGTCAATACCTGCCTGGGCCGCATACCGGCCAACCTCGCCATGCATGACTTTCTCATCCTCGCCAAGTTCAAACATATCTCCGAGAACCGCCACCTTCCTTGTGGACGCTGTAGCCAGCAGGTCAATGGCCGCCTTCATGGACACCGGATTGGCATTATAGCAGTCATCAATGATGACCTTGCCGCCCGCTTTGATCAGATGGCTGCGGCCAGCAACAGGCTGCACTTTGCGGATGCCCGCCGCGATTTCTTCAAGGCTCAGCCCCAATTGCCGCCCGACGGCTGCCGCCGCCATGGCGTTGTAGATCATATGCCTGCCAGGCAGAGAGATCTCCGCTGTCAGCGACTGTCCTTCTATGTGAAGCACAGCACGGCTACCAAACAGCCCCAGATCTTCAATACCGTCAGCCCAGACCCCGGCTTCAGGATTCATGCCAAAAGTAACCGGCGCCTTGCCGTAAACTTCATGGATCAATGCCAGCTTATCATCATCGCCATTTAAAATGACTGTGCCTTTCGGATTCATATAATCAAAGATTTCTGATTTTGCCCGCAAAACGCCGTCCCTGTCAATGAGATTTTCCAAATGGCACTGACCAATATTGGTCATCACACAGATATCCGGCTTTGCCACCTTACTGAGACGATGCATCTCCCCGAAAGTATTGA
>CAYURX010000174.1:0-5177 GCA_964447245.1 uncultured Coprococcus sp. | reverse complement strand
ATCCCATGTATTGGCCAGACCGCCGTAAATCTCGGAACCCGGATAAACAAAACCTCTGGCCTTGGCCAATGCAACGATTTTCTCCATTGTTTTTTCCATGCTATTCTACCTCGCAATATTATTTCAATACTTATTTAAATACAATCACTGAAAAGCCTTCCGGCGTCTGTACCGTATGGTCATCGATCAGTGATGCCTCTTTACTATAATACAATATCCGGCCGCTCATCTTAAGCCGCGCCGGTCCGTCCGTACAAACGACATGCAGTTTTTTGGAACCTGCTATTTCACTGAAGTCTGCCGTCTTCCCTTCCTTTGCGCTGCTGAGATTTTTCACTTCCGCAATTGAAGCCTCCGCCGATGCTTCATCCATTGAATAAAAATGGATCGCCGATGCATTGAATGCATTGTACAGATCATCCGTCCGATAACTGAGGGCCAGCCGGGCTGTCTTTTCTTCCTCGTCCACTTCCACCGACAAAACGGTCATGGCCGTGATCTCCTCATCGTCAGCCTTCTGATCCTTTGGCTGCTCCTGAGGATGGGCCCGGTTAAACTCAGCGACTTCTTCCTCCACATAGGCCTGCAATTCTTCCAGGGAATAATAACTCTGTTCAAAAGACTCAATGACTACTTCATCAATGGAACCGTCCCCATTGATGCCAATCGTCGACTCTGTGACTTTTGACAGATCCACCTTCCCGCTGCACCCGGCCAGAACTGCCATACATAAAATTACAGCGATAAAAACCTTTATTTTCACCCAAGCACCTCCTGCCGCGTACACACTTACCTATTGTATCCTTTATAAATTATATTTTCAATCCTTTTTTTGTACTTTATACTATATTCAGGAAATTTTTGATTATAAAACGGGATAACCGCCGTCTGTTGTGAAATCTGTCATACGCCGTCCTCCAGTAATGTCAGCACTTCCAACGATTTAAATTTTTTATCAATATACCTGTTCCGGTAACGATCCATCATCTTTCTGATACTTTCCAGAACTTCATCCGATACTCTGAATGTATAAAGTTTTTCAATCGGTGAACTGATAATATACTGAACGGTATAGACAGCTGCGGCATTCATTGGCACCACATGGCTCCCGCCCTGATTCTGGCAATTGCCGCAGAGCATTCCCCGCCGGCCGGCACTGAAATACTCAAGATCATCGCTCCGGTGACAGGATACACATTCAAAGCACTGTGGATACTCCCCATTCACAACCATGATCTTCAATTCATAAATGCACCGGATCAGCGGATAAGCAATAGTCTTTTTGCACAGGGCCCGAACCGTCTGGTATAACAGCCGCAGCATTTCAAAATCATCGGCATTTTCACGGCCATAATAATCGGCAAATTCAAGGAAATAACAGCCATAACAGGCCGCCTTCACATCTTCCCGCAGTTCTTCAAAATAATTCTGTACTCTGGCGCTGATGACCGTATAGGCATTCCTGCCCTCGATCAGCATAAATTCACCGAAAACAAAGGGCTGTGACGGCGCCATCATGCTGCTGCCCGGCCTTTTGGCGCCTCTGGCGAAGCCATTGATCTTGCCCCGCTCCCTCGTCAGGATCACAAGCCGCTTATCATACTCACCGATGGGCATGACCGATAATACCATGCCCGTCACCTTGATCTGTTCAGCCATCTTTAGTATTCTTTCTTATCATATCCAAAATTTTTGATCATAAAATCACTGTCACGCCAGTCTTTTTTCACTTTGACCCACAATTTCAGATTCACTTTACTGTCAAGCATCTGTTCCATTTCCGGTCTGGCCTGGGAACCGATCTTTTTGAGCATGGCTCCCTGTTTGCCGATAATAATACCCTTATGGGACTCCCGCTCACAGATGATCGTGGCGGCAATATCAATGATATTGCCGTTCTTCCTCGTCTTCATCTGGTCAATGGACACGGCAATGCCATGGGGAATTTCCTCGTTTAAACATCTCAACGCCTTTTCACGGATCAACTCTGCAACGATCTGCCGTTCGGGCTGGTCTGTCACTGTATCCTCATCGTAGAACTGAGGACCGTAAGGCAGATACTTCATGACCGTCCGGATCAGGTCGTCCGTATTGTCACCTTTCAGGGCCGAACACGGAACGATTTCGGCAAAATCACAGATATCTTTGTAGGCCGCAATGCAGGCCAGTATTTCTTCCTTTTTGACTCTGTCAATTTTATTGATGACAAGGATCACCGGCGTCTTCGTTCCCCGGAGTTGTTTTGCTATATGCTGCTCACCGGCGCCGATATAGGTCGTCGGCTCCACCAGCCAGAGGATCACATCCACCTCGCTCAATGTCCGCTCGGCCACTGTCACCATGTACTCTCCCAGCTTGTTTTTCGCCTTGTGGATACCCGGCGTATCCACAAACACGATCTGTCCTTCCTCACTTGTATACACCGTCTGGATACGGTTTCTTGTGGTCTGCGGCTTATTCGAAGTAATGGCGATCTTCTGTCCGATCAGATGATTCATGAGCGTCGACTTCCCCACATTCGGACGCCCGATCAGAGTCGCAAAACCAGACTTATATTGTTCGTTCATATCCATCCTCCACCTGTTTCGCTTACTGAAGTAATTGTGTCACATGTTCAAACATGTCTTTCTGTTTCATGATCCGGCTCTCACTGCCGACAACACAGATGTTGTTGCTTTCTGTGATCGCAGCCACAAGATCCGCCTGCTGCCGCAATGACTCAACAGTCGTGCCAAGCAGTTCGTCCCTTGTTTTCTGTATCTCCTCACTGCTGCGCTGACTCATGTAAGCCGCCAGTGAACGGGCGCCCTTCATGGATGCGGTCATCGGTATGTCAATGGCCCCCACCGCGCCGATCATATATTTTGTCAGTTCCCGCTCATCCAGTTCCAGATGCCGCAGATAATCGGCCGCCCCGTCATAGATGACATAGGTTTCCTCCAGATTCGGATCCCTGTAGGATGTAAAAAAGCCATTGCCGCTTTGCGCGAATCCGCACATACAACCGTAAGCCCCGCCCTTCACACGTACATTATTCCACAGATATTCATTGCTCATCAGGTTTTTGAGCACATTCAGGCAGCCATTGTATTGCAGCCCTTTTTCGATAAAATTACCGGCACAGGCATTATACTGAATCATCCCGGCGGTAATAAACGCTTCATTATGCGTCGGACACAAACCAACCATGACCTTCTGCCGTTCTTCCTCCGTCATCGGCTCCGTATAAAGGGCATCCGCAAAATCAGTGATATCTCTCCGTCCAAGTGCCAATCCCTCCTGATTGGCTGTCACATCAGCCAGCAGATATTCCCGGCGGAAAATTTTATGCGTTAAGCGGACAAGTTTTTCCTGAACTTCCTGTTTTCTACTGTCATAATCTTTTATAATATCACATAAGATCTGATAAAACGCAATGCCTTCCGCCAGTTCTTTAAACCAGGCTCCCTGATTACAGTAAGAAGCCGCCCGGTTGACAGCTGTTGTATGTCCATTGGACAAAAAGCCCATTTCAAGCCTTGATTTTAACTGATATAAAATCTCTTTCAGTCGTTTATCATCTTCAAAATGCGTGTGCAGCAGAATTTCTTTCATCAGCGCAAACATTTTGGTCATTTTTCCATATAAAGCCTTGCCGCCCATTTCAAAAACAGGGCGATAGGTATCCTGATCTTTCACCCCGTAAACGCTCACGGCCGTACGAAGTCCGCCTGTATAAAGATTCACTTCATCAGTTAATTCCTGATAACTGAATTTATCTGTATCCATATTGCCAAGGGCCTCCGAGAGAATACCCATATACGGGATCTCCTCCTGCCTGATATGGCTCACGTCAAACAGAAAATTCACATAACCAATGCCATTTGTTTCAATCTCATGATGCAGTACAGCAACACCGTTCCAATCCAGGCACTGATTAACAATCGGTTCAGATTCCTTTTTAATATCGTCAATTGACAGCAGCGGAATCATTTCAAGCACTTCCTTCGGGGACGGCTCGCTCTGGTAAGCTTTTAACTGTTCATTTTCCGCAATCAGTTCTTCGATTTCTGTCTCAGATAAAGAAGCTTTATAGGCCGCCAGCTTATCCGCCAGCAGGGCATCCTTTCTGGCCTGAAGGCCCTTGCCCGGACACAGCAGATAAACCGACGCGTGTTTATTATCGAGCATATAGGTGCGGATCAGCTGTTCATAATAATCCGTGCCAAGCATGATTCTCAGGAAATCATAGACTTCCTGGAATTTCAAATGAATAAATGGCTTGCTGTCATCATACAGCCAACTGTCGATCAATTGCAGGCCGTACATGAGTCCCTTTGGCCAGCGCCCGAAATCACCCTCCCGAGACTTAAATTCATAGAAATTCAAAGCGCCCTCGAGGGTCCGGCGGTTTAACCCTCCATTTGCAAGCTTTTCCAATTCCTCACGGATCACAGCCACGATATCGTCACGTCTGGCCGCATCCATATTTTTGATCACGATAGACAAATACGGCTGAATCATACTTGTCTCGAACATGCCATAGACATCCTCACCAAATTCATGGTCAAGCAGCGCCTGTTTGAGCGGTGCGCCCGGCGCTTCCATCAGCGCGTATTCAAGGATCTGGAAAGCCAGATAAAGCTTCGGATCCAGGCTGTCGCCAATCACCCAGCTACAGGCCATATAGGACGCATTTTCTTCCTTATCCTGAGAACCGATCGGATATTCTCCCTGCTCAAAGACCATCTGTTCAAACGGCTGCTGCTTTTTGATGGCTGAATCTACCTCCAGCGCATCATAATGCTGCAAATATTCCTGATCAATAAAATTCAGCTTTTCATTCACATCCATATTACCATACAAATAAATATAACTGTTGGACGGATGATAATAGGTTTTGTGGAAATTGATAAATTGTTCATAGGTCAGATCCGGGATCGCATCCGGGTCGCCGCCGGACTCCACACTGTAGACCGTATCCGGATACAGGGTATCCGAAATCTTTCGATATAAAATCTGCTCCGGCGATGAAAAAGCGCCTTTCATCTCATTATAAACAACGCCATTATAAATGATCGGCGCATCCTTATCCGTCAATTCGTAATGCCATCCCTCCTGCCTGAAAATCTCATCATGGCTGTAAATATTCGGATAAAACACTGCATCCAGATATACATGCATCAGATTCTGAAAAT
>CAYURX010000173.1:0-5203 GCA_964447245.1 uncultured Coprococcus sp. | reverse complement strand
CGAAGTGCTTTGCCGGAGATACCTGTCATCTCACTGCCCTCAAAAAATATTTTCCCCGATGACACATTTTCAATATAGGCCACAAGCTTCGCCAGTGTGCTCTTACCGCAGCCGGACTCGCCCACGATCGCCACACTTTCTCCCCGCTTCAATACAAAACTGACATCACTGACAGCCCTCAATTGCTCCCTGTTTTTCAGTTCAAAAACCTTGCTGACATCTTCCAGCCGAAGAATTTCCTTATGATCCATTATACGCTCAGTCCTCCAATTCCGGCACAACCGCCAGCAAATGCTTTGTATAACTGTCCTTCGGATTTAAAATGACTTCATCCCTCGCCCCAAATTCCCTGAGCTGGCCATGCTGCATCACTGCAATATAATCAGCCATCCTTGATGCCACTCCCATATTGTGGGTCACAATGATAATGGCCGTCCCGAAAGCTTTTCGTAAATTCAGCATTTCCTGCACCACCTGCGCCTGTATGGTCACGTCCAGAGCGCTGGTCGGCTCATCCGCCAACAGAAGACGCGGTTTCATCGTCATAGCCATCGCAATAGCAACACGCTGACGCATACCGCCTGATAACTGGAAAGGATAGGATGCCATCACATGTTCCGGCTCCGGCAGTTTAAACCTGGTCAACATGGCTGCCGCCTCTTTTTTTGCTTCTTCACGGGAAAGATCGAGGTGCGCCCGCATGGCTTCCAGATACTGGCTGCCGATTCGCCGTCTTGGATTCAGATAAGCACCCGCATCCTGGAAAATCATCGCCATATCCGTGCCCCGCATTTTTCTCAATTCTTCTCTGGAAAACTCATTCAGATTCCTTCCGGCAAACAGAATACGTCCGCCTGTGATCTTTCCTCCTGCAGGTAAAAGCCCATTGGCCGCGCGGATCATTGTCGATTTACCACTTCCCGATTCCCCGACAATTGCCGCAATTTTCCCTTCAGGAACGGCAAAACTCACATGCCTGACAGCCTCTTTCGTATTCTGATAAGTAATACATAAATTTTCAAATTCAATAATATTCACGGCGCACCTCTGTCCTGTCTTATCCTGTTATTCTACAGTAATATCTTTTGTAATGAAATAATAATCAGCCACCGGCTGAACGGCATTCTTCACCTTCGCAGCCGAGACCATATTCAAATAGGAATTGGTCAAAAACAGGTTGGCCGCGTCATCATTCAGAATCTGGGAAGCCTGTGCCGCCAGAGCATACCGCTCCTGAGTGTCGAAGGCTCCATTCATTTCCTGTACAATGGCATCGATCTGATCATCCTGGAAGCTGGTCAGATTCTTCTTGCCGGATGTACCAAGTCCTGTATACATTGTCTCCAGCCATATCTGAGGATCACCCGTTGGCGCTGAATTATCATTGCCTGTATAAAAATCAAAATTCCCCTGGGTCTGGTACTCGGAAAGATTTTCTACAGCCAGGATCTCCATATGTACGCCAACTTTTTTGAGATCGGACTGAACGGCCGTTGCAAGAATGGCTGAATCAGCCGAGCCATGATCCGCCGCCTGCAGGTAATTCAGCACAAGTTCTTCTCCCTGAGGATTTTCACGGTAACCGTCACCATTCACGTCCACATAACCTGCCGCATCCAGAATTTCCTCTGCCTTTGCCGTATCATACGTATAGGCATCAATGGTCTCATTGCCAAAAGGTGTGGCATCGGAATAGGCACTGTGGGCCGCACTTCCGCCAATAAGTTCCGCATACGCATCACGGTTCACCGCATAAGAAATCGCTTTTCGCAACTCAATATCATGTAACGGACTGGACGCCGCATGATTCATATAAGCCACATTCACACGAGGACTGATAATGGAAGATACATTATAAAGCGACGTATCGCTAAATAACTGAACACTTGTATTATCAATGGTATTCGTAATATCTGTTTCACCTGACTGAATCGCCATGGCGCGGGCATCCGCGTCCGCAATCTGTGTCACCGTAATACTGTCAAGGCCCACTTCGCCGCCCCAGTAATTTTCATTTTTCACCAGTTCAACACTCTGCTCGGAGACCAGATCTGCCACCACATACGGTCCCGTACAAACAGGCGCGTTCTGAATCACATCTTCCGGCTGGGTTGTATCAATAATATTAAATACCGGTTCCACCATATTATTTAAGAAAGCCGCATTCGGCTCAGTCGTTTGAATCGTCAGTTCCTGTCCGTCCGCTTCCATACTTTCAATTTTCAAATATTCAGCCGCACGGTCATTCATAGCAACCGCGCGCTCAAGGGAAGCTTTACAGGCGGCGGCATCCACCGATGTCCCATTGCTGAATGTAACGCCATCACGGATATGGAATTTCCATGTCGTGTCATCCACATTTTCCCACGTATCAGCGATACAGCCTTCCACTTCCAGTTGATCGTTGAGTTTGACAAGGGACTCTCCAACACCAAGACGGCACGTTACCCATCCATGATAATCGACAGCCGGATCAAGATCAGCCGTAATCCAGAAAAAAGCCACATTCACGTGTTTTTCACCTGCGGTTTCGCTTTCGGCCCCGCCTGCAGCACTCTCTGATGCAGTTTCTGGTGCCTGACTCTCTGTTTTTGGTGAACCGCCGCAGCCGGCGAGAACACTCATCACCATTGCGGTCATCAATACAACCGCTAAAAATCTTTTTTTCATTTTGCTTTTCCTCCTTCATATTATAATATCATTTATATTAGTCTTCCTTCGGGTCCAGAATGTCACGCAGACTGTCTCCCAGAAGATTAAAGGCAATAACGGTCACAAATATGGCCATTCCGGCAAATATCATGATCCAGGGTGCCGTCTGTAAATAGGATTTTCCCTCATACAGCATATATCCCCATTCCGGCGCCGGCGGCTGTGAAGCCAGTCCAAGAAACGACAGTCCGGCCAGGGCCAGCATCATACCGCCGATATCCACTGTCGCCATGACAACGACCTGGGGCAAAATATTCGGTAAAACATACCTGACCAGAATCCGCACCGTTCCTGCACCGCCAAAGCGGGCCTCCGTAATATAATCCTTTGTTCGGATAACTGAGGCAAGCCCTCTGGTCACACGGGCATATTTTGTCCACCAGACAAAGGACAGGACCACCACCGTATTCAGTAATCCCGGCCCCAGCATTCCCACGATCGCAATGGCAAACACCGTATCCGGAAAAGCCAGCAGTACATCCGTCATACGCATAATGGCTGTGTCAAGAAAACCGCCAAAAAAGCCTGAGACTGTACCAATGACTGTACCGACGACAGACACGATGGCAATCATCAGAAAAGTCAGGGAAAATGAATTGCGGGCACCGTATAATATTCTGGACAATACATCCCGGCCCACATTATCCGTTCCAAACAGATGTGAACCGCCCGGCGGCGACAGTTTGGCGCCATAATCGGTTTCCAGCGGATCAAAGGGTGCAAATTTATATCCAAAAAAGGCAATGAACAAAACAATCAGCGCCAAAATTAAAAACAAGAAAAAACGTATCCATTTGCCTTTTGACACACGCATCTAATCCACCCTCTTTCTCAGTCTGATTTGCGGATCCAGAAAACGATAGGAAATATCGACGATCAGGTTGACAGCTACATAGATAATGGCCATCCAGATGACATAACCCTGAATCAGCGGATAATCACGGACCCTGATGGCTTCCACGACCATATTGCCAATCCCCTGCCATGAAAACAGAGTCTCAATAATAGCTGCCCCGCCAAGAAGATGCCCCACCGACAGACCAATCAGCGTAATGATCGGCAGCATGGCATTAGGCAGCACATGACAGAAGATGATCTGCCATTCAGGAATACCTCTGGCCCTCGCGCCGACCACATAATTCGCATTCATTTCTTCCAGAACAGCAGCCCGGATCTGCCGGACATAACTCGACACCATTGGGATGGTCAAAGTAGCCACAGGCAGCACCATGCCATACAGATTATTCTGACTCACCACCTGAAACCAGTTCAGTCTCACCGCAAACAAATACATCAGCATCAGGCCAAGCCAGAAATTCGGCACCGAAATACCAAAGAAGGAAAAGAAACGAATAAGATAATCCACAAACCGGTTCTTCCGAACGGCTGATAACACACCAAGAGGAAAAGAAATCAACACCATCACAACAGCGGCAGCGGCGGCCAGTTTCAATGTCATTGGCAGCTTTTTCGTCAACTGTGTCCAGACCGGTTCGCTGAATTTTGTTGATGTTCCCAAATCACCATGCAATACATTGTTCAGCCACCGCCCGTACTGTACAAGAATCGGGTCATTCAGCCCCATCTCCTCCCTTGTCTTTTCCAGCAGTTCCGGTGATGGCATCATCCCCATCGACACATATTTCATCTCAGCCGCATCGCTCGGTGCTGCCTGGGTAATCATAAATGTCAAAAAAGTCACGCCCAGCAAAACAAAAACCAATTGCACAAGACGCTTCAGAATATATTTCGTCATATCCGTTTTCCTTCTTTCATCCTTCCGTATTCCATTCGATGCAGTATTTCATATGCTGCACTTTTTTACATGAAAAACCTTCTCAGAATGCAAAAAACCTCCTATCCCAATCAGGAATAGAAGGTTCATTCTTCTCTCTGACACAGTTCGCCTGCGTATATCTTCTCTATTTTCTTTGCTATACTCATTCAGCTATATCTTCTATAAAGTAAAATCCTGGCTGCTTCTACAGCCACAACGGCTTCCTGCCGTCTGTTCAGAAAATATTATAACACAGAGGCGTTCTGTTCGTCAATCAAATCGAATGATTGAATTAAGCCAACTGAGCCTTTGCTGTCTCACATAATGCTGTGAAAGCTGCAGCGTCGCTGATCGCCATTTCAGAAAGCATCTTTCTGTTGACATCAACACCAGCCATTTTCAGTCCATGCATTAATTTGCTGTAGGATAAGCCGTTCATTCTTGCGGCAGCGTTGATTCTTGCGATCCAAAGCTGTCTGAACTGACGCTTTCTCTGTTTTCTGCCTGCATAAGAGCTTGTAAGAGCTCTCATAACGGACTGCTTTGCTACTCTATACTGTTTGGATCTGGCACCTCTGTAACCTTTCGCCAGTTTTAAAACTCTGTTATGTTTCTTTTTAGCGTTTAAGCCGCCTTTAACTCTTGCCATTTTATCGTTCCTCCGTTTCTATGTCTTACAGGTAAGGTAAAATCTTCTTCATTACCTTTGAGTTA
>CAYURX010000172.1:0-5381 GCA_964447245.1 uncultured Coprococcus sp. | reverse complement strand
AACCGGACTGATAGATCAGGTCAACGATCAGTTTCATCTCATGGATACACTCAAAGTAAGCATTTCTTGGGTCATAACCTGCTTCAACCAGTGTTTCAAAACCAGCCTGCATCAGTGCGCAGACACCACCGCAGAGAACAGCCTGCTCACCGAAAAGGTCTGTCTCTGTTTCAATTCTGAAGGTTGTCTCAAGAACACCTGCTCTTGCGCCGCCGATACCTGCTGCGTAAGCCAGAGCCAGATCCTGAGCCTTGCCTGTGGCATCCTGCTCAACAGCGATCAGACATGGTGTACCTTTACCTGCAACGTACTCGCTTCTTACTGTATGGCCCGGAGCCTTTGGAGCGATCATTGTAACGTCAACATCCTTTGGAGGTACGATCGTACCGAAATGGATATTAAAACCATGAGCGAACATCAGCATATTACCTGCTTCAAGGTTCGGCTCAATATCATTCTTGTATAATGCAGCCTGTTTCTCATCATTGATCAGGATCATGATGATATCTGCCTTCTTTGCTGCCTCTGCGGCTGTATAAACCTCAAAGCCTTCTGATTCAGCCTTTGGCCAGGATTTGCTGCCCTTATAAAGACCAATAATAACTTTACATCCTGAATCACTCAGGTTCTTTGCATGTGCGTGTCCCTGGCTGCCGTAGCCAATGACTGCAATTGTCTTACCCTCTAATAAAGAAAGATTACAATCCTGTTCATAAAAAATCTTAGCCATTGTTATGAAACCTCCTGATAGTATAAATTAATATAAATGTATTAATAATGGATATAAATACCTATTATTCGAATTTAAGCGTTCTTCTTGGTGAGCGGCGCCACATTCTCGGAACCGCGCTCAAGGCCCGTCAGACCTGTGCTGGCTACTTCAAGAATCTCGTAACCATCCAACAGATTAATGAATGCGTCCAGCTTCTCCTGCTTGCCTGTCAGTTCAATAATCATTGAATCCCTTGTAACATCCACAACCTTGCCATGGAAAATGTTGGCAACAGCCATAATGGCCTGTCTGCTGTCCGGCAGCACCCGGATCTTTACAAGCATCAGTTCCCTGCAGACTGAATCCACCGCTGTCAGATCTGTAATATACAAAACATCTTCAAGCTTGCTCACCTGTTTCTCAATCTGATCCAGTGACTGTTCATCACCGCGAACAACCACCGTAATCCGGGAATACTTCGGATTCAGCGTGTCGCATCCGGTAAAACTGTCCAGATTGAAGCCACGTCTGCTGAACAAACCTGAAACACGGCTCGTCACACCATAATTATTTTCTACCAGCATGGTCAATATTTTCTTGCGTTCTTTCATGTCCAACCTACATCCTTTCTATTCCCCGAAGCGATAGCATTGACAACTATCATCGTTTATTCTAGCAATATGCTTTTTATTTGTCAATAGATTTTAACGATGCGCAGTAATATAATTCTAAAAAAATCATTTTTAAGGCTGCTCAAAATTCAAAAGTACAGCTTTACAGGCAAATGTCAATATCGTATAATGATAAACAAATATTTGACTGTACCAGAGGAAAGGAGTTTTTTAAAATGATTCAAAATATAGGTTTTATTGGCGTCGGCGTCATGGGCAAATCCATGGTACGCAATCTGATGCAAAAGGGCTTTCATGTATCCATTTATTCCCGCACTAAAGCCAAAACACTGGACGTGATCGAAGAAGGCGCCGTATGGTGTGATTCAGCGGCCAAATGCGCAAAAAATCAGGATGTGATCATCACAATTGTCGGCTTTCCAAAAGATGTTGAGGAAGTTTATTTTGGAAGTAACGGCATTATTGCCAATGCCAATAAAGGAGCTGTTCTCATCGATATGACAACCTCCAGTCCTAAACTTGCCGCCCGCATTTATAACGAAGCTAAAGCAAATGGCATTGATGCCCTGGATGCCCCTGTATCCGGCGGCGATTCCGGTGCCAAAAACGGCACACTGAGCATTATGGTCGGCGGCGACCGGGAAATCTTTGACAAAGCCATGCCGGTCTTTGAAGCCATGGGCACAAATATTATCTATGAGGGCCCGGCCGGTTGCGGCCAGCACACAAAGATGGCCAATCAGATCGCTTTGACCGGTGCGATCTCCGGCGTATGTGAAGCCATTGCCTATGCCGAAAAGACAGGTCTTGATGTGCAGACCATGCTTGACAGCATCAGCAAAGGCGCTGCAGGCAGCTGGCAGATGAATAATACCGCTCCGCGTATGCTCAAAGGTGACTTCAATCCGGGATTCTTTATCAAACATTACATCAAAGATATGAAAATTGCAACGGAAGAAGGCCGTGAAGCCGGACTGAACCTTGCCATGTCTGAAACTGTTCTGAAAATCTATCAGGAACTGGAAGCAAAAGGTATGGGAGATCTTGGCACTCAGGCACTGCTGAAATATTACGAAGATTAAATGCAAAAAACAGGGAACTGCTGTATGCGGCCATCGGCCATTATCTACAACAGTTCCCTGTTTAATTCCTATATTTCCCTGCTTTCATAAAAGCGAATGGACAGCCGCCAGGACACGATGAATACGCCTATGCCAATCACCCAAAAGAGTACTGGCATCCACTGAGCGCTGACACCATACAGTATATTCTGATCTTCCATGGCCAATATGGCCCCGATGGCGCAGACCGCGCAAATGACGATATAATAAGCAATCCTTCCTTTTTCCACGCCATATTTGAAAACAAACGGCAGCAGCAACGCCGGCCCTGCAAGACCCATCATCACCAACATGGCGATCATATTCATATAGGATGTCATTGCCATCGTCCCGGTTCCAAACAGGCGGATGGCCTGCGCGGCTGCTGTAAACACGGTGACTGCTGTCACGATAATGGCTGCCAGCACGTATTTACATGACACGATCTGCGATTTAGAATATGGAAAAGTCTGACAATACATGGTCCAATGGCTTCTTTCCTCATAACCGATCAACGTCACCGGAATCATCGCACAGATAATCACCGGATAAAGCATCATAAATGCATTACTGTCACTCACAACTGAAACGCCAATAAACACCACTGCGATCAATATAAATGGCCTGCAGTATTTGATTGCCATATAATAATCCTTCAATAAAAGTCCCTTCATCTATTTGCCCTCCTTCACCATAAATACAAACAAATCTTCAATGCTGACCGGACTCACCGGCCAACTAACCGGAATGGCCTCCCGTTCTACAATGGCTTCTACACTGTAAGCCGATGATTTCTGCCCGATAATCGCTGATGGATTCAATTGTTCAAGCTGCGCTTCTGTACAATGAATCACACCGTACATTTCCAGAATCCGGTCTTTTTCCTCGCATAATAATAGTCTGCCCTGATGAATGAACGCGATATAATCGCAGACCTTTTCCAAATCACTGACAATATGGGAAGACATCAGCACCGCATGTTCTTCATTCCTCGTAAATTCATTAAAAATATCCAATACTTCATCCCTCACAACCGGGTCCAGACCACTGGTCGCTTCATCCAGCAGCAAAAGCTTCGGATGATGCGATAATGCAACCGCAATTCCCAATTTCATTTTCATACCGCGTGAAAAATCTTTAAACGCCTTTTTCTTTGGTATGGATAATTTGCGCAGATAGCCAAGGAATACCTGCTCATCCCAATTGGCAAATGTATGCTGCATCATCCGGTTCACCTGCATGGCTGTCAGACATTCCGGAAAACCGACCTCATCAAGCACAACTCCAATATCTTCTTTCGTCAGACAAATATTGGTCCGGTTATCCTGTCCAAGTATCGTAATACTGCCGCCGTCACGCTGGATCATATCCAGAATCAGCTTGATCGTTGTACTCTTGCCTGCGCCATTTTCACCAATCAATCCCATAATACAGCCGCATGGCAAAGTCAAATTCAAATTATCAAGCTCAAAGTCATTATAAGATTTACTAAGGTTTCTGATTTCAAGTGCGTTCATGCTCTACTCCTCTCCAATTATACGAAACATCTCGATCAAATCTTCCCTGCTCAGATTGCAGGAGGCCGCCAACTGTGCAATCTTCTGCATATAATCCTCTATCTTCTTCAAATTCTCCTCTCGCAGGAGTTCTACATTCTTCGGCGCCACAAAACATCCCTTTCCGGCAATGGTATAGATAAAACCTTCTCTTTCCAGTTCATCATAGGCCCGCTTCGTTGTGATCACGCTGATGCGCAGATCCTTCGCCAGATTCCTGATAGAAGGAAGTGCATCATCTTCCTGCAAGGTACCATTAATAATCTGCGCTTTTATCTGAGTGTATATCTGATCATAAATTGGCGCACCGCTCTTATTATCAATAAATATGTACAATCTGTCACTTCCTTCCCGTCTGTATATAAACAGTATATACAGTTAAAACAGTCTTGTCAATACCCAACACTATATTTTTTCACTAAGTATCATTTCGACAACAGCTTTTGACAAACGCGGCCCTCCTCACCGGACTGACTGTTGAAGAAGTCAAAGCAATCATTGCTGCAGCACTGAAAGCCTGATTCTTCTATAATGACGCACAATCACACAAATACAAAAATAAAAATCAGGACAAACACTTACGCCCGCAGCTTTGTCCTGACTTTTATTTTTGTATTAGAAACTTTATATTCTCTTTCCGACACGCTCGCCGAGGCGTACTTTTGTTTCTATTTTCAGCTCAGAATGATGAAGAATATCTCTGTCCGGGCATACCCTGCCCGCCTGTGTCATTAAAATGACCGTAGAACCGCCAAAGGCAAAATTACCTTTTTTCTGCCCTCTCGCAACCCTATTTGCCGCCGGTCGGTTTTCAATTTTTCCCACAAAAAGGGCCCCCACTTCCATTTGAAGAACAGTTCCGAAATTCTCTGTTTGAACAATAGCATATTCCCTTGTGTTTTCTTTATAAATCGGCACATGGTCATTGGCAATGGGATTCACCGTATGAAACACCCCCCGGATCCGCCGTCTTTTCACTTCACGGCCATGATCAACGTAAATATAATGGTGATAATCTTCCACACACAGACGAAAGACCCATACATAACCGCCCCTGTACTTTTCAGCCAGTTTTTTGCTTCTTGTCAGGCTTTCCACCGTATAGGCTGTATGCTTAACGGTAAAACGCAGACCATCATCAATAGCATACACACTGACTTTGCTGTCACAGGGACTGACAAAAATCTCCGGCCGTTCATCAATCTTCCTCGCTCCAGGCGCCAGTCTGCGCTTAAAAAAATCATTGTAGGACTGATAACTTTTATCTTCATACTGGGACAGATCGATATGGTGGCTGCGGATAAATGGATCAATGGCCAGCTTCGAAATTCTGGAATCCAACAGCCATCCCCCCGCTTTCGACACCGCAGGCACAACCATC
>CAYURX010000171.1:0-5423 GCA_964447245.1 uncultured Coprococcus sp. | reverse complement strand
GTGGACATTTTGAAAAAGGATAAGAAATGGATTCGCCGTCATATCAACGGCAAGCGGATCGCCATGGTATTTCAGGACCCGATGACGAGCCTTGATCCAACCATGCAGATCGGCAAACAGATCATGGAAGGTATGATCTGGCATTATAAGACACCGAAGCAGGAAGCATGGAATAAGGCTGTGGAACTGTTAAAAGAAGTTGGCATTGAGGACGCGGAGAAGCGGATGAAGAATTATCCGCATCAGCTTTCCGGTGGTATGCGCCAGCGAATTGTGATCGCCATTGCCCTGGCCTGTGATCCGGATCTGCTGATCTGTGATGAGCCGACAACGGCTCTGGACGTGACGATTCAGGCGAAGATCATCGAATTGATCCGTAAGATTCAGAAGGAAAGAGGCATTTCCGTTATTTATATTACCCATGACCTGGGCGTAGTGGCCAAGGTGGCGGATTATGTCAATGTTATGTATGCCGGTAAGATCGTAGAAAAGGGGACCATCAATGAGATTTTCTATGATCCGCGCCATCCGTATACATGGGGACTTCTGTCGGCCATGCCGGATCTGGATACGGATGATGAAAGATTGTATACGATTCCTGGTTCTCCGCCAAATCTGCTGCATGAGAAGGCCGGCGATGCGTTTGCGCCGCGTAACCAGTATGCGCTGGTGATTGATGACAAGGCGGATCCGCCGATGTTTAAGGTGACCGATACCCATTATGCCGCAACCTGGCTGTTGGACCCGCGGGCGCCGAAGGTGGATATGCCGGAGGAATTGAAGAACCGTTTGGAACGTATGAAGAAGGAGGCTGAGGAATATGGCAGTAAATTATGATGCAGCCCCGATTCTGACGGTAGAGGGTCTGAAACAGTATTTCAAAGTGAATAAGCATTTTGTCGTTAAGGCTGTTGATGATGTATCCTTTAAGATTTATCCGGGCGAGACTTATGGCCTGGTTGGTGAGTCCGGTTCCGGTAAATCCACCATCGGCCGGAGTATTATCCGTCTGTATGATCCGACGGCCGGTAAAATCATGTTCAATGGCATGGATATCAGCGGAAAGATGAACCGGGAGACCAATATGGCGCTGCGGACACAGATGCAGATGATCTTCCAGGATCCGATGGCTTCCCTGAATCCAAGAAAGAAAATTGGAGATATCATTGGCGAAGGCCTGGATATTCATCATATGTGTAAGAGCAGTGCGGAACGTGATCAGATGATCAAGGGTCTGCTGGAAAAGGTGGGTCTGTCACCGGAGCATGCGACCCGGTATCCGCATCAGTTTTCCGGCGGCCAGCGCCAGCGTGTCGGTATCGCCCGTGCGCTGATCATGGATCCGAAACTGATCATTGCCGATGAATGTATTTCCGCATTGGACGTATCCATACAGGCCCAAGTGGTCAATCTGATGAAAGATATTCAGCAGGAAACAGGGGCGGCTTATCTCTTTATCGCCCATGACCTGTCCATGGTCAAATATATCTCCGACCGTATCGGCGTCCTGCATCTGGGGCATCTCCTGGAAACAGGAACAACGGACGAGATTTTTGAGAATCCGATCCATCCGTATACACGGAGCCTGCTGTCGGCGATTCCGGCCCCGAATCCGGTCGTTGAGAAGAACCGCAAGGCGGAATCTTATGACTATAGAACATCTGGCATTGACTATAGTAAAGGAACAGAACATCATGTATCCGGTTCCCACTATGTCAAATGTACCGACGATGAGTACAGCCGATGGACGAAATAGACGAAATAGACAAAATAAATGAAGCAGTTCAGTTTTCGGTGTTTTGAAGTACAATACGTCAGCTCCCGGTTTTCAGGCGGAGAGCTGACGTAATTGTGCAAATCAAAATATTAGAACTGAACTGCTTCTTTCTTCAGTTGCCGGTAAATCATATCGTAATCATAATCAGGTGCAAATGACCTGGCTGTTTCACAAATACATGTAATGACAGGTACTTCTTCTTCCAGATCGCTTGCAATTTCCTCTGGTGATTTGCCTTTATCCAGTTTTTTGCATACCAGCTTAATCAATTTAATGTCTTCGCCTTCGCTTTTACCTTCATTTTTACCATCGTCAAAAATCATCTGCCCGAGTCTTGTCATCGCAACTGCCTCCTTGATTTCTTTTAATTCATCATTTTTCAGAAATTTATCTGCCAATGTGTATAAAATTGCAATTGTTTTCTGAGCTGTTGTGTGCGTATCTGGTTTCGCAAGCAAAATTGCTCTTTTGATCGTGTTTTTTCGGCTATCGCTGCCAGACATCAGCGGTGTCAGGGATAGCCTTGCGAAATCCTCTTCTGAAAGTGGTTCGTTTCTGTTCCGTTTTGTTTGTAAATGGTCAAATACCATATCCGCATTTTTGTCAATAAGATAGACAGGAGAAATGCGATATTTGTAGAGACCACAGTCGAGTTCGGTGATCGTCTTTGTTATACCGCCGGAATAGATAACATAAGTGATGAAATGTACATGTCCTGATCGGTTAAAAAGGTAAAATCCATGTACAATGCGTGAATTTTCAATTCAATCAGTTCTGTGTAGGCTTTTGCGGTTTGAAAATGTCTTCTTTTGTAAGATGGAAAACAAAAAGCTTTCCTTATATCTATTTTATCAGAGATTTTTGATTTGTATAGCTAAAAATAGTGTAACGGCAGTTAAATTTTCCCGAAAAAAATGTTATACTGATATTCTGACAGGCTAATGAAGTGAGGATTAAAAAAATGACAAAACAAACAGGAATAGAGATGAATGAACAATTGGAAATTACAATGGAACAATTATCGGAGCTTGCGGCTGAACCGGACAGGCAGAAGGAGATCGAGCAGAGCATACGCAAGAAATTTCATAAATCATTGTTCAGCCGTTTTGCCAAAGCGATCAATACCTATGATTTGCTTCAGGAGGGGGACAAAGTTGCGGTCTGTATCTCCGGCGGGAAGGATTCTATGCTGATGGCCAAGCTGTTTCAGGAGCTGAAGCGCCATAATAAATTCCCGTTTGAGCTTGTTTTCCTTGTGATGGATCCCGGCTACAAGGAAACAAACCGGAAAATGATAGAGAATAACGCAAGGCTGATGGGCGTGCCGATTACGGTTTTTGAATCGGAAATATTCAATGCGGTTTATGAAATTGAAAAATCGCCGTGTTATCTCTGCGCAAGAATGCGCCGGGGCTATCTGTACAGCAAGGCAAAAGAACTGGGATGCAATAAGATCGCTCTGGGGCATCATTATGATGATGTGATCGAGACGATTCTCATGGGAATGCTTTATGGCGGCCAGGTACAGACCATGATGCCAAAGCTTCACAGTACGAATTTTGAGGGAATGGAGCTGATCCGGCCAATGTATCTGATCCGGGAGGACGACATCAAACATTGGCGGGATTACAACGACCTGCATTTTCTCCAATGCGCCTGCCGTTTCACGGACACCTGCAGTTCATGTAGGCCCGACGGCACTTCCGTCTCCAAACGGATGGAGGTCAAACAACTGATACGCAGGCTGAAAGAGACCAATCCTTTTGTGGAAGGCAATATTTTTAAGAGTGTAGAGAATGTCAATCTCAGCACGATTATTGCCTACAAGAAAAACGGGCAGGTGCATCATTTCCTTGACAGTTATCATGACGAAAGTGATTAAAAGACCGCACTCCGTCAGTTAAGGCTGTTTTCTGAGATATCGCCACAGGGTCGTCCGGCAGATGCCAAGCTGTTCGGCGGCTTTTGACTGGGTCATTCCTTCCTGCGCAAGAAGCATGAGGATGATTTCACGGATAATATCATTCAAAGGCCGGTTGATGTTCAATTCCCCGATTTCAGCAGTCGGTTCCGAGGCAATGCGGTCTTCTCCGTTTAAAACATCCCGGACGCTCCCGGTGTGGATGTAGGAAGTATCGGTCATATCATATAATACTTTTATAATGCGGCAAAGCTGTAACAGTATGAAGGGTGCGGGACATATTTTCGGCAAATGTCCTGTGCCTTTTTTCTGTGAAATGCACACCGTCCGAGCCGAGTTCGATCCGCCAGTTTCCGGCATCGGCAAAATGGATGCCAAAGTGTGCGGCCAACTGCTCATAGGAGCGTCCAAATTCCTGCGAAATCCGGTCGTAACATTATATTTGGTTTACATTGTATCATGTCCGGTAGGTGGCTGCAATTCGGATTGAAGGAGAATAAAAAATTCAGATATGTTATTGTTGAAAATAAAAATACATGGTAACATAGGCATAGTAGTTTGCGTAGATATTAAATTAGGCAGATAATGGTCAGAGTCAGAGGAGGTGTATTCAGATGATATCAGAATATAAACCATTGCCAATCGGTGTGGATAATTTTGAAGACCTCATAAAAAATAATTATTATTATGTGGATAAAACATTAATGATCAAAGAATTACTGGATAAAAAGGGAGAAGTGACCCTGTTTACCCGGCCCCGCAGGTTTGGAAAAACGTTAAATATGAGTATGCTTCAATGCTTTTTTGAAAATAGAAAAGATAACAGGGCGTTGTTTCAGGGACTGAAGATTATGGAGGCCGGGGACAGTTATCTGGTTCATATGGGGAAATATCCGGTGATCGCCATTTCTCTGAAATCGCTGAAGCAGCCGACCTATATACTGGCCTATGAACAGTTGAAACGTGAGATCAAGAGGGCCTGCGATGTGTACAGAGACGTTCTGCCTGCCAGTGAAGCATTAAGTCTCAGTGAAAAAAAGCGATATGAGAAAATGACGGACCTGGAAGGTGAAGAAGCCGATTATGTGACGGCGATTCAGTTTTTGTCGGAATGTCTGTACCGGCATTATGGAGAGAAAGCCATTATTTTGATCGACGAATACGATGTGCCTTTGGAAAATGCTTATTTCAACGGATTTTATGACCGGATGGTTGGATTGATCCGGTCATTATTTGAATCGGGATTGAAAACGAATCAGAACCTGTTTTTTGCGGTGATCACGGGATGTCTGAGAATCAGCAGGGAATCCATTTTTACCGGGCTCAATAATTTGAAGATCATATCTATTACAAATCCAACGTATGCGGAGCATTTTGGATTTACTCAGGCAGAAGTTGAGCAAATGATGGATTTCTATGCTATAAGCAGGAATCAGACAACGATGAAGCAGTGGTATGATGGCTATCTTTTTGGAGATACAGAAGTTTATAATCCATGGAGTGTCATCAATTATGTGGAAGCCAGTTATTGGAAAACGGATAATCTGCCATCGCCATACTGGTCCAATACCAGTTCCAACAGTATTGTCAGACGGCTGGTTGAACGGGCGGATCTGTCTGTGAAACAGGAAATAGAGGCGCTCATTGAGGGACGGACGATTGTCAAACCTGTTCATGAGGATATTACTTATGAGGATATCGATTCATCGCAGGATAATTTGTGGA
>CAYURX010000170.1:0-5432 GCA_964447245.1 uncultured Coprococcus sp. | reverse complement strand
TTATCCACAAGTTATCCACTTTTTGTGGATAAAATTATGTTAATAGCTTACTGTCTACCTGTTTTGGTGAAAAGATTGTGGATAAAATTGTATTACAATCTACAAATTTCGACTTTGAAAAAAATATTTTAAAAATGTATTGTTTTTCCTTGACGGAAAAGGGCCAAACTAATATAATATAATATAATAGATTGGATAATATAATAACGTTCATCTGCACATACATGTTGGCATATTGATGCAGGGACGTATAAAGATAAAGGAGGTGCTTACCTATGAAGATGACATTCCAGCCAAAGAATAGACAGAGAAAAAAAGTACACGGCTTCAGAAAGAGAATGAGCACTGCTAATGGCAGAAAAGTTTTAGCAGCAAGACGTGCTAAAGGAAGAAAAGTTTTATCAGCATAATACCGTCACAGGGTATCATAGATGTCAGCTTAGGCCGCAGATTTGTGGCCTTTTTCTTTCTTATTCAGGATGATTCAATGATAGCCATGATGACTGCCAGGAGAGATGGAAGTATGGAGTTTTCAGAATCATTAAAGAAGAACAGAGATTTCAGAACCGTATATGGAAAAGGGAAGTCACGTGCAAATACATATCTGGTCATGTACGTGATGAAAAATGGAACAGAGAGAAACAGATTAGGCATATCTGTCAGTAAAAAGGTAGGAAACAGTGTTGTCAGGCATCGGCTGACACGTTTAATCAGAGAAATTTACCGTCTCAATGAAGATCGCTTCAAAAGAGGATTGGATATTGTGGTCGTTGTGAGAGTCAGTGCGAAGGGAATCGGCTATCATGAGATGCACAGGACCCTGATGCATTTAGCAGGTATTCACAGAATTTTGGAAAAGGGCGAAAGTGAGCATCATGAGTAATATTTTAATCAGTTTGATCAGATTTTACAGGAAGTATATATCGCCAATGAAAAGAAGCTGCTGTATATATATACCGACCTGCTCGCAGTATGCAATCGAAGCGATTACGAAGTACGGCGCCATTAAAGGCAGTTATCTGGCCGCCAGACGAATTTTAAGATGCCACCCGTTTGCGAAGGGTGGTTTTGATCCTGTTCCATAAACCAAGGAGGGTAATACATTGAGTATTTTAGTTTTAACGCAAACCGGAGGAATATTAAAACCATTTGCAATTATCCTGGGTTTTATTATGAATTACATTTACAGATTCCTCGAATTATTGGGAATTTCTAATGTAGGCCTTACAATTATCTTGTTTACATTTGTAGTCAATGTGCTGTTGATTCCGTTGACACTCAAACAGCAGAGATATACGAAGATGTCTTCGATCATGAATCCTGAGATTCAGAAGATCCAGAAGAAATATCAAAACCGTAAAGATGAAAAATCAATGCGAATGCAGCAAGCAGAGCTGCAGGCTGTTTATGACAAATATGGGACAAGCCCAACGGGCGGATGTCTTCCAATGCTGATCCAGCTGCCTATTCTGTTTGCATTGTATCGTGTTATCTATAATGTACCGGCCTATGTTGAGCCAGTACGTGAAATTTATATGAATATTGCAGAACCGATCATGAATGCTTCGGGTGCAGGTGATATCATGACAACGCTGATCGAAACATTAAAATTGAATGTCAGCGGTTTTGATATTACAAATATGAATAAAATTATCGATGCATTATATGCCGTTAAAAGTACGGGTTGGGAGACCATTACTGATGCTTTCGCTTCAAGTCCTGATGTTGTAGCGGCTATCGCAGATTATTCCAAAGAAATTATCAGTATGAATAGCCTTCCTGGCGGTTTGAATATTGCAGACGCGCCGGTAGCTTTTGGCAGAGGTATCAGTGGATTTTTACCGGGTGCGATCATTCCTGTTCTGGCCGGTCTGACTCAGTGGGTCAATATGAGAGTATCCCAGAGAAATCAGCCGAAGATGGATACAGAATCAACGATGGGCAGTACCATGAACACCATGAATACCATGATGCCGCTGATGTCCGTATTTTTCTGTATTACGCTTCCTGCCGGTATGGGCCTTTACTGGATCGCCAGCGCTGTGTTCAGAACTTTGATTTATCTCTTTATCGACAAGCTTCTCAGCAACCAGAGTGTTGAGGATATTATTGAGGGGAATAAGGAAAAAGCGGCAAAGAAAGCTGAAAAGCGCGGTGAGCAGAATGCGAAGCTCGAAGAATATGCCGGAATGAAGACGAAGAATATTCAGCCAAAGTCCATTTCTCAGTTGGCGAATACTTCTGTTGAAGGTAAGGAAAATACGAATAAGACCAATGTCAGCCGTTCATCTTCGGGCAAGAAGAATAAGCCAGTCGAGAAGAATGCAGATGCAGCAAGCAGCAAGTCAATATCCGGATACGCACATATGCTTAAGAGGCATGATGATTAATTTGGAGGTTTACACGCATGGAATATATTGAAATAAGTGCGAAGACAGTTGAAGAAGCGATTACAGAAGCTTTGATTAAACTTGAGACGACAAGTGATAAGATTGAATACGAAGTGATTGATAAAGGCAGTACAGGATTTTTGGGATTGATCGGCAGCAAACCGGCGATTATCAAAGTGCGCAGAAAGTTTAATCTGCTTGATTATACCAATGATTTTCTGGACAAACTCTTTAAAGCCATGAAAATTGATGTCAGGAGCAACGTCGATTATGACGAGGAAAATAAAAATATGAACATCACCTTTGATGGTGAGGATATGGGACTTCTGATCGGCAAGAGAGGGCAGACACTGGATTCTTTACAGTATATTATCAGTCTGGTTGTCAATAAAGAAAGTGATTCTTATATCAGAATAAAGGTCGATACAGAGAATTACAGGGAACGCAGAAAGGCAACACTTGAGAATCTTGCCAAGAATCTTGCTTATAAGGTGAAACGCACAAGACGTCCGGTTGCTCTGGAACCGATGAATCCATATGAACGCCGTGTGATTCATTCTGCATTACAGAATGACCGTTATGTTGAAACACATAGTGAAGGCGATGAGCCTTATCGTAAAGTCGTGATTACGTTGAAGCGGGATTACAGAGAAAGAAATAATAACAGAGACAGAGATAGAGACAGGGAAAAAGAAAAAGTCATTAATCGTGATTAAAATAAGGCGGGGCTGTATAACAGCTCCGTTTTTTAAAAGGAGACAAATGGAATGAGGCAGAGTGATACCATTGCAGCGATTTCGACAGGAATGACCAATGCGGGCATTGGAAAGGTCAGATTGAGCGGTGATGAAGCTATTGTCATCGTTGACCGAATTTACAGGAGTCCCGGCGGAAAGAAAAAGCTGGTGGAAGCGGCAAGCCATACGATTCATTATGGTTATATCTATGATGGACAGCAGATGATCGATGAAGTGCTGGTATTGATCATGAAAGGACCAAACAGCTATACAAGAGAGGATGTCGTTGAGATCGACTGTCATGGCGGTGTGGTCGTGATGCAGCGGCTGCTGGAAACGGTGATCAAATATGGCGCCCGTCCTGCAGAACCTGGTGAATTTACGAAAAGGGCCTTTTTGAACGGTCGTATTGATCTGTCTCAGGCAGAGGCGGTTATCGATGTGATTTCTGCAAAAAGCAATATGGCCCTGGAAAGTTCTCTGAATCAGCTCAGAGGTAGTGTCAGGGACAGAATTGAATCATTGAGAAAAGGAATTATTGGCAATATTGCTTTTATTGAAGCGGCACTGGATGACCCAGAACATATTCAGGTCGACCATTTCGGTGAAGAACTGGCGGTGAAAGTGCAGGATTATATGCGGGAATTGCAGAAATTGCTGGATTCAGCAGATAATGGGCGGCTGATCAAAGAAGGTATCAAAACGGTGATTATCGGCAAGCCAAATGCCGGGAAGTCTTCGCTGATGAATGTGCTGCTTGGCGAAAACAGAGCCATCGTCACAGAGATTGCGGGTACCACAAGGGATACGCTGGAGGAATCCATGACGATTCACGGGATTCCGCTTCGCATTATTGATACAGCCGGCATCCGGCAGACCGAGGATATCGTTGAAAAAATCGGTGTGGATAAAGCCATTCAGTTCACGGAGAATGCGGATTTGATTATTTATGTAGTGGACAGTTCAACAAAACTTGATCAGAATGATTATGATATTATGTCCATGATTCAGGATAAAAAGGTTATTGTCTTGATGAATAAATCGGATTTGGAGACGGTGACTGGCCGTGATGATTTGGAAGCGCTTGTGAAAGCGCCGGTGATCGAGATTTCTGCAAAGGAAGAAACCGGACTGGATTTATTTGAAAATACGTTAAAAGAAATGTTTTTTTCGGGAAATATTCAGTATAATGATGAACTGTGTATTACAAATATCCGACACAAGACAGCTATTGCTTCGGCCATGGAGAGCCTGCAGATGGTGATGCGCAGCATTGAGGACGGTATGCCTGAAGATTTCTTTTCAATTGATCTGATGGCGGCTTATGAGCAGTTGGGATACATTATTGGTGAAGCGGTTGACGAAGATCTGGTGAATACCATATTCAGTGATTTTTGTATGGGTAAATAAGTAGGGAGCGTTGAAAGTGGAATATAGATATGAAGCATATGATGTTGCGGTCATTGGCGCCGGTCATGCGGGATGCGAGGCGGCGCTGGCTTGCGCCAGACTTGAGCTTGATACGATTATTTTTACCATTAGTGTGGAAAGTATAGCTATGATGCCCTGCAATCCGAATATCGGCGGCAGCTCAAAAGGGCATCTTGTAAGGGAAATCGACGCCCTGGGCGGTGAAATGGGCAAAAATATTGATAAGACTTTTATTCAATCCAAGATGCTGAATCGTTCGAAAGGACCGGCGGTGCATTCACTGAGAGCGCAGGCTGACAAGGCGGATTATAGCCGGACCATGCGTCAGACATTGGAAAATACGGATCATTTGACGGTGAAACAGGCTGAAATTGTTGATATTCTGGTGGAGGATGGTCAGATTACGGGAGTCCGGACATTGACGGGCGGTATTTATCCATGCCTCGCAGCCGTGCTGGCGACGGGGACTTATCTGAAGGCAAGATGTCTGTGTGGTGAAGCGATTACCTATACCGGTCCGAATGGCCTGAAGGCAGCAAATGATTTATCGGAGTCCTTGCGCCGTATAGGCATTGAACTTGTCCGTTTTAAGACGGGAACTCCGGCACGTATGGATAAGCGTACCATTGATTTCAGTCAAATGGTGGAGCAGTTCGGTGATGAGAGAGTTGTACCTTTCTCGTTTACAACAGATCCTGAATCGGTTCAGAAGGAACAGATTTCATGCTGGCTGACCTATACGAACGCGGATACCCATCAGATTATCAGGGATAATCTGGATCGTTCACCGATTTATGCGGGGGTGATAGAGGGGACAGGACCAAGATATTGTCCGTCCATCGAAGACAAGATCGTTAAATTTGCAGACAAGGAC
>CAYURX010000169.1:0-5451 GCA_964447245.1 uncultured Coprococcus sp. | reverse complement strand
TCGGTTTAACGGATAAAAAATCAAAAGTCAAATAACCGGAAAGGCTGAAAAACGGCACATTGGCCTCGCCTGCCACGGCTCTTGCCAGCAATGTTTTACCTGTACCCGGAGGGCCCACAAGCAGCGCGCCCTTCGGCAGCTTGGCGCCGATCTTTGTGTATTTGCCCGGATTATGCAGGAAATCTACAATTTCCGACAAAGATTCCTTGGATTCTTCCTGCCCGGCCACATCCTTAAATGTCACACCGGTCTGCTTCTGCACGTACATCTTGGCCGTACTCTTGCCGACACCCATGACTCCGCCGCCGCCCTTAAAGGCAAATTTGTAAAACAGCATCATAATAGCGACCATTGCCACCAGCGGCAATATAAATGACAAAATGCTGGTTAAAATATAGGTGGATGTATCAATGACCTTGCGCTGATAAGCAACGCCCGCTTCATCCAGCATCGCGTATAACCGCTCATCATCCAGATAGCCCGTATAATAGGTGATTCCCTTCTCATTTTTGATCTGGTAATCGATACGGTCGGAATCGATCTCCACCTTTTCTACCTTGCCGTCCTGTACGGACTGCAAAAATTCATTGTACGTCACTTCCTGCTGTGACGCTGACGCGATCTTCCCGGACAGCAGCTGAACAATCAGCATCATAATGATGGCAATGGTCACCATCACCATAATACTCTGCTTGTTCATATCGTCTTTCTTGTTGCCATTCCCGCCAGAATGCTGATCCGGATTGTTATTGTTGTTCATATTTTGACTATCCATATATCCTCCTGTCTCACCGGCTTAAAATTATCCTAAGTAGTCACCCGGCCAGCCAGCCGGATACATCCGTCTCTCAGATGCACCTTTATATTATAAGTAAATATCCCATTCAAATCAATAGATTAAAAAAACTTTCACAAATTATTTATATTTTGAAAGTCGTGCGGAATTTTTATCTCTTTCCATATTTTTCCAAATTGACGCATGAAAGTTTTTTCAGAAAATTTCAAAAAACGACTGGATTCATAACACAAGTTGCGCTATAATATCCTGGTTAAATCGTAGTGTACACTATGATCGTATGTTTCGTTCAATAAGATTTTTAAAATAAAAAGGAGGCTCATTATGGCAGTAAAATATGTATTTGTCACAGGCGGCGTTGTTTCCGGTCTCGGTAAGGGCATTACAGCCGCTTCCCTTGGACGGCTTCTGAAGGCCCGCGGCTATTTTGTCACCATGCAGAAGTTTGATCCCTATCTGAATATCGATCCCGGTACGATGAATCCCTACCAGCATGGCGAAGTGTTTGTAACGGATGACGGCACTGAAACCGACCTTGATCTTGGCCATTACGAGCGTTTTATCGACTGCTCTCTCAACAAAATGTCCAATGTCACCAGCGGCAAAGTTTACTGGGATGTATTATCCGGCGAGCGCCGGGGAGATTACGGCGGCAGCACGGTACAGGTGATTCCTCACATTACCAACGCCATCAAGAGCCGTTTCTATCAGAATCCAACCTCCCGTCAGACAGAAATTGCCATCATTGAAGTCGGCGGAACCGTAGGCGACATCGAAAGCCAGCCGTTCCTCGAATCCATCCGTCAGTTCCAGCACGATATCGGCCGTGAAAACTGTATGCTGATTCATGTTACACTGATTCCATATATCAAATCTTCCGGTGAAATGAAGACCAAACCGACACAAAATACTGTCAAAGACCTCCAGGCCCTGGGAATACAGCCGGATGTCATTGTCTGCCGTTCCGAATACCCGCTTGATGACGGCATCAAGGATAAAATCTCTCTTTTCTGTAATGTGGATGTCCATCATGTCATTGAAAATCTGGATGTGGATGTGCTCTATGAAGCGCCATTGGCCCTTGAGAAGGAAAAACTGGCCCATGTTGTCTGCAAACGGCTTGGCATTGAGTGCCCGGAGCCTGATCTTGAAGACTGGAAGGCCATGATCCATGCATGGAAAAACCCAACGAAAAAAGTGCATATCGCCCTTGTCGGCAAATATGTGCAGCTCCATGACGCCTATATCAGTGTGGTCGAATCACTGAAACATGCGGCCTGTGCCAACGGCGCTGAAGTTGATATTCAATGGGTCGATTCCGAACTTGTCAGTTCCTTTAATGTGGATGAAATTTTGAAAAACGCTGACGGTATTGTTGTACCGGGCGGCTTCGGTGACAGAGGCATCGAAGGCAAGATTACCGCCATTGAGTACGCGCGTACGCATAATGTCCCTTTCCTTGGCCTTTGCCTTGGTATGCAGATGGCCATTGTGGAATTTGCCAGACATGTCCTCGGCTACGCAGACGCCCACAGTTCTGAGTTGAATCCGAATACGACCCATCCGGTCATTCATATCATGCCGGACCAGCATAATGTTACCAATCTCGGCGGCACCCTCCGTCTCGGTGCTTACAAATGCGTGCTGGACGAATCTTCCAAAGCTTATGCTCTCTATGGCGCCAAAGTCATCGAAGAACGCCACCGGCACCGCTATGAAGTCAATAATGAGTACCGGGATGTCCTTACAGAAAATGGTATGCAGCTCTGCGGCATCTCACCGGACGGACGTATTGTTGAAATGATCGAATTGAAGGACCACCCATGGTTCATTGCCACCCAGGCCCATCCTGAATTCAAATCACGCCCGAACAAACCGCATCCGTTATTTAAAGGATTTATCGAAGCGTCCCTTGAACATCAGAAAAAGCAGGCAGAATAATCTGAGTCAAAAAGCGTTACTGATTCTTCAATTCTCCCACCAGTGTCAGCAAAGCGCCAAGAAATATGGCCATATCGCCCAGGTTGAAAATGATCCGCTCAAGTTTTTTGCAGCCGATGCTGATTCTGAAATAATCTGTCACCTGATGTCTGACGATCCGGTCATAGGCATTGCTGGCCGCACCGCCGACCAGCAGGGCCAGTCCGGCTTTGACAAGCCACGGCCGGCGGCTGCGCAATGCACCGAATAATCCGGCTGTCAGCACACCGACGCCAAATAAAGTCACACCTAACAGCAGCTTCGGCTTTTCCTTCAGCCATCCGAGCATGGCACCGGGATTATGAAATCTGGTAATAATAATCCGGCCGCCCGCAACAGGCTCGTGACAATTTTCCTGTTTGTGATTGTCGATATAACCTTTAATAAACAAATCCGTCAGGGCTACGCCTGCCGCAAGCAGAATCCAAATCATCTTTGCCCTCCTCACTTAATACGCGATAATTTCGTGACCTGTTTCTGTTACAAGTACCTGGATCTCCCACTGAGCCGAAGGCTTTCTGTCGTTGGTACGGACGGTCCAACCATTCTTCTTATCCACACTGATCTTATGAGTCCCCATGTTGACCATCGGTTCAATGGTAAACATCATGCCCGGAGCCATGACCATCTGAGTTCCCCGTTTGAAAATATAACCGACCCATGGATCCTCATGAAATTCCAGACCCACACCGTGGCCGCCGATATTGCGGACGACCTGATAACCATTGGCGGTCGCGTGATCGTATACGGCCTGGCTCATATCCCCCAGAAATCCCCATGGTTTAACTTCTGCCAGTCCAAGTTCAACACATTCTTTCACCACTCTCACCAGTTTCTGCTTCTCCTCAGACACATTGCCAATGCAAAACATACGGGAGGAATCTGAAAAAAATCCTTTATATATAGTAGAAACATCCACATTCACAATATCGCCGTCTTTCAAAACGACATCCGGTGAAGGGATGCCATGACACACTTCCTCATTGACAGAGGTGCAGACACTCTTTGGATAACCCTCATAATTGAGCGGAGCCGGAATACCGCCCAGCTTCGTTGTTGTCTCATAGACAATTCTGTCAATTTCTTCCGTTGTCATCCCCACTTTGATCCGGGCGGCAACCGCGTCCAGCACCGCAATGTTGACCTTTCCACTCTCACGGATACCCTCGATCTGGGCCGGAGTCTTGATCAATGACCGGTTCGGCACCGTATGTCCCTGAGATTTCAACAACTCAATCTTTTCATCAAAACTCTGATGGCAGCTCTTATATTTTCTGTGACTGCCGCACCAACAAGGATCATTTCTGCCAATCTTATTATGCATTTTCCATTCGTCTTCTTTCATTTTAGTATAGCCAGTCATGGGCAGCCTCCCGGCGTTCCATCACTTCCACATAAGTATATCATGAATAAAGAAAAAACGCACACATCTTTTCATTTACTGATAAATTCGCTATAATAACAATTGTAAAAAATTGTCACATATTCAATTAACATAAACGGAGGATGATTATCATGTTTACAGCAAATGATCTCGATTTTATTTTACAGCAGGCCCGTGACCTGTTGGCCATCGACAGCCCGACAGGCTTCACCCGCAGGGCCGTCGACCATGTCATGAATATTTACAGCCAGATGGGCTACGCGCCTGTTATCACCAAAAAAGGCGGCGTCTTCATTGACCTTGGCGGTAAAGACGAATCAAACGCCATCCTGCTCACTGCCCATATTGATACATTGGGTGCCATGGTGCAGACTTTAAAAGACAATGGCCGTTTAAAAGTCACGCCTTTAGGCGGGCTCCCGGCCACCAATATCGAAGGCGAAAACTGCCGCGTCTATACACGTTCCGGCAAAATCTACGACGGCACATTTCAGTTGAGCAATGCCTCTTTGCATGTGAATGACGAATTTCGTGAAGCCAAACGGGATTTTGATACAATGGAGGTTGTTCTTGACGAAAATGTCAGTGATAAAGAAGGGCTTGAACAACTTGGCCTCATGACCGGCGATATTGTCTGCTTTGACCCGCGGACACGCATCACCCCTTCCGGCTACATTAAAAGCCGTTTCCTTGATGACAAACTGAGTGTTGCCATCCTGATGGGTTACGCGCGCCATCTTCAAAAAGAAGATATCATTCCTGAGCGGCGCGTCTATCAGCAGCTTTCTGTCTTTGAAGAAGTCGGGCACGGCGGCGCCAATCTTCCCGCCGATGTATCCGAAGTCCTCGCTGTGGATATGGGCTGTGTCGGTGACGGGCTCTCCTGTACGGAGCGCCAGGTTTCAATCTGTGTCAAAGACAGCGCCGGTCCTTACAGCTACGATGTTGTTTCCCAATTAATAGAAACGGCCAGACAACACCAGATCGATTTTGCCGCCGATGTCTACCCTCATTATGGTTCAGACGCCGATGCCGCCCTTTCTTCCGGCTATGATATCCGCCACGGCCTGATCGGCCCCGGCGTCTACGCCTCCCACGGCTATGAGCGCTCCCATATTGAAGGTGTCCGCAATACATACGAATTATTAAAAGCCTACCTTGGGTAGATTACCTATAAAATGGTGCTGACATTGCCGCCAAGCTTACCGCCATTGCCGCCAGTTTTGCCGCCATTGCCGCCAAGTTACATTATTCCAGATACATTTTCCGCAGATGCCGGCAATCATCCTCT
>CAYURX010000168.1:0-5533 GCA_964447245.1 uncultured Coprococcus sp. | reverse complement strand
ATTGACATTATAAATATGGAAGAAAGGTCTCAGAATGATTCAGGGAAAGATTATATCCATCAATATTTCACATGAAAAAGGTGTGGTCAAAACCCCCGTGTCTTTTGCCGAATGCCGGTGCGATCATGGCATTGTCGGTGATGCGCATG
This sequence comes from uncultured Coprococcus sp., assembly GCA_964447245.1. Classification (GTDB taxonomy): domain Bacteria; phylum Bacillota; class Clostridia; order Lachnospirales; family Lachnospiraceae; genus Coprococcus_A. Next base: position 5,384 of record CAYURX010000168.1, on the reverse strand, counting down.
CCGGGCGCTGGCACAGGCAGATCAGTCTGTTGGCACAGGAAAGTATTGACCTGATGACACAAATGGGCGTTGACGGCCTCACCCCCGGCCAATTCGCCGAGAATCTGACAACGGAGGGCATCTGTCTCTATGAACTGCCTGTCGGCACACGCCTGCAGATCGGCGAGACAGTTCAGGAAGTCACACAGATCGGCAAAGAATGCCACAAGGGCTGCGCCATCCAGCAAAAAACCGGCAAATGCATTATGCCGACACAGGGCATTTTTACAAAGGTTATACAGGAAGGGACGATTCATGTTGGCGACAGCATTACCGTTATCCCCACCTGACAAAACGATTCACATTAATTGAACATCATTAAAACGAAGGAGCATTAACAATGAAAACAATCGATATCCAGTCATGGAAACAGGACCTTCCCGCATTCAGGGAAAAAACAAAGGCTTTTTACGCCGGTGAGATCAGCAAAAATGAGTACAAAGGCTTTTCTGGCCTGTACGGCAGCTACGCTCAGAAGGACGGCAAGGCCGGAATGCTTCGTCTGCGTATGACGGCCGGCCGGGTTACAAAGGAAAAACTTGCTTTTGTCGCTGGCGCCATCCGCAAATACGGCGTTAAAATGGCCCACTTTACGACCTGTGAAACCATCCAGCTTCACAATCTTGACGGCGATACCATCAGCAATATCATGGAAGAAGCGCTCGATGCCGGTATCATCACCATGGGCGGTGGCGGCGATTTTCCGAGAAATGTCATGTGTTCTCCGCTCTCCGGCGTTCAAAAGGATGAGAATTTTGATGTGCTTCCATGGGCCGAAGCCGCAGGCAGCTATCTCATGGGATTCATCAAAGCCCAAAAGATGCCCCGTAAATTAAAGGTATGCTTCTCCAATTCCCCAGCGAATGTGCCGCATGCCACCTACCGTGATCTCGGTTTTGTGGCAACGTCTGAGGGCAAATTCGACGTTTACAGCGCAGGCGGCCTTGGCAATAATGCCCGCTTTGGCGTCAAAGTGGCCGAAGGTATCGAACCTGAAATGATTCTCTACTATGTCAAAGCCATGTGGCTGACCTTCATTACCTATGGCAACTATGAAAACAGAGGCAAAGCCCGTACCCGTTATATGCAGGAGATCCTCGGCGGTGCTGACAAATATGCAGCCGCTTACCTTGAAAAATTGCAGGAAGTTTTTGATTCCGGCGAAGATCTGCGTATTTCCGTCAATCCTCAGACCATCACCAAGACCGGCGACGGTACAACTGCCTCCGGTTTCCGTGTAAACGAACAGAAACAGCCGGGCCTTTATACAGTGGCATGGCACCCGATCGGCGGCCAGCCGGATATGGACACATTCTGTACGTTAAATGACGCTATCCAGGATATGGATGCCGTTGAGATCCGCCTTGCGCCGGATGAAACTGCCTATATCATCAACCTGACCGGAGCCGAGGCCAAGAAGATCATGGCCATCACTGCAGATACTGCCCGCACAGTTTTTGAAAACTCCGTAAGCTGTATCGGTGCGTCCATCTGTCAGGTCGGTGTCCGTGATTCACAGGCCTTGCTCCGTGCCTGCATTAAGGCCGTTCGTGAAGCCAGCATTCCGGACGGCGCACTGCCGCAGATGCATATTTCAGGTTGTCCATCCTCCTGCGGTACCCATCAGACAGGCGCGATCGGTTTCCGCGGCGCTGCCAAATCGGTAGACGGCAAATCCCAGCCTGCTTTCATGCTCTTTGTGGGCGGCCAGGAACGCCAGGGTGAGGAAGCCATGGGCCGTGAACTTGGCACCATCCTTGAAACAGAGATCCCGGCATTTCTTGTGAAACTTGGACAGACCGTTGCCGCAAGCGGCATGGATTATGCCGAATGGAGTGCGAAGAATCCGGAAGGCATTGACAAGATCGCTGCTGAATATATTTAAAATGTAAGAGTTGACAATTTTCATACTTTACAATTGCATACGAATCATATATAATGTATACAAAGATTTGCTAGGGGCGCTTTTGCTGAGAGGCCGCACGGCCGACCCTTTGAACTTGATGTGGATAATCCCAACGCAGGAAAGCAAACATACAACCGTCCGTCTCACAGAGGCCAGTGCATTTTTTTATGGATTTGATCATCTTGACGGATGGAGGATATGATGACTTGACGGCTGCAGGATTTTCCTGCAGCTTTTTTAATGTTCAGATTTTTTATGATTCGTTTTGAATACATAATGAGAATTGGAGGCACTATGAAATTAACCGATCTGCTGTACGAAGATGTGAAGTCAATCTGGGATGGCTACCTGACCCATCCCTTTGTAACCGGCATTGGCGACGGAAGCCTTGACATTGACCGTTTCCGTTTTTATATGCTTCAGGACTATCTGTACCTTTATGATTACGCAAAAGTTTTTGCCATTGGCGTGGTCAAATCACAGAATCACCACATGATGCGTCATTTTGCCGGCCTTGTTCACGGCACATTAAACGGTGAAATGGCCATTCACCAGAAATATATGGCACGGCTTGGCATTACCGAAGAAGATGTGGCCGCCGCCAGACCGTCGCTTGTGAATACTTCCTATACCCATTACATGCTGGAAATCGGCCACAATGAAGGCGTTCTTGAACTGCTCATCGCCATCCTCTCCTGCTCCTGGAGTTATCAGATGATCGGCGAAGCGCTGAACCGGATTCCCGGCGCAAGCGAACATCCTTTTTATGGCGAATGGATCCAGGGCTATACCTCTGATGCTTATGTGGCCGATAACCAGACGATTCTCGATATGGTCAATGAACTTGGCGCCGACTGCAGCAACGCGCAGATCGATCATCTGAAAACGATTTTCAGAAATTGCAGCCGTTATGAGGCGATGTTCTGGGATATGGCTTACAACAAGGAGATGTAAATATGCTCGAATTTCAACATGTTTCCTTTCAGTACGATCATGAAAATTTTGATATTATTGACGATCTCTCCTTTCAGGTTGAGAATGGGGCGTTCGTGTCCATCATCGGTATCAGCGGCTGCGGCAAGAGCACGATTTTCAAGCTGACCAACGGCCTGCTCAGACACAGAAAAGGAAACATTCTGCTGGACGGGAAAGATATCGCGTCCCTTAAGGCGGCGGCTGGCTACATGCCGCAAAAAGATCTGCTTTTTCCATGGCGCACCATCGAGAAAAATCTCTGCCTGCCAATGGAAATCGCCAAAGTTCCGGCAGCGGACCAGAAACAGCGTGCTGCTGATATGTTAAAAGAAGTCGGTCTGTCCGACTACGCGCAGAAATATCCAAAGGATCTGTCCGGCGGTATGCGCCAGCGTATTTCTTTTGCAAGAACATTGCTGACAGACGCCGATCTGCTCCTTCTGGATGAACCTTTCAGCGCGCTGGACGCCCTGACCCGGATCAATATGCAGGAGTGGCTGCTCAAACAGTGGCAGCATTTGAATAAAACGATTCTGTTTATTACTCATGATGTCGAAGAAGCGATTTTTATGTCGAAAAAGATTTATCTTGTCAAACAAACGCCGATCCATGAACTGGAGGTCATCGACGTACCGATGGACTATCCGCGATCGAGAGATCTGATGACCCAACCGGCCATTGTGGAATTGAAGGAATATCTCATCGACCAGTTAAGAAGGCAGGTGATCGTATGAAAAAATATTTACCGCCGCTGATTTTATTTTTCCTGCTGCTGATCGGCTGGCAGGTACTGGCCATGGGAATTGACGCGGCTTACATCCTTCCTTCACCCATTCAGGTGCTTGTGCGTCTGTGGGAACTGCGCGAACCCCTGCTGACCGTCCATCTGCCGTCCACCATGGCTGTCACCTTTATCGGACTGGCCATCTCCATCGTCCTTGGCCTGGCACTGGCCATTGCCATGGACACCAGTGAGACGCTTCGCCGCAGCCTGTATCCGTTAGTGGTTGCCTCCCAGACGATCCCGACAACGGCCATCGCGCCGCTGTTCATCCTCTGGTTCGGCTATTCCATTTGGAGCAAAGTGCTCGTCACCATATTGATGACATTTTTCCCGATCACCATTACGGTCTACGACGGTTTTCAGTCCACCAAACGGGAAATGGAAGAACTGATGCTCAGTTTCAATGCCAGCAAAATGGATATCTTCCTGAAACTGAAGCTGCCAAACGCACTGCCCTATTTCTTTTCCGCCATTAAAATGGCCATCCCGATCAGCATCATCGGCGCAGCCATCGGCGAATGGCTCGGCGCTCAGAGCGGCCTCGGTTATTTCAGCAAACGTATGCTGACCCAACTGGACGGCGCCGGGGTCTTTGCCCCTATCGTCCTGCTCTCCGCAGTTGCCATGATCATTGTCGCTATGGTGAGCCTTGTGGAAAGGATCGTCATTCCCTGGCGTAAGGAACTGTGAGCCGTTTACTTTATCAGAAACGAATTTTCATACATCAACAGAAAGGAAGTCTATGCAATGGAACCCAAGATTATTAAACAGATCCAAAACCTGTCTCAGCAATATCTCGGCACGCAGGTTGAACTTCTGAAAAAAATGACAGCGATTGACAGTGAATCGAAATATGTGTCCGGCAACCGTCAGGTGGTCGATATTGCCCGCTCTGTTTTGGCAACGATTCCGGGCGTCACGATGGAAGAAATGTTTTTTGAGGGCACCGGGACTCATCTGATCGCCCGCATCAAACCGGAACATCCGGATGGCAAGATCATTCTGAACGCGCATCTGGATACCGTATTCCCGGTTGGCTATGCCGAAAAATTTCCGCCGTACGTGGACGAGGCAACCTGGCTGCACGGCCTTGGATCCGGCGACTGCAAGGCCGGCTTCGCCGTCTCTGCCTTTGCCGTCAAAATTGCCAGCGAACTGGGAATACTGCCGAACAAGGAAATCGTCATGCTCTATAGCTGCGATGAGGAAATCGGCTCCATCACCAGCCGTGAAGTTTTTGAAAAAGAAGCTCCCGGCACGGAATGTGCCTATATTTTTGAAAGTGCGGCCCAAACTGAAAAAGGCTACGGCGTTGTCACTGAGCGCAAGGGTGTGATTCTCGGCGCATTGGATGTAAAGGGTGTAGAAGCCCATGCGGGCGGCGCTTATCTGGCCGGACACAGTGCCACCAAAGAGCTGGCCCACAAGATTCTCAAATTATACAGCTTCAACGACTACGAACGTGAGATTTATTACAATGTAGCGCCAATTTCCGGCGGCCGTCCAAACGGCATCGTGGCCGGCGACGCCCACATGGAATTTTGCGTGGCCGGACTGCCGGATAATACAGCGTCATTTGCGGAAGCCGAAGCCAACATTGAATCTCTGGCCGCCAGCAACGAGGACCCTGTATGTGAAACAACGGTTTCCCACCGCATCCTGTTCCCGGCCCTTGAGAAA
>CAYURX010000167.1:0-5534 GCA_964447245.1 uncultured Coprococcus sp. | reverse complement strand
AATTAAGCATGGAGCAGATCGTGCAGACTCAGGGCTGCATCAAATACGGGCATATCTGTGTGGAAAACCATAATGCCCTGCTGTCCGGCCTTTGCCAGGGCGGCATCGTCAAGATGGACGCCCTCAGCCAGTATGATGCAGGCCACATCACATAAAGACGCAACGGCCAGCGTATTGATATTCCCCATGACAGTGACCCAGGCCGAGCCTTCCGGTGCCCGGCTCATGGCGATACTCAGCAGATCGCAGCAAAATAATTGCGTCATTGTGCGCTCCGGTTCATCGCCCATATTTTCAATTTCAAAAAGCTGACGTTCGATCAGATCATGAATAGTCATCGTTGTTCTCCTCTTCAGAATGTTTCAGATTATGCGAATCAAGCAGGGCCACTTCCGCCGTCAGTTTGTCGACATAATTCATAAGCATATGGATACAGGCGTTCGGGTCGTCGCCGCCAATCACGGCTTCTCTGGCCAGCTGCGTATAGGTTGCGGACAGCTTGTGAATATGACTTCTCAGGATATGGACGCAGTCATTTTTCTCTGCTTTGCCGCGGACAATATCCTCAGCCAGCGCGCGGCATGTCGGCGCGCCGCAGGAACCGCAGTCAAGTCCTGGGAATTCCTTGCATAATTCGTCGATCTGTTTCATCTTGGAAATGCTCTCCAGCATGTTATTGCCGAGACGGAAAACAGGTTCATATTCTACCTGTGTATTCCATTCAAGCTCCGCATCCTGTGGGATGTCTTCACTGTGACTCCGGGCAACAGGCAGATATTTATTCAAATTTTTCAGTTTTGCTTTGGCGACATAAGGATTCTCCACATTCAGGACGCCGCCGACGCAGCCGCCGCTGCAGGCATTCAGTTCAATGAACTGCAGAGTGGAGAATTTTTCATCTTCCAGGTCTTCCAGTACCCGGATCACATTCTCAATGCCGTCGGCAGCCAGATAACTGTCTGTGATCATGCCGCCGGCCTCGCCGCCGCTGCATCCCCAGCCGACGCCAATTTTGCCGGCGATGGCCAGATTCATAGGTGATGTTTCCGCTTCCTTCATATGAGGCAGCAGGAGCGGATAAACGTCTTTTGCTGCGAGGACGCCGTTGATTTCGCTATGATCCTTGCCGAGAGGCGACCAGACATAGGTGACCTTCGACGGACATGGTGAGATGAAGATAATGCCGATCTGGTCGGCGGGTAGCCCGGTTTTGGCCATGGCTCTTTTGCGGGCCAGTGTGGCCGCCACTTCAACGGGCGGATTGATCGGCAGCAAGTGCTCGATCAGGTTCGGGAACCGAACGCGGATGAGACGGACAACGGACGGACAGGCAGTGCTGATGTACGGCCAGTGCTCACGATGCTCGCTCACATATTTACGGGAGGCTTCCGAAACAAGTTCAGCCGCCGCGCCCACTTCAAATACATCGTCAAATCCGAGGTAGATGAGAGCGGTCAGCAGGATATTGATATCGTCCAGATTGTTGAACTGCGCGTAGAGCGAAGGCGCCGGCAGTGCAACGGTATAGGTATATTTATTCAAAATTTCCAGTGAATCAATATGTATTTTCTTGGCATGATGACTGCATGTTCTTACACATTCGCCACAGTCAATGCAGAACTGGCTTGTAATGCATGCTCTGCCATTGCGGACCCGGATGGCCTCTGTGGGACATCGTTTGATGCAGTTGATACAGCCTTTGCACAGGCTTTCATCAAGGTATACGGAGTGAAAGAATTTCTTGTTCATTCGTTCACCTTCCTTTCAGCTACTATATTATTTCAAAGAGTGTCAAGCTAAATTGACAATCATGGTGACAGTGGTACCGACACCAAGCTCTGTTTCTATCTGCATATCATCAGAATATTTCTTCATATTCGGCAGCCCCATCCCTGCACCAAAGCCGAGGGAGCGGATATTGTCCGGCGCTGTCGAATAGCCGGCCTGCATGGCCTTCTCAATGTCCGGTATGCCGGGACCTGAGTCTTTTAAAATCATTTTCACTTCGGAAGTGCTGATATATACGGTAATCGTGCCGCCATTGGCATGGATGACCATGTTGATCTCGCCTTCATACATGGCGATGGAAACTTTTCTTACAATATTCGGTGCAACGCCAAGCTGTTTGAGCATATTTTTCAAATCGCTGCTGGCTTCGCCCGCACGGGTAAAATCCTCCGGTGAAACAGTGTAGTCAAGTCTGATTGAATCATCCAAAATCAAGCACCTCCAACCAGACCGGCCTGGTACAGGATGCCGCAGGCGGTAAACATAGTATGCGGTGTGGTGAGCACACAGATATCCCGTTCGCGGGCCAGTTCGATCATGCGTTCATCGGGCTGTTTGCCACGGACGAATACAAGACACATAATATCCATCATCTCCGCGGTACGGATGACCTGAGGGTTGCAAAGCCCTGTCAGAAGGACCGGCTGATCCTTCACAAAGGCCAGAACGTCACTCATCATATCACAGCCGCAGCCGGAATGTATTTCTATGGTGTCCACATTTGTACCGGAAACCAGAGTGGCATCCAGTAGTTGAATAATATCTTTTACGAACATAGGGACCCTCCTGTTATATAATATGTTGTCCATTGTTTTTAATTTTGTTATGATTCAGTATAGCACGAGTTCTTGTGAAATTCAACAAAAATATTCAATTTATAGTGGAATGCGATTAGAAAAAATGACGGGATGTATTTGAAAAAGAACAATAATTTAACAATCTTCGTTAAAAAGTTGCTAATGAATAAGTAAAAAAACTGTAGAATATTATGAAAAAGAATGTTATAATATAAAAAAATTTAAGGAGGGATTCTTTTGTCTTCAAATAAGAAAACGGTGCCTTTTTACGGCACGGATGAGCAGAGAGAAGAATTATTGAAGGTAATTCATGAACTCAGAGATGAGAAGGGATGCCTGATGCCGATCATGCAGAAAGCACAGGACATTTATGGTTACTTGCCGAAGGAAGTCCAGGTCATTATTTCCGACGAATTGGGAGTACCGCTGGAGAAGATCTATGGAGTGGCAACGTTCTATTCACAGTTTAACTTGAATCCTAAGGGTAAGTATCAGATTTCTGTCTGCCTTGGTACAGCCTGTTATGTTAAGGGCTCCGGCGATATTTACAATAAGCTGATGGAGATCCTGGATATTGCGGGCGGTGAATGCACACCGGATGGCAAGTTTTCACTGGACGCCTGCCGCTGCGTTGGCGCCTGCGGTCTTGCACCGGTAATGATGGTGAATGGAGAAGTATATGGCCGCTTAACAGTTGATGATGTCTATAGTGTAGTGGAGAAATATAACTGATTATGATGCCGGAAATAGCGTTGAATGTATTGGATATCGCGCAGAATTCCGTGCGGGCCGAAGCATCGCTCATACAGATCCGCGTGGATGTGAATGAACAGGCGGATACGTTGACGATCATCATTGAGGACAATGGCTGCGGTATGACGCCGGAGCAGGTCGCTCATGTGGAAGATCCGTTTTTTACGACCAGAACAACAAGGAAGATCGGTCTTGGCGTACCGTTTTTCAAACTGGCAGCCATAAGTACCGGGGGCAGTTTCTCAATTGTTTCCGAGCCGGGGAAAGGGACGGTGGTAACGGCTGTATTCGGACTGTCACATATTGACAGGATGCCCCTTGGCGACATCAATGGCACGATCCATACATTGATTACATTTAATACGTCTATTGATTTTTTGTATGTATACAGATTTAACGACAAGTCGTTTACGTTGGACACAAGAGAGTTTAAAAAAATTTTAGAAAATGTTCCGTTGGATGTGCCAGAAGTTTCACAATATATCCGTGAATTTCTTAACGAGAATAAGCTGGAGACAGACGGCGGCGCGGCCATTTAAAGTGAGGAGGAATCATTATGAAATCTCTCGCAGAATTAAAAGCCATCCGTGACAAGATGCAGGGACAGGTGAATATGAGAGGCGAAGACAATAATCATATCCGTGTGGTTGTCGGTATGGCAACCTGTGGTATTGCCAGTGGTGCAAGACCGGTTTTGACAACATTGTCGGAGAAAGTTCAGAAGAAGCAGTTGACCAATGTGATCGTTACACAGACAGGTTGTATCGGTTTGTGTCAGTATGAGCCGATCGTAGAAGTTTATGAGCCGGGTAAAGAAAAAGTTACCTATATTAAGATGACACCTGAGAAGGCTGAGGAAGTGATCGAGCAGCATCTGATCAGAGGTCATGTGCTGACAAAATACACATTAAGTGAAACCAGATTATAGGAGGTAGACAACTATGTATCGTTCCCATGTATTGGTTTGCGGCGGCACCGGATGTACATCCTCCGGCAGTGAGACGCTCATCAGTATTTTTGAAGAAGAATTATTGAAAAATGGTTTGAAGAATGAAGTTGCGATTGTAAAGACAGGATGTCATGGCTTATGTGCACAGGGGCCGGTTGTTGTTGTTTATCCTGAAGCTGTGTTCTATTCCATGGTGAAACCTGAGGATATTCCTGAGATCGTTTCTGAACATCTGTTAAAGGGACGTGTTGTGACACGTTTATTATATGTAGAAGATGAAGGTACGGCAAAGGCATTGAAGGATACGGATTTCTACAGACTGCAGCATCGTGTGGCTCTTAGAAACTGCGGTATCATCAATCCTGAGAGTATTGATGAATATATCGGTACAGGCGGTTATGAAGCCCTTGGCCGTGTATTGACTGAGATGACACCGGATGATGTCATTGAGACGATTTTGGCCAGCGGCCTTCGCGGACGCGGCGGCGCCGGTTTCCCTACCGGTATGAAGTGGAAATTCGCGTCGGGCAACAGAGGCAATGTTCAGAAATATGTCTGCTGTAATGCCGATGAAGGTGACCCGGGTGCGTTCATGGACCGTTCCGTGCTGGAAGGTGATCCGCATGTTGTACTTGAGGCCATGGCTATTGCAGGTTATGCCATTGGTGCATCCCAGGGTTATATCTATGTCCGTGCCGAATATCCGATCGCCGTTGAACGTTTGAAGATCGCTCTGAATCAGGCCAGAGAATACGGTCTGCTCGGCAAGAATATTTTCGATTCAGGCTTTGATTTTGATATTGATTTAAGACTTGGAGCAGGCGCCTTTGTCTGTGGTGAGGAGACAGCGCTGATGACTTCCATTGAAGGCAACAGAGGTGAGCCAAGACCGAGACCGCCATTCCCGGCTGTCAAGGGTCTGTTTGAGAGCCCGACGATTTTGAACAATGTTGAGACCTATGCCAACATCCCTCAGATCATCTTAAACGGCGCTGAGTGGTTTGCGTCCATGGGTACAGAGAAATCCAAGGGTACAAAGGTATTTGCTGTCAACGGCAAGATCAATAATACGGGTCTTGTGGAAGTACCTATGGGTACGACGCTCCGTACGATTATCGAAGATATCGGCGGCGGTATCCCGAACGGCAAGAAGTTCAAGGCAGCCCAGACCGGCGGTCCTTCCGGCGGATGTCTTCCGGCAGAGCACATTGATATTCCGATCGACTATGATAACCTGATCAGCATCG
>CAYURX010000166.1:0-5621 GCA_964447245.1 uncultured Coprococcus sp. | reverse complement strand
CTTGTAATCTTTGGCGTACTCGTTGAGACCTGCCGCATCAGTTTCAAGAAGGCTGGCCATCTGGTCAATGAAGGATCCGGTACCACCGGCGCAGATGCCGTTCATCCGCTGTTCCACATTGCCGTTTTCAAAATAAATGATCTTTGCATCTTCGCCGCCAAGTTCGATGGCAACGTCTGTCTGAGGCGCAAAATATCCGAGAGCGCTTGAAACGGAGATAACCTCCTGTACAAATGGCACATGAATATATTTGGAGATAGACATGCCGCCTGAACCTGTGATCATTGGATGCAGGTCCATATTCCCCAGTTCGCTGCGGGCCTTTGTGATCAGATCGAGCAGAGTCTCTCTGATGTTGGCAAAATGCCTTTCGTAGTCCGAGAAAAGGACATGTTTGTCGGTATCGAGGATTGCAATTTTTACAGTCGTCGAGCCGACATCAATACCAAGTAAAAAAGTTGGATTCATATATACCGATTCCAGAAACAGGAATCGCTACCCTCCTTATGTAAAATCTGAATGTTAATATATTTACCATTCTTATGATGAAAACAAAACCTGCTGATTCGCAAGTCGTTTCTATTATACGACAGGAAGCGTTAAAAAACAACTGCCATATAATTGAAAAAAGTTAAAAATAAATAAACTAAGTGGTGATTCTATTAAAAAAATAAGAAGCACATTTACAATTCCGGTACATAGATTATAATAAAAAACAGGAAATAGATGCCATGAATTATTTTGTAAGTGGAGCAGATTTAAATGGCCGTCCCTGTAACGGCGTCATCCATGAGATAAAAAAGGGGGATACGCTTTATAAGCTGAGCAGAGTTTATGATGTTAAAATTGCGGACCTGATCTGGCAGAATCCGGGGGTGCGTATCTATAATCTTCAGGTCGGGGACCGGCTGTGCATACCTGTGAAAAATGCCATGCCTGATGATAACCGGCCGGGAAATGGTGAGACTTTCCCATATGTTGTCCGGGAGGAGGATGATCTTGAACAGATCCTTTCCATGTTCCGCATGACTTATGATGAGTTAAAAGCGCTGAATCCAAGCTATATCCCAAGGTACCAGGCCGGAACGGTTTTGATGATCCCGTCTGACAGGATCCTGCGCCAGGAGAGTTAATAGAAAAAACAAAAGAAAAAGCCAGTGTCCGGTAATATGACTTTGCCCAAAATCATAGTTACTGTTCACGCCCCTCCACACAAACAAGTCACAGACCAGCCGCTTCACATCTGTCGCGGCCATAAATGTCCGCTTTTGTCTGTGACTGTGTGGAGGTTGCTGTTTCACAGTCAATCTGTGGCAGCTATGCTGTTTCTTACGTGCAAGCACGACGCTCCGGCATACTGCTCACAGATTTCCGTGAACAGTAATAAATCATATTATCGGGCAGGATTTCATTGACAAAAATACAAGGAAAACCTATAATTACAGCATATCATTGAAACGCAGTACGCGTTCGGAAGGAGAGAATACGTTGGAAAAGTTTTTCAATAAAATGGAGAGAAAATTTGGCCGTTATGCCATCCCGAATCTGATGAAATATATTTGTTTATTCTATGTCATCGGTCTGTTTGTCAGTCTGGCCGCGCCGCAGGTTTATATGTATTACCTGAGCCTGAATCCTGAGAGGATCCTGCACGGCGAGATATGGCGTCTGGTCACATTCCTGATACAGTCACCGAATAACAATATCATATTTTTTATTTTTACCTTATATTTATACTATATGCTGGGACAGACCCTGGAGAACCACTGGGGTGCCTTCAGATTCAATATCTATTATTTTTCAGGCGTGCTTTTTACCATTATCGGTTCTTTTATCACCTATTTTGTGACTGGACAGGTCTACTGGATGGATACCTATTATATTAATATGTCCCTTTTCCTGGCCTTTGCCTTTTTGTACCCGGATATGCAGATGCTGCTGATGTTTTTGATTCCGATCAAGATCAAGTGGCTGGCTTATCTTGACATTGCCTTCCTGCTCTATGAAGTGGCTGTCGGCGGTATCGGCACAAAGATATCCATTATTCTGGCCCTGATGAATTTCGCCATTTATTTCTTCTCGTTTATGAAGGTTCGTGTGTCGCCGCCCCAGATGAAGAGGCGCGCGGCTTATACAAAGGCCGTTCGGAATACATCACGGATCAGCAAGCACAGATGCGCGGTCTGCGGGCGGACAGACGAGACGAATCCGGAACTGGAATTTCGTTTCTGTTCAAAATGCAATGGCAATTATGAGTATTGCCAGGACCATTTATTTACCCATACCCATGTGCAATAGGCTGTTCACCGATGGTAAAAAGTGGTATACTAATAGGATGAAGGATAAAATTTAGGATAAAGGAGTCAATTCTGTATGAGTGAGAACAGAATTTTAAAAGATCTTGACAGGGGTGTGCGTCCGGCTGAAACGCTGCAGCGCTTCACGGATATTCTGGCAGCAGGTTATATGAAGTTAGCTTACTGCCGGCTGGCGGTTAATTTTTCATCGTATTACGATGATCTGGAGAAAGCCGGCGGCCCGGACGCAGACAAAACGAAGGATGATTTCGAAAATCTGCTGACGTTGATCGAGAAGGATCTGCTCAGCCAGGATCATACTTCGCCGGAAACAGACAGACAGAAATTGGACGGCATGAGAAACGCCCTGATCGCGCGGATGCAGTGTTTATATGATTATGTGCATATTCTTGGTATTTATGAGCATGTGATGAACCGCATCCAGTATCAGTATGAAGATGAAGTTCGTCCGGTTGACTTAGAAGGGCTGATGACGGAGATCCATCAGTTTATATGCAGAGATCAGGAGCCGTCCGGTATGAATACGCGTCTGCAGGATGTGTTTGGTGAGATGCCGGTGCGTATGACCCGCAGCCGTTTTATGGATATGGTTCAAAAGGGCTGCAGTTATTACATGGGGACACGCAGCGATATTGCGGATCATTTTTTTGATGAAATGTATCATCAGGCGGTGCTGCCGCGCAGTACAGAACTGAATCCGGCCTATGAGGACCTCTATGATATTGTGTGCGACATGGAAGCTCTGGATTTTGAGCAGATGAATGCAGAAAAGGTAGAGGCCGCTCTTGACAAACTGCAGATCGCCAGCCAGCAGATTGGACAGGCATTCTCTTATGATTTTCAGTTGCTGGAATTGATGAATGATCTGTATATTCTGTTGTTGAATATGCCGTTTGCCGGAACGGACAAAGAAGTCGCGCCGCTGGCCTGCGGCTGTATCAGTGCCTATATGAAAGCCGCCAGAGAACATGATTTTATCGGTATGGATGAGGATATTCTGTCTGATATCACCCGGCTCAACGCTTATCAGGAGAAGCTTGTAGGAATGCATGTGCTCTTTGAAGATCAGTTGGCGGGCACTGCCAGACGCTATGCTGCTGAAATTGCCGAATGCGGTTTGACAGATCTGGTGCGCAGCCTGAAATTATCCAATATTTTGTCGGGGATCGACCTGATGGCGAAACTGGATGCGGACCGGGAAATTTTTGTGACAGACCGTGATTATATTATGGAAAAAACGGATAAGCTATTATCAATGTACAGAGATATTTTCCATGATCATCCGATGAATATCCGCCGTGCGGTCATTGCGGATGCCCTGACCAAACTGCCGTTGGCCTGTGACAGTCTGGAGGAAGGCGAGATGTTTATCCGACAGAATTTTGAAAATTGCAGAGATCAGGCGGAGTTATACGCATCGGCCAAACTGATCCGTACGATCATGGCAGACAGTGAATGGTAGGAGTGGCATATGCGCTGGTATAAAAAGCTGTATTTGGGCGATTCCATGCAGGGAAAAAGCCTTTATTATCAATACGTGATTCGTTTTACGAAAAAGATGACGGGTACTTACTGTCTGATGCCGGCGAAAAATCATCAGGATCTTCTGGATATCTGTCACAGTGAACTGCTTCGTATACCGCAGTTCTATCCAAAAGACCAACTGGTGATCGGGCTGGCCGGAAGCAGACGTGAGGCATGTGAACTGGCCGGGCAGATCGTGCTGGATGTTTTAAAAGCGACTGGCGGCACGGATGTTCACGCCTATTTTGAATGATTTTGAGGTGTCAAGTTGTTACATATACTTTTTCTCCTGTTAAAAATAATTGGCATTATACTTTTGGCCCTTCTGTGTCTGGTGGTATTGCTTGTCCTGATCGTGCTGCTTGTACCCGTCCGGTATAAGGTCAGCGCAGCAAAATACTCTGACATTGAGGCGGAAGCGCAAGTTTCATGGCTGCTGCATCTGCTGGGATTTTTTGTACGTTTCGATACAGGGGAGGCAGAGGGCCGGCGGCTGCATCTGCGTCTGCGTATCGCCTGCTTTACATTGTATGACAACCTGCGTCCACGTAAAAAGCGTATAAAAAAGAAACGTGTAAGCAAAACTAAAACCAGGACACCTGAGAAAAATGTAGATAAAAGTATAGATGCAGACATCAATAAAATTTCAGATATAGATAGAACTGCGGACAAGAATATCGATAAAACACCAGATACAGATAGAACTGCGGACAGGAATATCGATAAAATACCAGATACAGATAGAATAAATGACGATAAAACAGATGAAAATGTAGAAAATGGCAATGTAGAAGATGAAAATATAGATGATACGATCTATATAGAAGAAACAGGCAGAAACAGGGTTGTCGATTTACTGAACCACATTCTGAATATCCTGAAAAAAATAGCGGGGGTATGCAGGAGCATCCTGCATTTGCCATCTGCGATGACTCAAAAGTTCCGGCATCTGAGCGATCAAATGACCCGGCTGCTGGAAAAGAAAAATAAACTTCTGGACATTTATCATGACGAGAAGAATCACCGGTGGCTGATGTTGTTTCTGGGCCGGCTGAAAAAGCTGGTGCTTCGTATGCTGCCGAAGATCGACAGGCTATTGTGGCATTTTGGTTTTGATGATCCTGCAACGACCGGCCAGGTGCTTGGATTCCTGAGTGTGCTGTATCCGGTTTGCCGGGAACGGATGGTATTGCAGCCGGAGTTTCAGCAGGAAGTGATGGAAGGCGAAGTACGGCTGCACGGTCAGATCCGGATGCTGCCGATCGTCGTTTTGCTTGTACGCAGCTTTTTAAACAGACAATTTTTTACCATTGTCAGGCAGGTTAAAAATATTTAAACATGGAGGAATGGAATATGTCAGATCACGCATTTAATGAAACCGTTGAATCTTTATTTAAAGGTATGGACAACTTTATGACAACAAAAACCGTTGTGGGAGACGCGATCCACGTCAATGATACTCTGATTCTGCCCCTTGTGGATGTGTCCTTTGGCGTAGGCGCCGGTGCATGGAGCCAGGATCATAAAAACAGTGCCGGCGGCGGTATGGGCGGTAAAATGAAACCAAGTGCCGTGCTGGTGATCAAGGATGGCTCTGTCCGCATGATTCCGGTTGGAAGCACTGACCCTGTGACAAAGATTATTGATATGGCCCCGGATATTATTCATCGTTTTACAAGTAAGTCAGGTGAAGATGAGGCAGTTACGGAAGCTGTTGAGCATATTGCGGATGAAGGGAAATAAATTGCTTAACAAACCGGCAAAAGATGCATAAAATAT